>JAHRVC010000088.1 GCA_019090885.1 Marinosulfonomonas sp.
CATCGAAGTGCTGTATGATTCCGTTCTGCTGGCAATCAAGGGTGTTTCGCTTGAGGTTCCCAGTGGCGGTATGGTGGCGCTGTTGGGCTCCAACGGGGCGGGTAAAAGTACGACGCTGAAAGCGATCAGCGGGTTGCTGAAATCTGAACGTGGCCGTGTCAGTCGTGGCGAAATCAAGTTTGATGGCCAGATAATTGGCGATGTTGCGCCGCAAGACCGTGTGAGCATGGGCATCTGTCACGTGATCGAGGGGCGGCGGGTGTTTGAACATCTGACCCCCGACGAAAATCTGGAAGCGGCAGCGCCAGTGTCGATGTCACGTCAGAAACTTAACGATGAAAAGGCGCGGATCTACGACTATTTTCCGCGCCTTGCCGAACGTAAAACGTCCCAATCGGGCTATCTGTCTGGCGGTGAGCAGCAAATGCTGGCCATCGGCCGCGCCTTGATGACCCAACCCCGCCTGTTGATGCTGGATGAGCCCAGCCTTGGGTTGGCACCGTTTCTGGTGGCCGAAATCTTTGGCATCATCCAGAAAATCAACCGCGAGCAGGGCGTGTCTATCTTGCTGGTGGAACAAAACGCGCTGGCAGCTTTGGAAATCGTTTCCCATGGTTATCTGATCGAAAATGGCCGTGTTGTGATGCACGATACGGCAGAGGCATTAAAAGCCAACTCGGACATTCAGGAATTTTATCTGGGTGGTGGCGAAGGCAAGAATTTTCACGACATCAAGCATTACCGCAGGCGCAAACGCTGGCTTAGCTGACGCTCTGTTTCTGCACATAACACCAGAGGAGGAACCAATGAAACTTTCAAATATTCTGATGCAGGTGGCCGCTGTGGCCCTTGCCGGCACGGCGACAGTCTCGTCTGCCTCAGCACAGGACACGATTAAATTCGGCATGTGCTATGACCTTAGTAAATCCTACACGTTCGTGACCCCGCAGATCATTCAGGGCGCGCGCGATCTGGCCGATCTTGTCAACATGAAGGGCGGCATCGACGGCCATCCGGTTGAGATTATCGTGCAGGACCACGGTAACGAGCCGCAGCGTGGCATTGAATGCTATGAAAAGCTTAAGCGCGAAGGTGTTTTTGTATTTGATACGCTGTCCACGCCGGTTTCGATCGCTGTGCTGCCGCGGATCATGAAAGATAAGAACATTCTTTTGCAGTCTTTGGTTGGGCGTTCTGATGCAATCGACGGTGAAGTGTTTACCCAAGTCTTCCCGGTTGGACCAACTTACTGGGGTCAGGTTGTCAACGATATCGAGTATATCCGTTTGCAGCATGGCGGCAGCCTGAAAGGCGTGAAGGTCGCGTTTTTCTATGTCGATTATCCGTTCGGACAAGAGCCGATTGAAATCCTGAAATCGATTGCCGACAAAGAAGGGTTTGAGCTTGGCTTGTTCCCATTCCCACTGCCGGGAAGCGATCAGGGGTCTGCTTGGACGCAGGTCCGGCGCTTTAATCCCGATCACATTATCAGCTGGGCTTTTGCTGGTATGCATGTTGTTGCCGCCAAAGAAATGAAGCGCAATGGCATACCGATTTCCAAATACATCTCGGTTAACTGGCTGAACGAAAAAGACATCGCCAGCATCGGTGCAGAGGCCGCTATTGGTCTGAAGCGCGGAACCAATGTTGCCGGTGGTCAGGACGTTCCGATCATCGCCGAGATTATTTCCGAGCTTTATGACAACGGCAAAGGCAACGGCGATCGCGCTGCGCTGAATGACGTTTACTATAACACCGGGGTTGCGATGTATTCCGCAGCATTTGAAGGTGCGCGTCTGGCAGTTGAGCAGGGTGGTTTCCCGGTGACAGCCGAAACGATGAAGGCCGGCCTTGAAAGCATCGTCGGTTATGACGCCAACGGTCTGATGGCACCCCTTACGGTGACCGGCTCGGATCACGGCGGCGGCGGCAAAACCCGCGTCGAAATGTGGGACGGCAAAACCTGGGTCGCACAGACCGAATGGATCGGTGCGTTTTCCGACGCTGTTTGGGAAGTTGTCAAAGAAAGTTCCAGCAAATTTTCGATGGAATAAGACCTTAAACTGTCCGGGGCAGGCGTGTCCTGCCCCGGACATCTCCTCGGATATTTAACCGAGATACAAATTTACAGGAATAAAAGTATGTCAGAATCCCCGATCATTGTGTCTGTGGAGGATGGCATCGCGACCGTCACCATCGACCGTCCACACCGCAAGAACGCTCTTTCAATTGCTGCTGCCAATGGGCTGGCTGATGCTTGGGATGAGATCGCCGTAGATGACAGCATTCGCGTGGCCATCATCACCTCTGCCGATTGCGGCGTTTTTAGCGCCGGGCTGGACCTGAAAGAAGCCACCGAAGTCGCCCGCGACGAGGGTGTCGACATTCTTTCCAAAATGCGCGACCCGTTCCATGAACGTATGCACGCCTGTCCCAAGCCGATCATCGCCGCGATGACCGGATCGCTGATGGCGGGGGGCATGATGATGACCCTGATGGCCGATCTGCGGGTTGGGCTGAAAGGCACCAAAGCTGGCATTACCGAGGTAAAGATCGGGCGTGGTACGCCTTGGGCTGCACCTGCACTGTCGATGTTGCCCCAGCCGATCTTGATGGAAATTGTCCTGACTGGTGATCTGATGCCGATTGAACGGCTGCATGAATACGGCTTTACTAATTATCTGGAAGACACGCCCGATGCTGTGCGCGCCCGCGCCCTTGATCTGGCGATCCGTATTGCAAGTGGTGCGCCACTATCAGTTACAGCCGCTAAGGCCAGCGTGCGGGCCACGATGGATCTGGGCGTTGCGGCCGGGCTGAAAGAGGGCCAGCGGTTGCACGAGGTGGTCTATGCCAGTCAGGATGCAATCGAGGGGCCCAAAGCCTTTGCCCAAAAACGCGCGCCGGTGTGGACCGGAACTTAACTGCATGAATCCGATGCTTTCAAAAGCCAGCGTTCCGATAACGCAGGCGTCATTCGCTACGGTGCATGGTTTATTTCTGGAACGTGCGCGTGCGCAACCAGACGCCGTTGCGATTGAATTTGAAGGCAAGGCTCAAAGCTACGGCACGCTTGTGGATCGGGCCCGCCGATTGGCGGCTGTTTTACGCGCACGTGGTGTTAAGCCGGGGGACCGGGTGGCGATCCTGTCAGAAAACCGGCCTGAATATATCGAGGCCGAACTGGCCTGCGCGATGTGTGGTGCAATCCTTGCCTGCCAAAATTGGCGGCTGGTGGCGGCGGAGTTGGGGCATTGCCTGACGTTGGTCGCCCCGGTGCTGGCACTGGTATCCCCGCGTAGCCGCGAAGCATTCGAAGATGCCTGCCCGGAAGGGCTGCAAAGCCTGTCGCTTGGCCCTGATTATGAAAACGCTCTTGCCAGCACCGAACCGGGCGATGTGATCCGCGATGCGGACCCGGAAAGCGGGTTGTTGATCCTTTACACCAGCGGCACCACGGGCCTGCCCAAGGGCGCATTGATCAGCCACCGCGCCGAAATTGCCCGCATGGCGGCTCTGCAAATAGATTGCGGCGTGCGCCGGGGCGATAGCTTTGTGGCGTGGGCTCCGATGTATCACATGGCCTCGTCCGATCAACTGCTTGCGACGCTGATGTCGGGCGGTGCGGTGGTCGTCGTGGACGGCGCGGATGTGGTCGCGATTGCAGATGCGGTTCAAACCCATTCGATTGGTTGGCTGGTGATGATGCCCGGCCCGATAGGTGCGCTGATCGAAGAGTTACGTTCGCGCGGTCCGATCAATGCAAATGTGGCTTGTGTCGGCGCGATGGCCGATCTTGTTCCGCGCCGCGAGATCACCGAATTGACGGCATTGTTGGATGCACCCTATGTCAACTCTTTCGGGGCAACGGAAACCGGCCTGCCACCGGCAACGGCGGCAATGATCCCTGTTGGGGCCGCTGAATTCAGCCTTGATAAAGCGATCAGCACGATGTGTCAGGTGCGCCTGTTGGGCGAGGATGGTATCGAAGTTGCCGACGGAGAACCGGGAGAAATGGCGGTGCGCGGGCCAACGCTGTTTTCGGGATATTGGGCCAATGAGGCCACCAATTTGAAAGATTTTTCCGACGGCTGGTTTCGCATGGGCGATCTGTTCCGGCGCAACCCGGATGGCACGATCAGCTTTGTTGATCGGGCGAAATACATGATAAAATCGGGTGGCGAGAATATCTATCCGGCCGAGATTGAGCGTGTGTTGCTGGCCGACCCCCGCATTGATGAGGCTGTGGTGGTTAAACGCATAGACGGCAAATGGGGCGAAGTGCCGGTGGCCTTTATCGCCGCGTCAGAGCCGCTTGATCTGGACGATGTTGTTGCGCTTTGCCGGGGCTTTCTTGCCGGATATAAAATGCCCAAAGACTTGCGCCAAATTGCGCTTGAAGATTTTCGCCGCTCGACGTCGGGCAAGGTGCAACGGCATGAGTTGGAAGCCCTGCTTGGGGCGGAATAATGGGCGCATTTGGCGTGCAAAAATTTGATAATAAAGATTGGAGGGTCTGATGAGCGATTTGTTACGGCTGGAAGTGGACAAGGGTGTGGGCGTTTTGCGGTTTTTACAACCTAATCGGCGAAACCCCTACAGTTTGGATTTCGCGCGCGAGCTGGCAGCAACGCTGGCCGCAGCCGGAGAAGACGATACAATTCGCGCCATGGTAATGACCGGCGGCGAACATTTTTCCAGTGGTGGCGATCTGGTCGGGTTCCGCGCGGAAATTGCCAAGGGTTCACGCTCGACGCAAAAACTGCTCGACACTGCCAATTCGGGCGCACGGGCTGCGTTCAATTTCGCTAAGCCACTGATCTCGGCGGTAAATGGCGTCTGTTATGGCGGCGGGATGAGCCTGGCACTTTGTGCCGACATGGTTGTCGCGGCCAAGGATGCGCGGTTTTGTCAGGTATTCATCAAGATCGGTGGCGTTCCTGACACCGGGTCCAGTTGGTTGTTGCAACAGAGATTAAGTGCCGCCGCTGCTCGCAAACTGGCGTTCACCGGGCGCGAAATCAGCGGTCAGGAGGCCTATGATATGGGGCTGGTCGAAGAGTGCGTTGACGCAAGTCAGACCGAAGATACCGCAATTGCGCTGGCGCGCGAGATCGCTGCCAACCCGCTTTTCGCGCTGATGAGTGCCAAGCGGGTGATGCGTGAAACCGCTGAATCCGGCTTTGAGCAGGCGCTGGAGATTGAAGGACGGGCACAGAATATCATGATGAACGCCCATGATTTCCCCGAAGCGATGGATGCGTTTACTGAAAAACGCAAACCCCGCTTCAATGATATGTAGGGTGCGCCTTAAACCAGCAGGAAATGGAACAGGCCCTTGGCGACTGGTTTGTCTTCATTGTCCTGCCAAGCCACGGTGGCCACGCTGGCCATACGGCGGCCTTTTCGTGAAATGGTTGCTTTGGCGTTTAGCGTGCCAGAGCGGGCAGGGCGCATATAGTCCACCGTCAGGTTGATCGGTTTTGGTGGGTGCGCATCCCAGTCGTCAGACACGCTTAGCGCGGCGGTTGCTTCCAGCAGGCTGGCCACGATACCGCCGTGATAGTTTTCGGCCTCTGGATTGCCTATATGGCGGTCGGCAAAGGGCATGGTTGTGGTGACACTATCTGGTTCTGCAGTTTCAATTGTGAAATCCAGAAACCGGAAATACGGGATCTTATTGCAGATTGCCTGAAGCTCATCTTTGGTCATTTTTCGTTCCCGTCTTTGGGTCGTAGCGACCAGTGGCCCGCGCCCTGATCGCCCCGTGTCAGCGCAAATGTCGCTGTTCCATGCGCGACGACTTCGTTTTCGGCACCGTCAAACATCACCTGACCTGTGCCAAAGGCGATATGGCGGGTTTGGTGGTGGCATTGCGCCTCGACAATAACATCAGAGCGAGTCTTGGCAGGGCGCAGGTAATCGACCCGTAAATCCAGCGTCGCCATTGTCTGAATTTCACCCACAGCCAGAAAAATTGATAACCCAAAGGCACTGTCGAGCAGCGAGGTTAACACGCCCCCATGTAGCAACGTTTCGGCTTCATCAGCGCAAAAATTCGGATTGAAGGGCATGCGCATGCGCACGCCCTCACGGTTGGCCCGTTCTACTTGCAGGTTCAGTCCGTGGATCAGCCCCTTGCTGCGCGTTTGCCAAAGCGTGGCCATCTGCGCAATCCATTCGTCATCCTTGATATCAGTCATATTCCGGCTGTCCTAATTGCCCGTATAGTTGGGCGCGCGTTTTTCAAGGAAGGCGGCCAGCGCCTCGTGATGATCGGTGGTTTGATGCATAAGCGCCTGAAAAGCAGCCGCTGTGTTAAGGAAATCTGGCAGGTCCATGCGTTCGGCGTTGCGCAACAGGCGCTTGGCGGTGCGGATGGTGCGTGGCGGCTTGGCGGCGATAACGGCGGCGCGCTCGCGGGCCTTTTCCATCAAGTCGTCGTGCGGCACCACTTCCAGAACCATTTCCATTTCTAACGCTTCGGCAGCGTCGATAACCCGACCCGAAAAGGTCAGTTCAGCCGCTTTCTGGTGTCCAAGTCGGCGCAGCATAAACCAACTGCCCGCATCGCCGGGAATAATGCCGAGGTTTACAAAAACCTCGCCAAATTTCGCCCGATCCGATGCCACCCGCATATCGCACATCATTGTCAGGTCGCAGCCCGCGCCAATAGCCGGGCCGTTGATCGCGGCAATGGTCGGAATGTCCATATTATAAAGCGCGATTGGCAGGCGTTGGATGCCGTTGATATATCCTTCGGCAGCGTCCAGCGGCGATTTGCGAAACGCGCCGTCGGGGTTGGCCATTTCCTTGATGTCGCCACCGGCGCAAAATGCAGAACCGGCACCGGTCAGGATCATTACGCTGACATCCGGGTTGGCCTCGACCTCTGCAAAGGCGGCAAGCAGGCCTTCGATCATTTCCATGCCGCTGATCGGGTTGCGCCGGTCGGGATCGTTCAGGGTGACGGTTGCGATGCGATCTTTGATGTCCACAAGGACGATTGGCTGGGCCATTTCATGCTCCTAAAGTTAAATGCAGTCGGGGCGGGCGGATTATTCTGATCCGTCGCCGCGTTCTCGTTTCTCAAACATTTCCGGGTTGATCATGTCGCGTGCGTCATGGCCCATGTGCAGGGTTTCTCCGCCATCCACATACCAGTCTTCGCCGGTAATGAAACCGCCCAGTGTGGAGGCGAGGAAAATGATCGTGCCTGCGACATCCTCGGGCGAGCCCAGACGGTTCAGAACCGAACGGTTCAGTTCTTTCCACCGCTCTGGTGGAATTGGATAATGGCCAAGCGCTTCGGTTTTGACGGTGCCGGGTGCCACGCAGTTCAGGCGGATACCGTATTCGCCCCATTCAGCGGCAAGGGTTTTCATCATCCCGGTCACCCCGGCGCGGGCGGCAACCGTATGGGCAAATCCGGTCAGTGCGGTGCGGGTGATTGCGGTGACAAACACCACCGAGCCACCATTTTCGAACATGAAATGATCCGCCGCCGCGCGGGTCATCTGCCAAGAGCCGATCAGGTTGTTGCGAATAACTGCCTCAAAGCCCTTGTTGGTAATGTCGCGGGCGGCGGCGATATACTGCCCGCCTGCGTTGTTAACCAGTACATCCAACCGGCCGTAGTGATCCTTGATCGCGATCATTGCCGCTTCGATACTGTCCTCGTCGCGGGTGTCGCCGGTCACGACAAAGGCTTCACCGCCAGCGGCGCGGATCATTTCGGCGGTTTCTTCCAGTGGTTCGCGGCGGCGCGCAAACAGCGCCATTTTGGCCCCACTGGCGGCCATTTCAATCGCTGTAACGCGGCCCATCCCGGACCCGCTGCCGGTAACCAGCGCCACCTGTCCGGCCATCAAATCTTTGCTGTAGCGTCGCTCTGTTGTCATAGGTGAATGCCTTTGTTCCGCATTTAATCAAACATATGTTAGAAACGAGTTCAAGTTGGACGCGGTAACCCACACATGGATGATTGTCGGGAAAGATGGCTTGATTCTAACGCTTGTTAGATTTACAATTGCAGGCGCCGGATTGGCCGCGCACCACTTTTTGAAAGGCACTGGATATGAGCAACAAGGCATATGTCGTCGGAGTGGGTGTTGTCCCGTTTCAAAAACCCGGTGCGTCCGAAAGCTATGATGTGATGGCAGCTACTGCTACACGCACGGCCCTTGCGGATGCTGGTCTGGATTATAATAAAATTCAGCAGGCCTATGCGGGCTACGTCTATGGCGACAGCACCTGCGGCCAAAAGGCCCTGTATCAGGTGGGGATGACGGGAATTCCAATCATCAACGTCAACAACAACTGCTCTACCGGATCATCCGCGCTGTTCATGGCACGCCAAGCTGTCGAAGGCGGCGCTGCGGATTGTGTTTTGGCTGTTGGCTTTGAGCAGATGCAGCCCGGCGCGATCGGTGCTGTGTTTGAGGATCGGGTCAGCCCGTTTCAGAAATTCGACGACGCCACCGACGATCTGGTCGGGGATAATGGCCTGCCGCTGGCGCTGCGTTATTTCGGCGGGGCAGGTAAGGCGCATATGGATGAATTTGGCACCCCGATGGAGGCGTTCGCACAGATCCGCGCCAAGGCCAGCCGTCATGCGGCCAACAACCCGGTGGCGTTGTTTCGCAAGGAAGTGACGGCCGAAGAAGTTATGGCAGACAAGCTGATCTGGCCCGGCGTTATGACGCGTCTGATGGCCTGCCCACCAACCTGCGGGGCGGCGGCGGCGATTGTCTGCACTAAGGAATTTGCCGAACGTAATGGGCTGAACGCCACGGTGCGGATCGCAGCACAGGCAATGACAACCGATGGCCCTGCAACCTTTGATGCGGGCGACATGCGCGAAGTCGTTGGGTATTCGATGGCCAAAGAGGCTGGGCGTCAGGTTTTTGAGGCCGCCGGTATTGGCCCCCAGGACGTCGACGTGGTCGAGCTGCACGATTGTTTTGCCCATAATGAGCTGATTACCTATGAGGCTTTGGGTCTGTGCGCGCGTGGTGATGCCGCTAAATTTGTGGCCGACGGCGACAATACTTATGGCGGTAAATACGTCACCAACCCGTCGGGCGGCCTGCTGTCCAAGGGCCACCCGCTGGGGGCCACCGGATTGGCGCAATGCACCGAATTGGTTCAGCAGTTGCGCGGAACCGCCGATGCACGTCAGGTTGATGGCGCGCGACTGGCGCTGCAACATAACCTTGGCCTTGGTGGCGCTTGCGTCGTGACATTATATGAGGCCGTTTAAGGCGCTCGCGAAAGGATATTCAATTGGCAAACCTTGATGGAAAAGTTGCACTGGTTTCCGGCTCGGGCCGGGGCATCGGGCGCGAGATTGCGCTGAAACTTGCCGCCGAAGGCGCGCGGATTGTGGTGAACGATCTGGACGCAGGCCCGGCCGAAGAAACCGCAGCCGCGATTAATGATCTTGGCGGGCAGGCGGCGATCTGTGCTGGCTCTGTCACCGAAGATGGCTTTGCCGACCGGTTTGTGAGCACTGCGGTCGAAAATTTTGGCGGGCTGGATATCATCATCAACAATGCCGGTTACACTTGGGACAGTGTCGTTCAGAAAATGACCGATGAGCAATGGCACGCGATCATCGACGTGCATCTGACAGCACCGTTTCAGATCATGCGCGCCGCCGCGCCGGTTTTTCGCGAAAAAGCCAAGGCCGAGGCCGCAGCCGGGCAGGAAATATTCCGCAAGGTGGTGAACATATCCTCAATCGCGGGAACCGGCGGTAATGCTGGTCAGATTAACTATTCTGCCGCCAAAGCAGGTATTTTGGGGCTGACCAAGGCGATGGCCAAGGAATGGGGCCGCTATAAGGTGAACGTGAACGCGGTGGCCTTTGGTCCTATCCGCACCCGTCTGACCGAAGGCAGCGCCAAGGGCGACAGCACGATCAAGGTGGAAGGCAAAGACATCCGCGTTGGCGTCAGCCCCGATCTGTTAACCCAGATGGAAACCGCGATTCCGCTGGGGCGGGTTGGTTCGCCACAAGAGGCAGCAGGCGCGGTCTATCTGTTCTGCACGCCTGAATCTAATTATATCACCGGCCAGCATGTTATTTGCGGCGGTGGTTTTATCCTCTGAGGCGACGATGGCAACACTACGATCTGCCCTGAACCCGGCCCTTCCAAGCTTTGTTGCAAACCAACAAGCACAGGAGGTTGGCGTTACAACCCTGCGCCAGCGCGTAACTCAGGCCGCCGCCGGTGGCCGACCCGAGATCGTGGCGCGTCATCGCTCGCGCGGCAAATTGCTGGTGCGCGAACGCATTGACCTGCTGGTCGATCCGGGCACCGCGTTTATGGAACTGTCCACGCTGGCCGCCTACGGCCAATACCGCGGCGAGGTTCCCGGCGCGGGCATCGTGACCGGTGTTGGTGTGGTGCATGGCACACAATGTATGGTGATTGCCAATGACGCGACGGTGAAGGGTGGCTCTTTTTACCACGAGACGGTGCAAAAACATATTCGCGCCCAGGAAATCGCCGCTGAAAATCGGCTGCCCTGCCTTTATCTGGTCGACTGTGGTGGGGCCTATCTGCCGGAACAGGACCGGGTCTTTCCCGACGCCCGCCACTTTGGCAACAGCTTTCATCGTCAGTGCAATATGTCGGCATCCGGCTTGCCGCAAATCTCGGCCGTATTTGGCGGCTGCACGGCGGGCGGGGCGTATATTCCGGCCCTTTCGGATGAGGTTATCATGGTGCGCGATCAGGCCCGCATTCATCTGGGTGGCCCGTCGATCGTCAAGGTTGCGATCAACGAAGAAGTGGATGGTGACACCCTTGGTGGCGCTGAAATGCACACCTATGTTTCGGGCGTGAACGACCATCTGGCGCAGGACGAACATCACGCCTTGGCGCTGATGCGCGACATCGTGGCGAACCTTAATTTTCAGCGCCCCGCGCCGCTGGCGAATGCGCCGCAAGCGCCGCTGCATGACCCAAGCGAAATTCTTGGCGTGCTCAGTGCCGACCGCAAGCAGCCCTATGACGTGCGCGAAGTTTTGATCCGGATGATCGACGCGGGCGAGTTTCGTGAATTCAAACCGGAATGGGGCGAAACGCTAGTATGTGGCACGGCGCGCATCCACGGCCACACCGTTGGTATCATCGGCAATAACGGCGCGTTGTTTTCGGAAAGCTCGCTGAAGGGCGCGCAATTCGTGTCGATGTGCGATCAGCGCAATATCCCGATCCTGTTTTTGCACAATATCACCGGCTTTATGGTTGGAACCGAGGCTGAGCGCGGCGGCATCGCCAAGAACAGCGCCAAGTTGGTCTATGCCATGTCGGTTGCCAAGGTTCCGAAAATTTCCGTCATCATCGGTGGCTCTTATGGGGCTGGGAACTATGGCATGTGCGGGCGCGGATTTGGGCCGCGCTTTCTGTTTGCATGGCCGACAGCGCAACTGGCGACAATGTCGGCAGATATCGCGTCCAACGTGATGATGGAGCTGCGTCGCCAGAAAGGTGGCGAGGGGATGGACGCCGACCTTGAGCGCATCGAAGCCGAGGTTCGCGCGCAATACGGCGAGCAGTCGGATCCTTATTATGCAACCTCGCGTCTGTGGGACGATGGCTTGATCGAGCCCGCCCAGACCCGCGATATTCTGGGCCTCTGCCTGTCACTGGTCACCACCGTGCCAGAGCAAACCCGCCACACCCCCGTATTCAGAATGTGAGGCAGACCATGACCTATGAAACCCTAGATGTGCAGATTGACGCCCGTGGCGTTGCCACGCTGATGATGAACCGCGCTGATAAGCACAACGCGCTGGACGCCACGATGATTGCCGAGCTGGAACAGGCAGCCAATGATCTTGGGGCCGATGACGCGGTGCGCATTGTTATCCTGACGGGCGCTGGCAAAAGCTTTTGTGCGGGCGGTGATTTTAACTGGTTTGCATCCAATGTTGACAAGAACCGTGCCGAACGGATCGCCCAAAGCGGCACGTTGGCAACGATGTTTAAGGCACTTAATGAAATGCCCAAACCGCTGATCGGGCGGATCAACGGCCCGGCCTATGGCGGTGGCGTCGGCATGGTTTCGGTGTGCGACTATACGATCGGTGCCGCGCATTCAAAATTTGGTCTGACCGAGGTGCGGCTGGGGCTTTTGCCGGCCAATATCTCGCCCTATGTGGTCAAGCGGATTGGCGCAGCCGCATCGCGCGAAACGATGCTGTCGGGCGCGTTGTTTGACGCCTCTCGGGCTGAAAAAATCGGTCTGCTGACCGAGGTGGCCGATGATCTGGACGCCGCAGTTGAGGTCGTCGTGAACGCCCATCTTCAGGCCGCACCCGGCGCAGTTGCCGCCACCAAACGGCTGATCGCCTATGTGGACAGCCATGATCTGCCCGACAACATGATCTATACCGCTGACAGTCTGGCGGACGCTTGGGAGACCGAGGAAGGGCGCGAAGGCATCAACAGTTTCATAGAGAAACGCAAACCAAGCTGGCGTCAAAAGTGAGTTTTTCACGCGTTCTTATCGCCAATCGGGGCGAGATTGCCCGCCGTATTCAGGCGTCCTGCCGCAGGTTGGGTCTGGAAACGGTTGCGGTGTTTTCGCAAGCTGACCGGGATGCTCTGTTCGTGGCCGAGGCCGATCACGCGATTTGCATCGGTCCGGCGTCTCCCGCTGAAAGCTATTTGAAGATTGAAGCCATTCTGGACGCGGCGCGCACCAGTGGCGCAGGCGCGATCCACCCCGGCTATGGGTTTTTGTCCGAGAATCCCGAATTTGCTGCAGCGGTTGAGGCCGCGGGTTTGGTCTATGTTGGCCCGACGTCCGAAGCGATCCGGGTAATGGGCTCCAAAATCACGGCCAAGGCCGCAGCCGAAGATGCCGGTGTGCCAACGCTGCCGGGGTATCGTGGTGACGATCAGTCTGACGCCGCGCTTTTGGCGGCGGCGGAAAAACTCGGCGTGCCGTTTCTGGTCAAGGCTAGTGCTGGCGGTGGCGGGCGCGGAATGCGGCTGGTTGAAGATCTGGGGGATGCCGCGCAGGCCATCGCATCGGCACGCACCGAAGCCAAGGGCGCGTTTGGGGATGACACAGTTTTCCTTGAACGTTATTTGGGCCGCGCGCGCCATATCGAAGTGCAGGTTCTGGGCGACACCCATGGCAATCATTTGCACCTGTGGGATCGCGACTGTTCGCTGCAACGCAACCACCAGAAGCTGATCGAAGAAGCACCCGCGCCCGATCTGCCCGAAGGTGCGCGGCAGGTGATGCTGGATGCCGCGGTTGGCCTTGGTAAGGCGATCAATTATCGTTCCGCTGGAACCGTCGAATATCTTTATGATCCAGCCGATCAAGCGGTTTATTTCCTTGAGATGAACACACGTATTCAGGTCGAACACCCGGTGACCGAAGCTATCACGGGCATCGACCTGATTGATTGGCAATTGCGGATTGCGCAGGGCGCGGCGCTGACCATGACGCAGGATCAGATACCCTGCGATGGCCATGCTATCGAAGTGCGTATCGCCGCCGAAAACCCGGCCGAGGGGTTCTTGCCCCAAACCGGCACTCTGTCGCTTTGGCAACCGCCCCAAGGCCCGGGCCTGCGTCTGGACAGCGGCGTCGGGCAGGGCAGCGACATCTCGCATCACTACGATTCCATGATCGCCAAACTGATCGCCCATGCGCCCGACCGCGCCAGTGCCATTGGGCGCGCGGTGCAGGGGATCGATGATTTTGCCACCGGCGGTGTTGGGTTGAACCTGTCCTATCAGCGCGAACTTTTGTGCCATCCTGATTTTGTGGACGTGACCCATTTCACCAGTGGGCTGGACGCAATGTTCCCGGATGGCTGGGCTGCACCAGAACCGGACCCGCAGACACGAGCCTTGGCCGCCTTGGCGCTGCATCTTCATCTGTCGCAAACGGCACTGGCGACTAACCCTTGGCAATCCTTGGGCAGTTGGCGCCTGACCGATAAGGGGACCGCAAGCTATTGGGATGGCGAGGGGGCTGTTATTTCCGTCGCCGGTCGGAGGCCGGATATTGAAGTCACGGATGGCGACGACGACCCGGTCAACTTTCAGCATTCCAGCCTTAACGATACCCGCTTTAACGCCACGCTCAACGGCGAGCCGATTACCCGCACCGTTCATTTTGAGCGCCGTGACGGGCAATGGTGCGTGTATATCAACGGGCAGGGTGGGGCTTTTCAGGTTCCCGTTGCCACGCTTGAAGATCGCCATCTTGTGCAAGGCGGGGGTGATGGTGGCGCGAGCGACGATTTGCTTAGCGCGCCCATGCCCGGCGCGGTTGTCGAAATAAACATAACACAGGGCCAGCAGGTCAATCGCGGTGACACTCTGGTCGTTCTGGAAGCGATGAAACTGCTGCAAAGTCTGGCCGCCCCGGCCACCGGCACCATCGCCGAAATATTCTGCGCGCAAGGCGATAACGTCGCCGGCGGCGCGCCCCTTATACGCATAGATCCAAAGGACGAGACATGACCGATACAACAAACACCAGCCCGTTCTCCGAAGAGATGGAGATGATCCGCACCCAGATACGGCGCTTTATTGATACCGAAGTCGTGCCAAATGGGGATTCTTGGGAAGAAGCCGGAATGATCCCACGCGAGACCCTGCGCCGGATGGGTGAGTTGGGTTTTTTCGGAATGCGTTATGGTGCCGAACACGGCGGGGCCGAGCTTGACACGATGGCCAGTGTCGTTCTGGCCGAAGAGGTCGGGCGTTCAACATTTGGCGGATTTTCCGCAGCAGTTCTGGTGCATACGGATATGGCGTCGCCGCACTTGCAAAACGCCGGAACACCCGAACAGATTGCGCGCTGGATGCCTGCGTTAAACAGTGGCGAACATATTTGCGCCGTTGCCGTGACAGAACCCGGCGCGGGGTCAGATGTGGCCGGTATGCGCACACGGGCAGTGAAGGACGGCAGCGATTGGGTGCTGAATGGCACCAAGATGTTCATTACCAACGGGGTGCATGCCAACATCTATTTTGTCGGTGCAAAAACTGATCCGGACGCCAAGGGCTCACGCGGGATCACGATGTTTGCGATCGAAAAAGGCACGCCGGGTTTCTCGGTTGGCCGGGCGTTGAACAAAACCGGCTGGCTATGTTCAGATACCGCCGAGCTGATCCTTGAAGACGTGCGCGTGCCTGCCGAGAACATTCTGGGCGAGGTTAATCGCGGCTTTTATTCGGTGATGAAGAACTTTCAGAACGAACGCACCGTTCTGGGCGCAATGGCCGTGGCCGAGGCGCAAAAAGCGCTTGATTTGACGCTGGAATATGTGCGTGACCGCAAAGCATTTGGCGGCGTTCTATGGGACAAACAGGCGCTGCGCCTGCGTTTGGCGGATTGTCAGACACGGATCGAAGCGGGGCGTCAGCTGGTCTATCATGCCGCCCGTCTTGATTGCGCCGGGCGCGATTGCGTGCGCGAAGTCTCGATGGTCAAAGCCTATTGCGGCGAGCTGGTGAACAGCGTGCTTTATGACTGTGTTCAGTTTCACGGCGGTATGGGCTATATGCGCGAAACGCCGGTTGAACGCATGTCGCGCGACGCGCGGGTGCAGGCCATTGGCGGTGGCGCAACCGAAGTGATGTTGGAAGAGGTCGCCAAGCGGATGTAATCTGCTGGCGCGCTGTCGGCCATTTAAATTCTGACAAACCCGGGGTTTTCCAGCTTGTCGCTGGCGAATGCGTGGGATGTTGCTAACAGCATCAGCGCAGTTTCAATCTCGTCCTCGTCGCGGGGCGCAAAGGCCATGACGGCGGTATCTGAAACTAGGCCTGTTTTGACCATCGGATGCGGCTCACCCCATCCTTTGGCAAGTAAGTCGCGTACGCAAACGCTCGGCAACATCAGGTGCATACTGCCGTCATAGGCGGGATGCACATGTGCAAACTCGGTTCCGATCATAAAGGATTCTCGGCATCCATGCGCGTGCTCACGCTTCAGGCACAGGGCCTCGGCACCGGGAACAGAGATCATTGATGCACGACGCTCAACAAACGGAAAATCAAAGGCGCGGGCCTTAAATGCTTCGTGTATTGCAAGCGGTGAATTTTGGTCAACCTGCTCGTGCGGCGCACAGTCCGTGGTGCGCGGAGGCGGGCCGGATCGGGGTTTTAAATCAAAAATCTGAAGTCTCCTGCAATCCCAGAATGTTAACTTATTTTGAAGCGCGTAAAACGTAATTTCGTTTGGGTTGTAAAATCGGATGAAGTGGCCGGTGTAAGGTGCAGATTATTATAGGAAATCTGCTTTCATTGTGGTTTTTCCGAACTGGTTTTCGACCCAAACCAGCCTGCTGCCATCCTTCGTTTCGGTGTTGACGTCAAAAGTCTGATTGGCGAATAACGGCGCAAGGCCCCGGTAGGAAAAGCGCCCCGGCATCCCGTCAAGCTGGCGCGCCGCATTATGCATTAAAAGCGTTGCCTGAAGTGGGCCGTGGACTACCAGATCATGATAGCCTTCTTCGTTTTGCGCATAGTCCCGGTCATAATGAATGCGATGTCCGTTGAAGGTCATTGCGGAATATCTGAACAGTTGGACCGGTCCCATTTGATGGGCGGCTTGGCCCGTCGCTGCCGGTACGTTTGATGCTGCAAGTTTTGGTGCATTGCCCTTATAAACGATGTCCTGACGCTCGCTGATCGCCAGCCGGTCTCCGACCATAATCGTGTGTTCCACGGTCACAAAAACCAACGCACCGCTTTTGCCGGTCTTGGCTTTTACGTCGGTTATTTTAGAATTGCGCGTGACCATATCGCCTGCACGCAGTGGTGATTTGAACGATAATTCGCCTCCCGCCCACATCCGTGACGGCAGCGGCACAGGTGGTAAAAACCCACCGCGCGCCGGATGGCCATCCGGCCCCAGCGCACCATCAACGACGGCTGGCGGCGCCAGACACCAATGCAGGCCTAGGGGCGCAATGTCTGCGTCCTGTTGCCAAAGATGGGCGTCGAAAGTTGCGCGAAACCGCTCGATCAAACCGGGGCTGATGACTTCGCTGTGGCTTTCGGTATTGCCGATCCAAGTCGCCAGATGCTCAATGTCAACGTCGCTCATGTCAGGTCCTTTTGTAGTTTGAGTATTGCGCGGGCCCGCGCAAGCACCGGCACGTCCACCATCTGCCCTTCAAAGGTTGCTGCACCCCCGTCACTGGATGCCTGCAACACGCCCGTTGCCCATGTCAGTTCTTCGTCCGTTGGTGCAAAGCCCTGTTTAGCCGCATTAATTTGGGTCGGGTGGATCAACAGCTTGCCACCAAAACCCATTTCCTGACTGTGCATCGCGTCTGATTTTATCTGATCGGCGTCGCGAATTTCGGTGCTGACACCGTCCAAGGGGCGCATCAGGTTGGCAAGACGCGCGGCCAGCACAACCTCGCTGCGTGCGCTTAACAGGGCGCGGCGGGTGTGGGCCATGCCAACATCGGCGCAGAAATCAATCGAGCCGAACACGAGGCGATCCGCAGCGGGGGCGATCTGGCGCAGGTTTGCCAGCCCGGCGGCGGATTCGATCAATGCATAAATAGCCCGACCAGCACCAATTTTGGCGCGCGTTGCGACCAATTCATCCGCGCTTTCGGTCTTGGGCAACATCACCGCGTCAATATCAAGTGCGGCGGCTGCCGCCAGATCACCGGCATACCATTGGGTATCGGCCCCGTTGATGCGCAATACCGTTTGCACATCATCGTGGGCGCTGAAATTCCCCAGCAATCCATCGCGCGCGGCCACCTTGTTTTCAGGTGCAACCGCGTCTTCCAGATCAATCACGACCGTGTCAGTGCCCGCGTTCTGAGCCTTGGCAAACCTTTCCGGGCGATCGCCCGGAACAAACAATGGAAATGAAAGTTCCGGCAGGTTTTTATCCATTCCTTGCGCCATCTCGATCAGAACGACCGCGGCAGTTCAAGGATGTGTTCGGCCACATAAGACAGGATCAGGTTGGTTGAGATTGGCGCGACCTGAAACAGTCGTGTTTCGCGGAATTTCCGTTCAACGTCATATTCCTGCGCAAAGCCAAAGCCGCCGTGGGTTTGCAAACATTCGTTGCCAGCGGCCCAGGATGCGTCTGCGGCCAGCAGTTTGGCCATGTTGGCCTGTGCGCCGCACTCTTCATGGGCGTCAAAGCGGCGGCAAGCCTCAAACCGCATCAGGTTGGCGGCCTCAATTGCGACAAATGCGCGGGCCAGCGGGAACTGAACCCCCTGATTTTGTCCGATCGGGCGATCAAATACGATCCGTTCGCGGGCATAGTTGGTGGCCTTTTCCATGAACCAATACCCGTCACCAATACATTCAGCGGCAATCAGCGTGCGCTCGGCGTTCAGCCCGTCAAGGATATAGCGAAAGCCTTTGCCCTCTTCACCGATCAGGTTCTCGGCAGGGATGCGCAGGTCGTCAAAAAACACTTCGTTGGTTTCATGGCCGACCATATTGGCAATCGGGTTCAGCGACATGCCGTTTTGCATCGCTTCCTGAATATCAACGATGAACACCGACAGACCTTGGGATTTACGCTTAACCTCGGCCAGCGGCGTGGTGCGGGCCAGCAGGATCATCAGGTCGGAATGTTGTATCCGGCTGATGAACACCTTTTGGCCGTTGATGATGTAATCATCGCCATCGCGCACGGCTGTGGTTTTTAGCTTGGTGGTGTCGGTGCCGGTTGTCGGCTCGGTCACGGCCATGGATTGCAGACGCAGTTTGCCGCTGGCTAGGCCGGGCATGTAGCGGGCCTTTTGCGCGTCAGAGCCGTGGCGCAGCAGGGTGCTCATATTATACATCTGACCGTGGCAATGGCCCGAGTTTCCGCCCGAGCGGTTGATTTCTTCCATCACGATCGAGGCTTCGGTCAAACCAAGGCCCGATCCGCCGAATTCTTCGGGGATCATCGCCGACAGCCAGCCAGCTTCGGTCAGGGCGTTGATGTATTCTTCTGGGTAGGACGCAGCAGCGCCGTGCTTGCGGTGGTATTCTGCCGGAAATTCAGCACAGAGCGAGCGCAGAGCGTCGCGCAGGTCATCATGTTCGTCGGAAGCTACAGTTTTCATTTGTTTTTCTCTTATTAGGGGCGACGCGGTTTTTGCGTCCACATTTCGTGAAAGGGCTATTTTCTGGTAAACACCGGCGCAAAGTCGGGCCGGTTTTCAAGTGTCATGATATTGTCGATCCACTGATCGACACGTTGTTCGGGTTCATTGCCGCCGTAGCGCGACAAGTCGCGTGCTTTGGTCAGAATTTCATCCGAACTTAGCGGATTGCCCGGATCGCCTTTGGGTTCCACAACTCGCGCGCTGTGCTGCTTGCCGTCACGGGTTTGAACCGTGACACGGCCAATCCACTGGGCCGGGTAGGCGGCGTCAATATCTGCGTCCAGCTCCATCGTGACGATCTTTTCAAAGCGCCGGACGTTCGGGTCGGTCAGTGCATGGGCGTCGAATTCTCCCAGGCCGGCCATACGATGCTCAGCGATCAGTCCAAGAACCGAGGCCATGCAGAACTTCGCCTGATGGATGGTTGTGGGCTGTGTGACCGGGCCAAGCACGTCAATCGCGCCCTGATGCACGTGGGCCGTTATTGCAGTGATGTCAGCCGGGTCGATCCCGGTTTCAGCAAAGACTGCCAGCAAAGCATCCGCTGCTGGGTGGGTGTGGCGACAGGATGCGTGCCATTTATAGGATGTTTCGATCGCGGCCCAACGGGTGCCCAGACGATCGTTCAGCTTGCTGACATCGGAATCGGTGGACATTGCCGCCGCCATCCCGTGCTTGCCTTCCAAAATCTGCTTGGCCCCGGTGATACCCGCCTTGGCCGAATAGGCAGCAAACAATCCGGATGAGGCCGCACTTGCGGTGTGTATCTGCTTGCTGTCAGCCGCATCGACCAGAAACTCCCAAAGGCCCGCGGCCTTGGTTCCGGCTGTGCCGAAGGTGTGCAGGGTTTGGGCGCGGTCCAGCCCCAGCAGGTTGGCTACGGCGGCAGCGGCGGCGATGGTGCCAGTTGTGGCGGTGGTGTGAAAATGCACATAATGGCTGCGGCCCAGAAATTCGCCGACGCGAATGCCAGCCTCATATCCCGCAACGGCCGCTGTCAAAAAATCCTGACCGCTGACTTTGTGATCCTGCGCGGCTGCAACCAGCGCGGAAAATACGACGGTGGCCGGGTGCAGCACGGATGAATTGTGCAGATCGTCCTGCTCAACCACATGGGACGCAGCGGCGTTGATCATTGCGGCGAAAAACGCGCTGGTGTCAGGGCCGCCGCTAAAGTCGAGGCAGGGCCCGGATTTGGGGCCCATGTGGGCCGCAAAATCGCGATACATTTCGGCAGGGCCGGTATTTGCGCCAGCGAGTGCAGACCCAAGCCAATCCACGAACAACAGTTTTATCCCGGTAATAACTTCATCCGGGATGTCGCCATAGCGCAAATCCGCAACGAAATCGGCAAGGTCCTGTGTGGCGGTCTGTTGGTCGGCCATGTGGCTTTATTCCTCGTCTTCAAAATGAATGATCTGGCGGATCGCTTCGCCGGTGCGCAACCGATCCATGGCAAGGTTGATGTCTGAAAGTGGTAACCTGCCTGTCACCAGCTTTTCAACCGGCAAGACGCCGCGCCGGTACATATCAAACATCCGTGGAATATCGCGGGTTGGAACGCAGGACCCGATATAGCTGCCTTTCAGGGTGCGTTCCTCGGCAACCAGACCAAGGGCGGGCAGGGCAAAGCGTGCGTCCGGGTGGGGCAACCCGCCGGTAACGGTGGTGCCGCCGCGCGTGGTAATTGAATAGGCCAGTTCAAGGGCAGGGGCGGCACCTGCCAGCTCAACCGCGTAATCAACGCCCCCACTTGTGGCGTCACGGATCTGTTGCACGACATCCTCGTCCGTTGCCAGATAGGTATCAGTCGCCCCAAGTTCGCGGGCAAATTCCAGCTTGCTCGCGTCCCGATCAACAGCGATCACCCGACCGGCACCAACCGCCAGCGCACCCAACAGGGCCGCAAGCCCGACGCCGCCAAGACCAACGATAGCGACACTGGAACCGGGGCGCACATCAGCGGTGTTGATCACCGCGCCAACGCCCGTCAGCACGGCGCAGGAAAAAAGTGCGGCCACATCCAGCGGAATGTCCTTGTCGACCGAGATCAGCGACCGGCGCGACATGGTTGCGAATTCTGCAAAAGCTGAAACACCCACCTGATGGGCGACCGGTTTGCCGTTGCGCGACAAACGCTGTGTGCCACCCAGCAGGACGCCGGCGGTGTTATCCGCGGCTGCCGGTTCGCACAGGGCGGGGCGGCCACCTGCGCAAGGGCCACAATGGCCGCAGCTTGGAACAAAGACACAAAGAACATGATCGCCGGGGGTAAGGTCGGTGACGCCTTCGCCCACTTCTTTGACAATACCCGCCGCTTCATGCCCCAACACCATCGGAACCGGGCGGGGCCGTGTGCCGTCAATCACCGACAGGTCGGAATGGCAGACACCGGCCGCCACGATCTTTACCAAAACCTCGTCGCGACCCGGGCCATCAAGATCGACCTCTTGCACAACCAACGGGCGGCTATCGGCATAGGGGGGCTGGGCGTCGTTACGTTCCAGCACGGCGGCTTTGATTTTCATAGTCCCGGCTCCTCGTGGCAGCGCTTGAAACCGAAATGGCAGCCTGCCTGATGGCAATGACCGGAATCGCGCAATCGTTCCGCAGCTAAAATCTCGAATTATGAAGGGAATGACAACAAGCATACGGCGAAAAACACGACCGTGGTTTGTTATGTGCCACAAGGCGCACAAATTACTGCAGCATTAGGTGGTTGGATTGTTTGGATTTTGGGTCGGCGGCGTAAACCTATGCAACGGTGGTTGATTTTTCGACGAAAAATCGGGCATCGGTTCGATTGTGAAACCAGAGGCCACTCGTTGGAAAGCCTTAAAACCCAACCAAAGTTGCCACCACCAGCGGCTGAATAATGCCGGCAAAACCAATCGAAATGCCCATCGGAAACCGGGTGCTTGCAGAGAGCGATTTCCAGTTTGTGCGTGACGCGAAAGACATCCGCCTGACCAATAGCATTGCCATGATACCTAGCATCATCGAGGCCGAAAAGACATTCGCGAATATCGTCAGGTCCTGCAAAGGAATAAAAAGCATCAGGGCGGCCAGTATTTTGACGTCTCCGCCACCAAGAATGCGAAAACAGAAACCGGCAAATCCGATTGCAAATACTACGCCTGCAACCGTCAGGCGGGCAATAAGATCATCTGGCGTGCTTACAATGGCTGACACTGCAAACAGCGCTACTGCAATAATGCTCAGCGCATTTGGGATGCGCATATAGCGCAAATCGAAATACATGACCGCAAGCAAAACCGGCGCAAACAACATAAGCGGCCAATAAATCATAGCAAAACCCTGAACCCGCTTAGGCGCATACTGCATCACGATGCTGTGGCAATTGCGCTGGTGCGATCAGGCAAAAGATCAGTTCGGCAAGACTTGAGGTTTCGGTCTTGGCATAAATATTGCGAAGGTGGGAGCGAACCGTCGTTTCAGCCAGATCAAGCTCGGAGCAAACCCCGGCAACAGACAGCCCCCGGCTTAGCAACAGACAAACCCGAAATTCGGCCCGGCTAAGATGTGCCGGGTTGCCGATGGCCAGCGGCGCCTTTACCGGAGCATTGGTCATACTGCCAGGCGACGGCAGCCGGTGGTTAATAACGGTGCGCGTAATCAATCCGACTTGTCGTGAGGCCCATGTTCGCGCCATTGATGGCAACACCGTGCTTAGGGTGGTTTGGGCTGGCTCTGACAGCGGCTGGCGGAAATGCAGCTCGATGTGATCCCGTGTAACCGGCCCGGACGCAAGTATGAGGACAGCAAATTCTTTCATATCACGGGCGGCTTGCCAGTTACCCAAAGCAGGATCGGGTGTCACAACCGAATGCTCGGTGTGCGTCGAGCCCAGCCATATCGTTGCGGTGCGTGGTTTTTTTAAATGCGACCCAAATTGCCCGTCGGCGAAAGCAACAGACAAAGGAGCGCCAGTCGTTAGTATTTTAGTGTCATGAGTTGCGACGCGTATTGCGCGGTTCTCGTTCATGTTTGTGCGCACCAGCATACCGGCCTCAGCACCCAGACCCTGGACAAGATTTGTCACCGCCTGTTCAAGTGATACTGTTCCGTAAAGCGCCTCACACCAACTTGCGATTGCGTCAACAATGTCCACTTGCGCCAAATTCGAGTGCGGCCAATCATGCACAATGTTCTCTGAATAATGTTGATCTTTCATAATGACTCAATACCCTGTTCAGCCAGTAATCCGGCCAGCCAGCAACCAACATCTAAATTTTTAGTTTTTGAATGCGTTGGCAGTCGGCACCCTATTCCCAAACATAGGTTCGCCTTCTGCCCCAATTCTGTCAATGAAACGGGGCTACAGGCACTAATTAGTGCCGGTTTTTCAATCTAAGGTTGATAAATTGCGGCCTATGGCCGTAAAGTCTGGTGAATCCATGGATATTGTTGACTTGGCTGGAACTGAAGAGTGGACCCCTGATCAACAGGGTTATCCGGCAAAAAAACGAACATAGCGAATTATGACAGGGCCCAAAGTCAGCAACATCAGGGCGGGTAACATAAGGGATGCCATTAGGGCTGACATTTGCACCGGTAGTTTGTTGGCTTTCTCTTGTGCCCGCAGTTCTCGGGTTGTGCGCATATCGGTTGCGTATGTCGTCAGGGTTTCTGAAACGCTGGTTCCGAACTGCATCGATTGTAACACCACATTGGCAAAGGATGCGACTTCTTCGACTCCAGTTCTGGCTGCCATGTCCATTAGTGCGCGGTCGCGTCCACGGCCTGCCTGAATTTCCCGTTGCGCTGTCAACAACTCTTGCGAGATCGCGGGCGAGGTATTTTCCAACTCGTTGCCGACCCGGATCATGGCCGCATCAAAACCCAACCCGGCTTCGACGGAAATTTGAATAAGATCCAGAGCATTTGGGAAATGTTCTTCGATTTCACGACGCCGCTCGCTGGCGCGTGCTCGCAACCAGATTGCGGGTCCGTAAAACCCGGCAGCGACTGAAATAACCAAGATTTGCAAAACCCGTAGTTGGCTCCATCCGCTGATCCTGTCGTCGATGAACAGCGGCAAATTGAATGCGCCGCTCCGCGATACCCAGACCAGCCCCAACAAGATCAACGGTAAAACAACACCCAACAGCATCCGAAGCAGATAGTAGTTTCTGACCGCATGCGGGCCCGTTATTCCGGCCATTGAAAGCTGGCGTTGAACGTCGGTTCGCTCTTTGGTGTCGTTGGGAATGAATGTCTTGAAAAAGCCGGTCGGGTCATCGCTGACGTGGCGCAGGATGCCGTTTTGGGCAACAGTTGCACGGCGTCGCCCTGCCTGCTGGCCTGACATGCGCTGCAGAACCGGGTTCTTTCCCGCCATTGCGCCCGACAGGCCAAAGACAAACAGCATAGATCCCAGACCGACTCCGATCATGGCAATGGTGCCGCCGCTGATGTCGGCGGAATTAATATATGCCTGAACTGTATCAATCATAACGACACCCTTTTTATATTCTGAAATCGACCAGGCGTCGCATTGCCAGGAAGTTGGTTAGCACAAGCACACCCACAACAATTGCAAAGGGCATGAACAGCGGGTCACCGGACACGTCGATGTAATAGGTCGGCGACGTAACCATCGTGGCGCCAAAAATAAAGAACGGCAGGCCTGACAGGAAAATGGATGTCAGCCGCCCCTCCGAAGAAATCGCTTGGATGCGTTTTCGCATCGTGAACCGGTCGCGGATCACTTGCGCCAAAGTGCGTAGCACCTGACTAAGGTCACCCCCGGTGCCGTTTTGAATTGCGACGCTAATTGCCAGATACCGGACATCTTCAACGTCGATGCGCTCCGCAAAGTCCATAAAGGCATCCACCAGATCGTCTCCAAAAGCGATCTGATCCGAAATCATTCCAAATTCCGATGCGATTGGATCGTTCATATCGTTGCCGACAGCCGCGATTGTTGTGTTCAGCGGGTGGCCGACTTTTAGACCGCGGGCCATTAGGTCCAATGCATCGGGCAATTGCTGCTCCAGCGCGCCGACCCGATTGCGCCGCTTGATCCGAACAAAAACTATGGGCATGATCAGGCAAATTACAGCCGCGAACGGTAGCGCAATTGAGATGATCACGAATGGCGACGCGGCGGCGGTCACCGCAACTGTTGCAAACAGGCAGGCGAGCAGGAACATTTTGGCACTTACCGTCAGCCCCGCCTGGCGAAGGTCGGTTGGCAAGCCGCCAATGAACGGAAACTTTGCCAGCGACCAGCCGTCGGTTGATGGTTTCAAAAGCCGCAGGATTTCCTCGGTTGATGCGCCAGAAGCGATCAGTTTCATGCGCCGGTTGCGGGTTTCTGACACGCTTTCGCTGCGCGAAAGTACCTGACGCAGGCCCTCATAGGCCATCAAAACGCCCAGAAATACACCCGCATAGATCAGCGGCATCATCGTTGTATCTGCAAACGGGATCATGCGCCTTTTCCTTCTGCTGCAAAGGCATCGCTTTGCAAATGCACACCGGCGCGCTCTAGCAATTCGGCGCATTTTGGTCGAATACCCGTGGCGATAAACTTGCCCAGAACTTCACCATTTTCACCGATGCCCGCACGCTGAAACACAAAGATGTCCTGCATCGTGATGACATCACCTTCCATGCCGGAAATTTCTGATATGCTCATAATGCGCCGGGATCCGTCGCTAAGGCGGCTTAACTGAACGATGATTTGCAAGCCTGACGAAATCTGGGACCGGATTGCCGAAATTGGGAAATCCAGACCAATCATCATCACCATCTGCTCAATACGTCCCAAAGCGTCGCGGGCTGTATTGGCGTGAACGGTGGTCATAGATCCGTCGTGCCCAGTGTTCATTGCCTGAAGCATGTCAAACGTTTCTGAGCCGCGTACTTCGCCCACAATAATCCGGTCCGGGCGCATCCGCAGTGCGTTGCGCACCAGATCGCGTTGCGAAACCACGCCGCCGCCGGATGGGTTGGGTGGCCGGGTTTCTAGACGCACCACATGTTCTTGCTGCATTTGCAATTCGGCAGCGTCTTCTATCGTCACCACCCGCTCGCGCTGGCCAATAAACGATGACATCGCGTTTAGCATTGTGGTCTTACCCGAACCGGTTCCCCCAGAGATCAATACATTCATGCGCGCTTGGACCAGCCCTTGAAGTAGCCCTGCCGAGGCAGGTGTCAGCGTGCCAATATCCACCATGCGGTCCATGGTCAGCGGGTTTTTTGAGAATTTACGGATCGACATAGACGGGCCATCAATTGCGCAAGGGCGGATAATGGCGTTCACCCGGCTGCCATCTTCTAGGCGTGCGTCAACCCAGGGTGTGGATTCATCCACACGGCGCCCGACCTGCGAAACGATTTTGTCGATGATCCGTAATAAGTGGCGCTCATCGCGGAACCGGACTTTGGTTTTTTCCAACAATCCAAAGCGTTCGACATAAACGCTCTGATGCGAATTGACCAAGATGTCGTTGATCGTCGGATCAGCAAGAAGCGGTTCAAGCGGCCCATAGCCAAGAACCTCATCAAGTAATTCGTCGATCAGCAGTTTGAATTCCTCCGAGCGCATCGCGCGCCCTTCCTCGGTCAACACAGACGACACCAGAACTGCAACTTCGCGGCGTAGTTCTTCGGGTGCTACCTTGTCAATTACCGCCAGATTTAGGCGGTCCAAAAGTACGTCGTGCAATTGGCTTTTCAACTCAAGCCGGGCGGCAAATTCTACTTCTTGCGGTGTTGGTTCATCAGGCTCAATGATTGCCCGGGCTGCCGTTGCATCCAATGCGATGATATCTGCACTGGGGCGGTTTTCGTGTTTTGAAAACTGTTTGAACATTGCGATAGCCCCTATGAATTTAGTTTTGAAGAAGCGGTCTGAAAGTCCGCCTTGGTTGTTTTTGCTAGCCGCGCGACCGCCTTGGTAAGCGGTGAACGCGGGGCCACTGATGACAGAGGTTTGCCCTTATCCGAGGCCGCGTTGGCTGCATTGGGATCATGGGGTAACCAGTGATCCAGCTTGCGCTCCAGCGCCTTGGCAGCTTCGCGGTGAAGAGACGACTGCATGAGTGGCTTCTTCTCGTGGTTGACGACGATCTGAATTGGCAACGTCACGTTGTCGATGGTGAAAAAGTCGATCAACCGGCGGCTATGGCGAACTGACGACACGGAAATATCCGTCACGATGATCAATTCATCTGCCCGTTCGATGATCGCTTCGATCCAACCAACAAGCGCGCGGGGCAGATCGACAATCACGTATTCATGAGACTGGCGCAGGGTGTCTAAAATTGCGGCCACCTGATCGGTGCGCAGAGAATCCAGCGGTGCGAATTTGGACGGCGCGGCAAGAACCGACAGACCGTTGTGCATCGTTGTCATCGACTGACCAAGGAACGTCGCATCAGGGATCGTGCCGTCTAGCGCGAGCTGCAGCAGGGTGTCTTGTTCGTCCATATCCAGAAACGATCCAACGGTGCCAAATTGTAAGTCCAGATCAACCAGTGCGACCTTGCCCGGCTTGGCTGGAACACGCGATTTATTGCGACCCTGCAGCTGATCGGCCAGATTGACTGCAACCGTTGTCGAACCCGCACCACCACGCGCCTGCGCCACGGCAATTATTTTGCCAAGGGGTGCGGCGTTGGTGGCGGCGGCCTGCGAAGCCCGATCGATTTTAACTATCTGATCGGCAATCTCGGCACCGATCATTGAGATAGGAAGAACTTCGTCGACGCCTGCGTGGTTCAGCGCACGTGCCTGGGACAGTGAAATATCGTCGTCGGCCATTGCCACAAGAACCGTCCCGTTCGCGCGATCCTTAGCAAGTGCCTGAATTGCATTGATATCGGCGTCACCGTCGTCACTGGTCTGAAACAACACAACATCGTAGTCCGACGCCATTTTGACGGCCTTGCCATTGATTTGGGACAGGGTGGAGGCCTCGGTGTCGACCCGCACATCTGGCGTGTCCGACACTGCGTTTTCAATTGCGTCCCACACCGATTGTTCCGGCGAGATTACGAGGATCGATTTTGATTTCATCTTCATCTTCTAGTCCTTCCGGGAAACTCTATTCCCCTGCGGTGCGGCGTCAGCCATTGTTCCCAAGCGCCAGATCTTCTGCGGGCAACGAGACGCTCATCGTCGGGAATTGCAGTGTTCCCGGCAAATTGTTCCCAGTGGCACCTGCAAGTGTCGCAAGCCCGCCCAAAGGGGACGTGAACTGAAAGTTCAGGTTCTGAATTTCGACCGTGATGACCGGCACATACGGGCCACCAAGAAAACCCAGTGCAGGATCGTATTCATATGTGAAACTTAGGTTGGCTGGTGTCGACGTGGTCGGCATAATTCCGGATATGGATGCCCAAATTTCGCTTGTTGTCGGGTCGGCCGCATTGCCGGTGCAGGTAATCGGTGCTGGGGCTGCGCAGATATTTGCGCCCGCGCTGCACAATGTGCCAAATCTGGGCGGCACTGTATTTGGCGGAACTGTCCCGCGCGAAATTGCTGTTGGAACGTCCGCGCAGGCAGGGGGACGAACGGCGGCAATACGTGCTGCGCGCTGCATGGCTTTTTCAGCCATCACATATTCAGCACCCATCCGGCCAAAATCTATCAGGCCAAAGAAAATCAACAGAAATATTGGCAACACGATGGCCAGTTCAACCAGCGTCGTTCCGTGCATATCCCGCGCAAATTGACGGATGCTGTATGTGGTGCGCCCGCTCATGTTCCAAAGATCCTTGCAGCGTCGGTGACGTTGGTGGTGATCTGTGGCAGGTTCTGGCCATTCAACGTGAACAGGCCTGCAAACGGGAATGTAATCGTGACATTGGCCGTTACCTGCGCCACCCCAGCCGGGTTAACGCGATAGGTTCCTGCCACGCAGTTAAAGGACGGCGTGACAAAGTTAACCGTGACGGCCGTTGGGAAAACTGAATTTCCGGAAATGCCCTGACTGACGATGGTGTGCAGTTGGGCGGAGTAGCTGGCAACCGAGCCGCCGCTGGTGGAACAAATATCAACCGGAGCGACACGAGACAGATACCGAGTTGCATCGCGCACGCCACTGATCGCGGCCTGAAACGAAATCATCATCCGGCTGCCTTCGATTATGACAGCAAAGATCAACAGCATCATTGGCAGGATGATCGCAAATTCGACCAACGCGGCACCGCGTTCTTCACGCATAAAAGAACGTCTGCCACGATTGGCGTTTCGGCCCTGTTTTGCGGGATTATGTTTCATCGCTGCCATCACCGATACAACTGCACAACATCGCGAAAGATACCGCCGGTTCCGCCGCTGCCACCGCCGGCTCCACCAGCGGTTCCGACAACCTCGACCCACAAATCCAACGTCGGCGGTGATGTCCCGTCATTTCCAACCGGCTCTGTCAGGAACAGGCGAAAGAACTCATTGACTGGAACATTGTTGGTCTGGCCGACGATTGGGTTAGCGGTGCAATCAATTCCTGCGGCAATGACGACGCGACGATCCGGGTCGATGGACTGATTGTTTGAACATTGCGGACGGCCGGTTTCGGACAGGCCGGTCAATATCGGTGTTGTTGAGGAAGGAACGCCAGCGGCCAGTATTTCGGCGTTGTAATACTCATAACGAGAGTTAGCGCTTGGGTGCGGATCGGTGCCGCTATAGTTAGCAGTTACATAATCAGCCCGTCCGCTCAGCCAGTTCCCATCGCCAAAACGAGAGCAGGCAGCACTGCCAAAGCAATCATCGCGTGGCAGTCCAAGGGTGTCGGGGGACGGCTGCGGGTTACCACCGACGCAGTGTCCGCCACCGTTTGGAACAATCCCCTTGATGACATTTGGGGCAGGCGGATAGTCAGTGTCGTTGCGTCTGCCGTTCATGATCGATTTGTAGATATCAAAGCGCACATTAAAGATCGCGTCTTCAATGCCCACCTTTTGACCCGGTTCGGTATCCACACCACGCTGAACAAAACATTGGGTAATGCTGCCCTCAGCTCCCATCAGGCAGGCGTCGAGTTGAACGCCGTTCAAACCAGCGCATGGGCCATTCGGTGAAACATTCAGTTTCGCCGGGTCCAAAAAACCAAAATCTCCCGGTCCCCAGGCTGCACCGCCACCACCGCCAGAGCGCAGCAGAATTAATTCGCCGATATGCCCGTCCGCAGTATAGGTCGGGCTGGGTAGGCAAAACATCAGCGGTGTCACGTCACAGGCGTATTGCGTGAAACCGGCAATTGCGACCGCGCTGACCTGATTGTTGGACGGCGTATTGCCAGTGAGCGCAAAAAAAGCCGCGCCGAAACTAAAGTCTACTGTTTGCGGCACCGCAACGACGCGCGCATAGATGGCGTCATTCGGATCGGTCGTCAGACCCGCGGCAATTGAGGCTTGATCATTTGCCGGCAAATTGTCGTAAAAATCGAGCGTATAGTTGGTCTCGCCCACCAAGTTTCTTGCGCCGCTGCCAAAGGTCTGTGTATCTGAAATCATGTTAGCCGCGGCAGCCGTCGCGCGCACGATAGCATCATCGGCACCGTCCAACTCTCCTGCTGCTGCAAGGGCCACATGGTCGGCGTAAGACTGCAATTCGGATTGGGTCGAGGCCAAGCGGCCAAAGTCAAATGAAAGCGCTACAATTCCTAAAATGACAGCAATTGACACGGCCCAGAGCACGAGCAATGCACCCGCATCCTCCTGTCCAAACCTGTGTATGTTGCTGGTGCGTTTCACGTGGTCTTCCCCTACGGCTGATTAGTTAACTTCAACTTCTTCAACGTTGCTTCCGCGACGAACCCGAATTGTTGTTTTGGACACGGCTTCCTCGACCGGGGATTTATCGCGCATCAGATCGCTCAGACGGATCGAATCCATTGGCTCGTCACGAACATCGTCCAGCGTGCGCAGCGTCAGGCTGAGGGTTCCTGCCTTTTGGGCCAGTGCCAGTTTCTGCCCTTGTTCAGGCGATACTTCGACCGTCACGGTGCGCGCGATTCCGGGCTGATCGTTTTGCTCGTTGGTATCCTGATCAACGCCAATGATGCGGATGTTCTGAAGGATTGTAACTGCGCGCAGTGAAGCCGCTCGCCCCTGTGTCAGGACGATGTCAACCGTGTCGCCCGGTGTCACAAAACCGCCAACGGCCGTTACCGCGTCGACCTTGATCGCGACAGCGCGTGCATTCGGTCCGAGACTTTGAACGATAGTAACCTTATCGCCGAAGTCTGAAATTTTTGATGCAAGGATTAACTCGCCCTGCGAAAATTCTCGTTTGGCGCGGCGCAGCGGCTGACCGGCTTTGGCGATCAGCGAGTTCACATCGGTAATTGCTCCCGGTGGCACAGCGTCGCTCGGCCATGAAATCACATGCAGCATCTGTGGCTGGATTGCCTGACCAAAAGGAATGTCGCGCCCGGCCACAACAACGGTGACAAGCGATGACTGCGGCGTCGCAGCGGCTGTCGCTTTGGCGTCATTTAGGTATTCGCGGGCACCAAAGGCGGAGCCGCCTGCAACTGCGACGCCCAATACGGCGACAAGGACCGAACGAATTCCCATGAGTAAATTCCTTATGCTTGGCTAAGATTGTAAAATGGGTTGCGGGCCCGACACTGGTAAGTGTGGTAAAGGCGGGCCTGCGGGTAAGTCCGTCGGGGCATCAAAAATACCCCGACGCGTTGGTTGGCCAGATAGGCCGACCCTTTTTAATTACTGCGCAACTGGTGCTGCTGGTGCTTCATCAAGCATTATGCCGCCAGCAACGCCCATGGAGACACCGATATCGCCCGCAAGCAATGTCAATGCGCCAACGCCAAGTGTGATCGCCAGCACAATCGCAATGCCGTACTCAACGAGCGTTACACCCTCATCGCAATGACGAAAGTCGGCCCATTTTTTTGCCAGAAAATTGTTCATGTTAGTCTCCTAAAAGTAATTTGTGTTCCCGGTCACCCCGACCGGATCAAAAACCGAAAGTTACCCCCGGCTGACACCAACATTCACGCAACCGATCCGTCTGCGCATCGTCTGGAAAGCTGAACTTTACACTTTTAGGTTGAATTATCGCCCAAAATTGCCCCTTTACGGCAGCAATGTGGCACGACCGGTCCGACATTATGGCAGGCATCAATGCGAATAGCCGATGATTCGACTGACAAATTTGTTGGGATTATGGGGCGTTGGTCGCCACGCACTTCGCCCGTCAGGGCAGGATCGCCAGCCAGACCGGAATTGTCAGAATGGACAATGCGGTGGCCAATAATATCACCGAGGCCGCGACCCGCTGTGCCGCACCATAAAGGCTGGCAAACAGAAACGCGTTTACGCCCGGTGCCATGGACGCCGTCAGAACGGCCGAGCGAAACTGGCCCTGATCAAGCAGGAATACCCATTTCCCCAACCCATAAACGATCGCCGGATGCGCCATCAGCGACAGCATGGTTACGCCGAATATAACCTTCATGTCGCCCTCGGGGCGATATCGCACCAAAATCCCACCAAGTCCAAACAACGCCGCGGGCAGGGCGGCGCGCACCATCATGTCTACGGCATCATTGACGATTTCTGGCAAATGGATGCCGCCTATGTTGACCACCAGACCAAGCGCGATTGCAATCATCAGCGGATTGCGCGCAAGCGACAGTCCTATCCGAGCAAAGACCGCAACCGGTCTGCTGGCAGCGCTGCCACCAGAGCGCGCCAATTCCATGGAAATCACGCCGACCATGTAGACAGTCGGTGAATGGATGGCGAGAATTGCATAATTGGGGCCAAGTGCGTCGACCCCGTAAGCGCGTTCCGTAATCGCAAGGCCCAAAAGCAGGGTATTGGGGAAAAGGGCGCAAAATCCGATGGCGACGCTGTCGGCAGGTGAGCGCCCGACAAACTTACGCGCGCCGAATATTCCCAAGCCAAATACCGAAAACGCGCCCAAGTAGTAACTAAGCAGCAGCGGCGCGTTGAACCCCGACAGATCAATTTTTGAAATGGCTGCAAACAGCAGCGCGGGCACGGCGAAATTTTGCGCAAATGTCATCAGCCCGTCGACACCCGTCTGACTGATTAATTTGAACCATGCCGCCGTATAGCCAAACCCGATGACCAGAAAGATAGGTGCAATGATTTCTATCAGCGCGCCCATTCAGACGTCATACCTGATCGTCATGCCGTCATAGGCGGGCACAATATTGTCGGGTGTTTCGCGCGCCAGCGTTTCGTAATCCAGATCAAAGTGCAAATTTGTCAGGACCGCTCGTTTGGGGGCGATCGTTTCAATCCATTCCAGTGCTTGTTCAAGGTGGAAATGGGTGGGATGCGGCGTATAGCGAAGCGCGTCCAGCACCCAGCAATCCAGCCCTTGCAGAACCGGTGTAACCGCTTGCGAGATTTCCGAGACATCGGGCAGGTATGCCAGATCACCGATGCGAAACCCAAGTGATCGGATCGCGCCGTGCTGAACCTCAAACGGGGTCAGGGTTATTGTGCCGCCGTCGCCGTCTATTGTGACATCCCCGTCGATGCCATGCAGGTTCAGTATCGGCGGATAGGCCGAGCCTTCGGGCTGCACAAAAACATAGCCAAAGCGCGACAGCAGGGCGTCCTGCGTCGGGCCATCTGCCCAGACCGCCAGTCGCTGGCGCATGTTGAACACGATCATCCGCAGATCGTCGATGCCGTGCATATGGTCGGCATGGGAATGGGTGAACACCACCGCGTCAAGGCGGCCAACGTCCGCATCCAGCAGTTGCGCGCGCATGTCAGGTGAGGTGTCGATCAGCACGCTGGTTGTGCCGTCTGGCCCGGTTTGCTCGATCAGCAGCGAACAGCGTCGCCGTGCGTTTTTCGGGTTCGTGGGATCGCAGGCGCCCCAATGGCCGCCAAGACGCGGAACACCGCCAGATGAGCCGCAGCCAAGGATTGTAAAGACGCGCTCGGCCATCAAGTCACCCCGCCACTGCGGGCTGCTTTGGTGAACAGCCGCTCAAAATTTGCTTCAGTCTGCGCCGCGAAGTCTTTGAATTCCATTCCAAACACCTCGGCACCCACCTTGGCTGTATGCACGGTATAAGCGGGTTCATTGCGTTTGCCGCGAAACGGCGGCGGCGCCAGATAGGGCGCGTCTGTTTCCACCAAAATGCGATCAACGGGTGCGGTGGCAAAAATATCGCGCACCTCCTGTGACTTTGGAAACGTAGCGATCCCGGACATCGACAGATAGAAGCCAAGATCAATCGCCGCCTCGGCCAGTGCGCGCCCGGAAGAAAAACAATGCAACAGGCAGCTGTAAGCCCCGGCTTTGTGTTCACGGCTGAGGATGGCAATCATATCGTCATCGGCATCGCGCGCGTGGATAATTAGCGGCAGGCCGGTGCGCCGGGCTGCTTCAATATGGATCAACAGGCTCTCGGTCTGAACGGCCTTGGTCTCGGCGGTATAGTGATAATCCAGCCCGGTTTCGCCGATGCCGATGAATTTTTTGTGGGTTGCCAGTGCTTCAAGTTCCTGAACGCTGGTCATCGGTTCTTCAGCCACGCTCATCGGGTGGGTGGCGGCGGCGTAATAGACGTTTGGATAGGTTTCAGCGATCGCGCGAACTGTCGGCTCATTGCGCAGTCTGGTGCAGATTGTCACCATGCGCCTCACGCCGGCGTCGACTGCGCGGTCAACTACATCAGGCAATTCTTGCGCGAAATCGGGAAAGTCCAGATGGCAATGACTGTCGGTGATATTTATGTTTTCAGGCATCCGGTCCCTAGCGAGCGACCAGTTTCGCGGCCAATTCATTGATCTTGAATACCATATCAAGGATGAGCGCAGCAGGGTCAAGGTTGACCGCCCGCCCATGTGCGGCCCGCGCGCTTATAACCTGCTGCAACTCGGCCCATTTACGTGCGGCATCCGGGTTCGGGGCGAGGCGCTGCATGACTTCGGTTTCACCCGGCGCGGCTTCAACCAAAGGCGGTCCGGACACGCCGGTGCGCGCGGTCCGGGCGATGAATTGGTTGATCAGGCCAACCAACAGATCAACTTGTTGTTCTTTGCCCCGTCCAGCAACACTTTCGGCCAGCGACAGCGCCTTGGGGCGGTCAAGCTGGGGCAGGGTGGCAAACAGGGCGACCAGTTGGGCGTAAGTGCCCATCCCGTCCAAATTCGTTAGCCGCACCGCATCCCCAACAGACCCACCAGCCAATTCTGCCAGCGCATTTTCGTCGCCGCTATTGTCTGATCCGGCAGCGCTCATCGCAAGCGCCATATCGCTGGCTGACAGGGTTGCACAACGCAGCTCGCGGCAGCGACTGCGGATGGTGGGCAGCAGACGCGACGGTCGGTGGCAGACAAGTAGGATGATGACATCATCGGGTGGCTCTTCCAGAAATTTCAGCAACGCGTTGGCGGCACTGACATTCAGTTCGTCTGCCGAATCTACAATAACCACGCGCCGACCGCCATCCGCGGCTGACAGATTAAAGAACGCTTTCAGTTCCCGGGCGTCTTCGACGACTATTCCCTGATTGAACCGCTTCTTTTTTTCGTTCCAGTTGGTGCGCAGTAAGAATAGACGCGGCTCTGACAAGGCGGCGGTGCGTCGTGCGATTGGGTAATCGGGCGGAATGTTCAGAGATGTCGGGGCTTGCGGCGCGTCGCCCAAAAGCCCGTCTGTTGCAGGTGCCTGCGCTAGCAGGAACCTTGCAATGTGCCAAGCCAAAGTTGCTTTGCCTATGCCGCGCGGCCCGGTGATCAGCCATCCGTGGTGCAGGCGGCTGGATGTGTAAGCCTTCAGGAACGTCGCCTCTGCCGAGCCCTGACCCAGCAATTGGGCGGTGTTGCGCGGATGTGTGGCCCCTTCAACCCTGTCAAATTCTGGCGTCAGGTCTTCGTCGTTCATGCCGGTTGGGTCCGGGGCAGGCGGGTTTTGGCAATCTTTGCCACGTCTTGGGCCACAACCGGAATGTTGCGATTACCGTCGATAACCATACAGCGGGCGCTGAATTCTTTGGCCAGTTGCAAAAAACCTTCGCGCATCTTGCGCTGCATACCTTCGCCAAACCCCTCGAACCGTTCTTCGCTGGTTTGGCGCGACAGGGCCCGCGTCAGGCCGGTGGCCGGGTCCATATCAATAATGAATGTCAGGTCAGGTTCGCGTGCGATCATCAACTGGTGCAATTGGTCGACCATCGGCCTCAACGCGCCGCGTGTGATGCCCTGATAAACCCGTGTAGAATCGGCGAACCTGTCACAGACTACGATTTTACCGCTGGCGAGCGCGGGCTCAATTGTCTTTTCCAGATGATCGCGCCTCGCCGCTGTGAACAGCAATATCTCGGATTCTGGTGACCAGCGATCTGTGTCACCCTCTAGCACAAGGGCACGAATTTCTTCGGCACCGGGCGAGCCGCCCGGTTCGCGCGTATGAATGACATCCAGACCAAGACTGCGCAGATGCTCGACCAGCAGGCGGGCCTGTGTAGACTTGCCCGACCCGTCGATGCCTTCAAAAGTGATAAACAGCCCATTTGTCATCAGTTCAGGACCTGCATGCCTCCGGTGACACGACGATAAAGAACATCGGCTGCAGTGCGGATACGTGGTAAGAACCCACCTCGCGCGACGTCCCGATCTGATACCAGCGGAATGCGTGCGTCAGGCAAATCCTTGAGTGTGACAATCATTTCGGCAACTTCTTGCCCGGCGCTGATCGGTGCTTCGATCGGACCGCGATAGATGATTTCGGCTGATAGCACTTTTCGCTCAAGCGCGGGTAAAAGCAGCGACACGTTGCTGGCCGTGACCAGACCGATTTCTTCGTGATCGCCCATCCAGACATCCGCGCGGGCTACTTCGGCTCCTTTTTCCAAAACACTCTTTTGAACAAATTGGCGAAAGGCCCAATTAACGATCCGCTCAGATTCTTCGGAACGCTCTTTTTCAGACTTCATTCCGGACAGCACAAACACCACGCGTCGTGTGCCTTGGGTAGCGGAACCAACGATGCCATACCCTGCCTCTGATGTATGCCCGGTTTTCAGGCCATCGGCACCAATCCCCAGTTTCAACAGAGGGTTGCGATTGAATCTGTTGTCTGGTGCCCGCCCATCAAAAGGAAATTCTTTCTGTCCGAAATAGCCGTAATACTCTGGGAATTCGGTAATTAACCTGGCGGCCAGTACACCCAGATCACGGGTGCTCATCCGATGGTTAGGGTTTGGCCAACCGCTGGCATTGGCAAATGTTGACCCGGTTAGCCCGATGGTGGCCGCGCGTTCATTCATCAACCGTGCAAATGAATCCTCGCTCCCCGCAAGGCCCTCGGCAACGACAACACAGGCGTCATTGCCCGATAGCACGATGATGCCCTGTATAAGTTCCTCGACAGTCGGGCGATCCGCTTCGTTTAGAAACATGGTCGAGCCGCCCATGTTCTTAGCCCGGCTGGATACGCCAAACTGTGTATCAAGAGAAACCCGCCCGTCCTGTAGCGCCTCAAACAGCATATTCAGGGTCATCAATTTGGACATTGATGCTGGCGGCAACGGCGTGTCTGCGTTTTTGTTTAGCAAAACCGTGTTTGTTGTTAGATCCAGCATAAAGGCCGACGTCGCGCGGGTGTCATATTGCGCATGGGCCGGGGCGGTCAGGAAGGTCGACACTGCAAAACACACTGCCAATCGTTGCAATAGCAAAAGCATTCTAAGCAATCCTCCGTATCAGTTTGTTACGGCATAGGCATCGGTGAAACCCAGCGCCTTTACCTTTTTGATAACCGAGCTGCGCCCCGCCGCACTGCCCAAGGGGCCAACAATAACGCGCCAGAATTCTTTTCCGTTCGTAGACGAATGCTTGATCGTCGGGATCACACCTTTTTGGCGCAACATTTCTGCTGTTCTGTCCGCATTAGTCTGGATGCTGAATATACCAATCTGAACAAATGGTTTTTCCAGCGACGACTTGGCTGGTGCCGCGATCGGGGCGGCCGGCGTGCTCGTCGGATTAGGCCGCGCTGTGGGTTTAATTGCGTCTTTGGGGGGCGCGCCCGCCGCAGCTGCGGCTGCAATCGCGGATTCAGCCATTTTGGCAACTGAATCGGTTTTTCCCGCCGGGTCCGGTTCGGTCGCTGTATCCAGATTGGTTTCTTTGATTGTTTGCGTCTCAACCGGTTCTGCTACCGGAATAACCTGATCAGGAACGACTTCAACTTGCTGGCGCCGTAGGGCGACTACATTCAATTCGCCCGGCGCGCCTGCCAGCATGCCTAGGGCGCTAGCGGCATCTGACGACACCTGAAAACGCGGCCCGGGATTGTCCCGCTCGCGGCGAAATAAAGCACCAATGACAAAGTTCCCGTTTGTTTCGTTGCGGATCATAACCCGCTCAGGATCTATAACATCCGGATGCGCAACCCAGACGCCGCCAAGCGAGGGGCGACCATCCCAAAGGCCAGCTTCGGCTTGTTGGAATACGTCTGGTGCTTCCACATCCTTTTCGATCACAGCGCCACTGGCCGTGCGCTCAACGGCTGCGCCTTCTGCGGCTTCAGATTTTTCAAAAAGTGGTTTTTCGAACAACTTAAATTCCGAGCCTTCTTCGCAGGCCGCCAGAAAAATTGCACTTGGTAATATCAAAGCCAATCGCTTTGCGCCTGCACTGATCATGCCTTGCCCCTTGATTTTACGCGATAATTTCCGCGTTTACTGCCCGATTAACCGGATCACTTCATTCTGCTTCTTGGCTATAGTAGCGGGGTAGGGACCGCATGGAAAGTGTCGCTGGGTTTTTCGGCAAAAAACAGCTTTGAAATCTCTGCTTTCAGAATCGAAACACCCGCGATATTGGTGCCACTTGTCGGAGGAGTGGCAGAGTGGTCGAATGCACCGGTCTTGAAAACCGACGTAGGTGAAAGTCTACCGTGGGTTCGAATCCC
>JAHRVC010000089.1 GCA_019090885.1 Marinosulfonomonas sp.
ATCGGCAAGTCTGACGTCATTGTAACGCTGCTCGAAGGGCAGCTGGAAATGCTGAACGAGCAGAAATCCAGTGTTGAAAGCAACCTGACCGGCACGCTTGACGAACGCGAAGCAACAGTTGGCGAACTGGAAACGCTACGGGCTGACATTTTGGCGATGGACCCCAAAATTATTGCTCTGGAGGGTAAAATATCTGTTGAACAAGACGCAGCGGCGCGGACCAAGTTGGAAAGCAAACTGGCGGCACTTAATACGTCTTACAACGAGAAAGTTCAGCATGAGCAGGTGATGCTCGCCAAAAGCCAGACGTTGGAACGTTATATTGAAAAGGGCAAGACTTGGGTCGATAGCCTGCAAAATCAGGCCGCAACGCAGATGGTTCTTATCAATAAACTGCAAACCGACACCAAACAGCGCGTTGTGCTGTATGATGCCCTGTCCAAATCGCTGAAAACGGCGCAACAACAGGATGTCGCGCATCAGATCAATGAAATCGGCGTGCAGACAGATCAAGAGGCACAGGCCGCAATGGCCGGGATTGGTGCGGCGACCAACAAGCGGATGGCAGATATGCTGGAAGCCCATGAAGATCACATGGTGTTCGCGCGCGAAGTATTGGAACAAAAGGCCAAAGCGGATGAACGGTTTGCCCGGCGGTTCCAGAAGATTGTCGAAAAACACGACAAGAACCTTTACGGAGCATAAGTGGCGCCCAGTAACACCAGTGACGTGACGGACAAGCTGACGCGCGACCACGTCGGGTTAAGCGATACCTTCGCGGCCCGGCGGTATTTTCGCAAGTTTGACCAGATTACCGACCATCTGGGGCGCGTTGCGGCCGCTATGGCCAGTGAGCGGCAATTAACCCACACGGATGTGGGTGTGATTGGCCATTACATCGCAGCACTCGGGCGCAGCTTTGAAGCTTTGGCGATGAAATATCTAATGACCGGGCGCGATACGGGCGCGTTTTTCGGCTCGTTGGCTTTTGACGCGCACGAAAGTGGGTTTCCGGTGTTTCGTGAATTGATGACGATGGCCAATGATGCGTTGCAAGCCGAGCGGCACCTGAGCACAATGATGTCTCAGGCCGACCTGAAATCCGAGATGATTCAGGCAATCGTTAGTGATCTGGAAATTCCGACAAAGCTGCAATTCTCGCTTTCGCAGCGACTTTATTACGAAGAATTATACGCTGGCGGGCTGTTTTGGCCGCAAAACGATCCGGCGGCAATTTGGCTTGGCAATTCGGATGATGAAGAGCGGCGCAGTTATCTGGTGCATTGGGCGGTTTATGACAGTCAGGTCAATCTGCCGACGATCTATCTGCTCGAGCTGGAAGAAACCGGAAATACGGCGCTGCCCAAGGATCAGCGACGCTGGCCGCAGGTGCAAAGCCATCTGATGGCGCAGGCTGTGGCCGGGTTGAAATTGCTCACGATTGCACAAGGGTTCGATCGGGATTTTGACAATCTCCACCCAAAGCGATTGCGCCGTATTCATGTAGGGCCGATGTATTCCAGCGCCTACACGCAACAGGCTGGTCCGATCCGCCAAGTGCTGGAAGATGCGCGTGCGCCTGAAGGCCAGGACTGGACCTTGGCGTGGACCGTGGAAGAATTGCAAAGCGAACGGGTTCAACAAGAACGTAAAGGTTGGTTTGGCACCGTTGATCGAGAGATTTTTGCGCTTGATCCGTTCGCCGGACGCGGGGCCGACACCGGCGCAACCCGCACCGAGCGCGCAGTCATCCTGCCCGAGCGCCCCTATCAGGCCTTGGCGGAATTGGATCCGCCCGGTTTTCGTGATGTGCGGAAATTCGTCGTTGGGGCCGGTGGGCGGGTGTTAAGCTATCGTTAATATTTGGAATTTGGGGCAAGTAAAAACTGTGAAGGTCATTTGAATGAGTATACCAGCCGATCAGATGGAACTGCGCGAAGAGGAAATCGTCGCGCATTATGACGCTGCAGTTGCGATGTTGCAGGGGCTCGATCACACGCCCCGCGTCGCAGCCCCCAAGGATGTTTCGGATGCGCCCGAGCGCTCGCCGGGGATTGCGCGAACGCGCCGGTTCCGCTCGACCACGCCGGGGTTGGTCACACGCTCAACCGCACGCCCGGAAGGGGTGCGGCTGGTGGAACGGATTGAGGCCTCGGACGGGGGTGATGCGCTGGTTTCGCCGGTGCAGGCGACGGTTCTGCAATCTTTGCGCCGCTCCATTGCCATCGGGTTGGCAATTGGCGAGGCTTTCAGCGCGCAAACCGGCCTAGGTGAGCTGAAGCGCGAAAACCTTGAGGGGCGCTTGCCCAAGGCGAAATCGACCGAATTTTCCCAGCTGTTGGAAGCCGAGGCGCTGGCGGTTCTTTACTCTTTCGCCAATGCGATAACGTTTTTACTGGCCTCTTCAGCCAGCGAGGCAACGGTTGAGGTTGGCACTGTAGAAGAGGTTTTGACCGACAACGCCCAACTTGCGTTGCATGGCTGCCTTTGGGAGCTGGATCAGGATATCGCACTTTTCGCGGAGGATGAGGCGCGTCTGGTGGCCACTGTTCTGGCTTTTGGTGAGCAGTTGATGGAACGCGTGGCCTTGCGTGCGCAAAGTGCTGAACGGATTGCGCCGTTTGCAGATGCGCGTTACCGGGTTCAGGCCGATGACCTGACGATTGCCGGGTTTACGCCTGCGCGCCGGGGCAAAGGTTCAACCCTGACCATGTCCTTCAAGCGACCAAATCAGGTCGTTGGCAACCACATTGCCAAATATCAGGCGATGAAACTGGCCAAGATGGTGATGGCCTATGATTTTGAACGAAAGCTGAACCCTTTTGCCGAAATGGGCGGCTTTATTTTTACCTTTATGGGCGATGGCAAGCCGGGCACCGGCAAGACGACGCTAATCCAGATGATGGCCGGGTTGATTGATGAATACTGCAAAGCGGCGGATTATCCGTTTCGCTATCAAAACTTTAGCATCGACCAGATCGACAGCTATCAGGGCAAATCTGGCCAGAACGCAAAGTCGTTTATTAACAATGTGATGGACCCGAATGTGATTGGCTTTGGCACGGTGGATGACATCGACCAGATCGCCGGGAAACGCGGTGATCGCCAGTCGTCTGCCGGGCAACAGGAAGTGACGGCTGTGTTGATGGAGGCGTTCTCGGGTGCCAACACGGTTGTGCGCGGCAATTGCACATTCGGAATGTTCTCCAACTATCCTGAAAATGTCGATGATGCGCTGCGCCAGCGCGCAGGTGCGCGCTTTTTGGTGGATGGCCCCAAAACACGCGATGACTTCATAGATATTTTGCACCTGCTGATGGGAAAAAACCACGACATCCCGGTTGGCGACCATGATCTATTCGCCGCGCAGGAAATTAAAACCGCCGTCGCCGCGTCTTTTGAAGGGCACGGACGCCCACATGAAGACGGCTTATTGCGGGTTTGGGAGCAGGTCGAAAAGGACATCGGCAGGCTGGATACCGTCGCCAAGATGGGGACCTATCTGAAAGCGATCCAAAAAGTTGATGAGCGTTTTACTGGACGTTCGATCAAAAATATCACCGACGCGGTCAAAGTCCGGGCGATGGATTTTGAATTGCCCGACGAATGGATGCAGGACCCGGAATTATTCCTGTTCAAGGGTTATGATGAAAAGCTGGGCATGATCCGCGAAATGACGCAGCCGATCACCGTCGATATGGTGTTGCAGGAAATCAACCGTTACGCGGATAGTGAGTTTCGCTATGCTGACAAGTCTGATGAGGCGGCGATTGAAAACGCTGTGCGCGATATGGGCCGGATGGAAGAGGCCCGGCGGCGTTATTCTGACGGGAAAACAAGTAAATGAACCAAGCCGAACCAATAGGTTTGTTAAACACCGGCTTGCCGGTCACGGTGCTGGCAGTCTTGGCGATTGTCCTGCCTCGTTTGCTGGCCCCGTCCCAGACCCGCTCTCACAGGCTTGTTGGGTCTGCCGTCGGCCTGTCGGCATTGGTTTTGCTTGTTGTCGGAGCCATTATTTTCGCCGCGACTTATTCAGTTCAGGGGCACCCGGTATTGGCGACCTTTAAATCTGACCCACTGGCAATCATGTTGTTTTTCCTGCGGCTGGCGGCCAAAGCTTCGTTGATCTGGTTGCCGGTGCTTGGGCTGGTCTGGTTCGGCATGGCGCAAAAAGTTGAAAACCACCGGGGCGCGGATGTTGCGCGCAAGGACCTGCCATGAGGCGGTTGATCGAAAAAGGCCTGATGTTTGGTAATCTGGTGCCAGTGACTTCGCCCGCATTGGTCGAACGATATAACCGGGCGCTGAAATCGCTAACTGGGAAAGTAACCAAACTGGATGATTTCCACATTGATATTTCGGGCTATTCGCCGGAAATTGGCGATGAGTTTTCTGATACTCTTTATCTGAACCAGAACGGCTGTAACCGCCAGTTCATCCTGCTGAGCACGGCGCAAAAATCAGCGCCATTGTTGAACGCAAAATTTTCCATGTCTCGCCCGATCCTGCATCAGTTCATCACTGAAAATGAGGCCGCACTGTTTGCCCTGACAACCAAAGACGCCGTTGCCGGGGAGCTGGAAAACTCGGTCTATGACTTGTCCGCGCCGGGCCGTCTTTTTGAAATCCAGCGTATCCGGGTTGAGGCAGATACCACGGGCAGCCATGTGGCCGAGGGGCGCAAACTTACCCAGATGATCGAGCAGTTTCGCACCAAAGATGATGCATGGTGGGACGACGTTTTGATCGGGAAAATGATTGGGCTGGCCAAATCCACCGGCGATGTCACCCGAAATCCGGTGCAGTTGGACCCACTCGATGTCGATCCGACCAATTTTTGGACAGCGCATTTTGGCGGGCTTTACGTCTATCGTGATCTGGAGCATCCGGCGGCAATTTCTGTCGGACCAAAAGAAGACCTTGGGAAAATACCGATCCGCCATTTGTTTGATCTGTCTGATCGCAACAAAATTGCGCGGTTCCTTGATCTGAACGAATTGGTCGAACCGATTGTGCGGGCTAAAAATGTGGATGCCGCCGCCATTCTCGGCCAGAAAATGGATTTTATTCTTATTGATGCGGTTGCCTTGCAAGGACTGGATATCAGCGGTGCGACACCACGTGATTTACGTCATATGGCGCGCAAAATGGGGGCCGATCTGCCCGCTGAATTCCGGGCCTTGGCGGCGTTGAAACGATGGGCCGAAAGTGGTGGGGACTGGCCAAAAATCAATTCACAACATCCGGCCTATTTCTATACGTTGCGGGCGCGAGGCGGTGCGCATCGTGATCTGGTCAACCAAATGCTTGCCGAACTGGCCCCGCTTGATGTCCGGCAATTGTTCATCTGCCACAAGCAATTGTTTTATGACCATTATTCCGACTGGGCAGAGAGCAAGAAAGAATATGTCGCAAATTTCCTTGGTCGCGCCTATCAGGCCAACAAGGCAGGTGTGCGCGAGGCGCTGTTTGGTCCTGAGGATGAGGTGGAATTGCCAACGCCCAAGGTGCCTGAGGATATAGTAGACATCGTTGGCCCTTGGGGCGCGGTCAGAAGGAGCAGGTAATGTTTGGTGCGGTCCGCTTGGCGGTGTTTGGGTTTTTGTTTCTGGCAGTGATCTATTTTCTGGTGTCGATCTATTCCCGTTCTATTCGACGGGAAAAACTGGAAGATGAATGGGACGAAGAGGTAAAAGAAGGCGATCGGGATACCTATATCTCTGTAGGGATGAAGGACTATGAGGGGTCGCTGCGCAAAAAGCTGATCCTACTGGTCTTTGTTGTTCCGGTCGTGGTCGTGCTCGGCTTACTATATGTCACTAACTTCATGTGAGGGTGAATATGCGTTACGTAAAATGGGGTTTTTGGCTGACACTGGTGCTCGTGGTTTTTGGATTTTTTCATTACACGCTGCCACAGCATGATATTGTGCGCGTCGCCGATACCTATGAAAAACGGATTGATTTTGGTGCCAACTCGATATTCTGGGCAGCCCCCGATATTGGCAACGCTACCGGCGGTGCAAACCGGGACGTATTTTTCCTTCAGACGATTCAGACCAATGGCAAACCGATGGTTTATCGCAACGAGGACACAGGTTTTGGCTGGCCGCCATATTTCAAGCTGGACACGTCGAATTTGCAAACCGAGGCTACGGACCTGAAGTCGGAAAAGGCGGCGCCGCAATGGGTTTCAGTCACCCATTATGGTTGGCGCAATGAATTCCTTTCGATCTATCCCAACGCGGTTGGGGTAAAGGCTGTTTCCGGGCCAGATGTGCGGATAATTCCTTGGGTCAATATCGTAATCCTGACCGCTTTGCTGATCTTGATATTCATGATCCGGCGAATGTGGGCGCAGTTTCGTGAACGCTCGATTGATCCTGTGATCGAGGATGTCAGCGAAGCTTCGGATGAGGCGCGCGACAAGGCGCGGGGCGTGTTTTCACGGCTCGTTAGTTGGCTCGGAACTTGGCGGAAATAACCATAAACAAAATGTGATCACGGGTTGTGATCACATTTACGGATTATTCTCCATAAGGCACCCAAATCGTTTTCACTTCGGTTGCATGGGCCAGAAATTCCCGCCCTTCGCTGGTTGGTGACATCCAGTCGCGCGTGCGGGCGTTGTTAACCCATGTGCGTTTCAGGTTGCCGGCACTTTCGTGTTCAATCACGGCAGAAAGATCGCTGGAAGAAAATAACCAGAGTGCATCGACATCTGCGTGGCCCGCCAAATGCGGCGCTAGTTCGTTGTGGTCACCGGTCAGGATATTCACAACGCCGCCCGGTAAATCCGAAGTTTCCAGCACCTGATAAAAATCGGTTGCTGCCAGCGGGAATGGCTGGGAGGCAACCGCAACGATCCGGTTGCCCATAGCAATCGCAGGTGCCGCGACCGAGATCAGCCCCAATAGCGGTGCATCATCCGGGCAGAACGCACCGATCACGCCCACGGGTTCGTTCATTGCAAGGGCCACGCCCCGGATTGGCACGGATTTGGCAGCGCCATCCAGCTTGTCGGCCCAAGCGGCATAGGTGAACAGGCGCGAAATGGCGGTTTCCACCTCGGCCACGGCAGTTTTGCGTTGTCCGCCGGTTAAATCGTGAATGCGATCGGCGAATTCATCGGCGCGCGCAGACAGGTTTTCGCCAATATAATACAGAATTTGCGCCCGTTGATGGCCCGACATGTTGGCCCAGCCTTTGGCACCGCGCGCGGCCTCGACCGCATTGCGAACGTCTTTGCGGTTGGAAATCGGCGCATGGCCCAGCAAGTCGCCGCGCCGTGACCAGACCGGGGCAGAATAACCACCATCCGGGCGCGCCTGTTTTCCCCCGACAAAAAGTTTTGCCGTGCGATCCAAGCCGTCCACTTCGGTTTTTTCGCTGCCGGGTTGCGGGGCAATCTGCTTAAGAGGTTTGGTTGTAATTTTGCGTTTGGTATAAGCCTGTAAACCTTCCCAACCGCCCTCTCGTCCAAAGCCGCTTTCCCGATTTCCGCCAAACCCGGCGGCGGCGTCAAACAAGTTGGTGGCGTTAACCCAAACCACACCGGCCACAAGCTTTGGTGCCACGTCCAGCGCCAGATTGACATTCTCGCTCCACAGCGTTGCGGCCAGCCCGTAGCGGGTGTTGTTGGCCAGTTCCACGGCCTCCGCCGGGGTGCGGAATGTCGTGGCAACCAGAACAGGGCCAAAGATTTCCTCCTGCATCAAAACCGACGATGTCTGCAGCCCGGTAATCAGCGTTGGCGGATAAAAACAGCCATTTTCCGGCAGCGGCGTCGCAGGCTGATAAACCTCGCCGTCACCACCATGTTTATCCACCAAATCGGTGATTGTTTTCAATTGCACCGGATCCACCAGCGCACCCACATCAATGCATTTGTCCAACGGATCGCCGATCCGCATCCCGTCCATCCGAGCCTTTAGTTTGGCATAGAACCGTTCGGCAATCCCTTCCTGCACCAGCAGCCGCGAACCTGCGCAGCAAACCTGACCCTGATTAAACCAGATTGCATCGACCAGCCCCTCGACGGCGCTGTCGATATCGGCGTCATCAAAGACGATGTAAGGTGACTTGCCGCCCAATTCGAGCGTTAACGATTTCCCCGAACCGGCCGTGGCCTGCCGGATACGACGCCCGACCGCGGTTGATCCGGTAAAGGCAATTTTGTTGATGTCCGGGTGGTTGACGATCATTTCCCCTACAGCGCCGTCGCCTGTGACGATGTTGACGACGCCCTTGGGCAGGCCGGCTTCCTGACATATCTGCGCAAACAACAATGCGGTAAGCGAGGTGTATTCCGCAGGCTTCAACACCACGGTGTTGCCCATGGCAAGCGCGGGTGCAATTTTCCATGACAGCATCAGCAGCGGGAAATTCCACGGGATGATCTGGCCGCACACACCAAGGGGTTCTGTGTTGGGCATTTCTGCCTCTGCCAGTTGCGCCATGCCCGCGTGATAATAAAAATGCCGGGCTACCAGTGGGATGTCGATATCGCGGCTTTCACGGATCGGTTTGCCATTGTCGAGGCTTTCCAGAACAGCAAACAAACGCGCATGTTTCTGCACCAGCCGGGCGAGCGCATAGATATATTTCGCGCGTGCATGGCCGCTTAGTCGCGCCCATTTTGGCTGCGCTTTGCGCGCCGCCGCTACCGCTAAATCTATGTCCTTTTCGCGGGCCTGCGTAAGCAACGCCAGCGTTTCGCCCGTGGCCGGGTTTCGTGATGGGAACGTCTTGCCGGGCTTGGTGAAATCCCCGTCGATGAACAGCCCGAACTTGTCGCCGCCATCGACCAGCCATGCCAATGCCTCACCGGCCGCTTCAGGGGCCGGACCATAGTCCATCGTTTCGAATATTTCAGAGACGTTCATCGGTTCATCTTTCTAACAAATATCCAGTTTCAGCCTATCCGGCGGCGTGGCGATAAGAGGCCGAGTAGCGGCCAGTTACATGGTGTTCCAATTGGCGTTCAATGTCGCCCAGCAACGAGGATGCTCCAAACCGGAACAGGTCAGGTTGCAGCCAGCGGTTACCCAACTCTTCCTTGATCAATGCAAGGTAGGTTAAAGCGTCCTTTGCCTTGGAAATTCCCCCGGCGGGTTTATAGCCGACGCGAAATCCGGTGGCCTCGTGATAGTCGCGGATAGCCCGGATCATCACCAGTGTAACCGGCAACGTGGCATTCACGCTTTCTTTGCCGGTCGAGGTTTTGATGAAATCGGCCCCGCCCATCATGCAGATCAGCGAAGCGCGCGCCACGTTGCGCAACGTGGCCAGCTCTCCCGTGGCCAGAATTGCTTTGACGTGGGCGTTGCCAGCGGCTGCTCGAAATGCGCGCATTTCATCATAAAGCGCTTGCCAGTTGCCGGTCAGAACATGTCGGCGCGAAATGACGATGTCGATTTCCTCGGCACCTGCTTTGACGCTTTCCTCAATCTCGGCGACGCGCAGGGCAAAGGGCGACAGACCCGCCGGAAAGCCGGTAGAAACGGCGGCCACCGGAATGCCTGTGCCGTGCAATGCATCAACCGCAGTTGCCACCATTTCATGATAAACGCAGATCGCGCCGGTGTGGATGCCGCTGACCCCGAGTGCCTCCAGTATATCCGCGCGAACCGGGTTGGCGGCTTTGGCGCACAGGCGTCGAACTCGTCCGGGGGTGTCATCCCCCGCAAGGGTCGTCAGGTCGATGCAGGTAATTGCCTTTAGCAGCCATGCGGCCTGAAATTCCTTTTTGACCGAGCGTCTGCCGGGCAGGGTTGCCGCCCGTCGCTCAATCGCCGAAGTGTTTGCTTGAACCGAAGCAACCCAGTCCATATCCAAATCAGTCCCGGGATTTCGGGGTTCCTGAACCTGTGGCAAATGGTTTTGTGCGGTGGTGACACCGGTTTGCGGGTGATTGGTCTGCAATTAGGCCTCCATCAGTCACGCCATTAGCGTCGCATGGGGGCGGCGCAATGGCAAGTTTTTACCAATTGGTCAAATAGCAGGATTTTGCCCGCCGGACAATGAAACATCCGGCGCACAACCGGGTTCGATACGCCCGTGACACTGGTCACCAGTTCGCGCTAAACCCGGTTCAGCAGCCAAAGGAATCGCACATGGAATTTGATCGTTCACTAAAGATCGCCCCTTCTATCCTGTCCGCAGATTTCGCCGATTTCGGGCGCGAGATCGAGGCGATTGAGGCTGCGGGTGCCGACTGGGTCCATGTGGACGTTATGGACGGGCATTTTGTTCCGAATATCACGTTCGGCCCAGCCCTGTGCAAAGCAATCCGCCCGCATGTGAAAACGGTGATGGACGTGCATCTGATGATCGCCCCGGTCGATCCTTATATCGAGGCTTTTGCCGACGCTGGTGCCGATTACATAAGCGCGCATGTCGAGGCCGGACCACATATTCACCGCACCCTTCAGGCAATCCGCGGCGCGGGTGTAAAGGCGGGTGTTGCGATCAATCCCGGCACCCCTGCATCGGCAGTTTCACAAATTTTGGACTTGGTAGACCTGATCTGTGTTCTGACGGTGAATCCGGGATTTGGTGGGCAGAAGTTCATTCATTCACAAGTTGAAAAGATCACCGAGTTGCGCGCAATGGTGGGTGAGCGTCCAATCCATATCCAAATAGAT
>JAHRVC010000090.1 GCA_019090885.1 Marinosulfonomonas sp.
CCCCACACCGGGGTGATTGATCTGGACAATATCGCCCATTACGACCCGGCCGAATATTGGGAGCCGATCCACACGAACGACGGGCGGATCATTCTGGACCCCGGCGCGTTTTACATCCTCGTCAGTCAGGAAGCGGTTACCATCCCGCCCGACTGCGCCGCTGAAATGGCCCCTTATCTGGCAATGGTGGGCGAATTTCGCGTGCATTACGCGGGATTTTTTGATCCCGGCTTTGGCTATGGTGGCGCTGGTGGCACGGGATCGCGCGGCGTGCTGGAAGTGCGCTGTCACGAGGCCCCGTTTGTGCTGGAACACGGGCAGGTTGTCGGGCGGTTGGTTTATGAGCGAATGGCAGAAGTCCCCAGACGCTTTATGGGGCTGACCTTAAGTCAAACTATCAGGGTCAGGGTCTGAAATTATCTAAGCATTTCAAAATGTAATCACGCGACATTAAAGCGCGTAAATATCGCTGAACTTGGCTTCCAGATAGTCAAGCAACGGCCCTTCGGACGGCTCAAACCCACAAGCTTTGGCAACCAGTTCGCGCGGCTCGTATAACCCGCCATGCATCTGCAATTTTTCACGCAGCCAGGTGGTTGCCGGGGCGGTATCGCCTGTCGCAAGGGACACATCCAGATTAGGAAGATCGGCGAGCATCGCGCGGTGCAGGCAGGCCGCATAGACGTTGCCAAGCGTGTAGGTCGGGAAATAGCCAAACAGGCCAACTGACCAATGCACATCCTGCAAACACCCGTTGGACGGCTTATCAACGGCCACGCCAAAATCCGCCTTAAAGCGGGCGTTCCACGCCTCGGGCAAATCAGCCACCGCCAATTGCCCACTGATCAGGTCTCGTTCCAGATCAAAGCGCATCAGGACATGCAGGTTATACTGAATTTCATCGGCTTCAGTGCGAATAAACCCCGGCTGAACCCGGTTTACGGTGCCGTAAAACCCGTCCGCGCCGCCAACACTCAGATCACCAAATTCCGCACTCATCTGCTTAAACAAATGCCCACAAAACGCCCGACTGCGCCCGATCTGGTTTTCATAAATCCGGCTTTGGCTTTCATGAACGCCCATAGACACCCCAGCGCCGAGGGGCGTCAGTAAATGACGCGGATCAATCGCTTGTTCGTAACAGGCGTGGCCGACCTCATGGATCGTGGAATAAAAGCAATCAAACGGGTTTTGGGCATCGGTTCGCATGGTAATACGCACATCCTGCCCCGAGCCGGATGAAAACGGGTGCACCGCCTTGTCGATCCGGCCCTTGTCCAGATCATAGCCGAACGTTGACGCCAAAGCCGCGCTGATGCGCAATTGCCCGGCTTCGTCAAAATCGCCCGCCAGTGCGCGCGGCTGCTTGTCTGCCCCCAGCACCTTTTCGCGCAACGCCACCAAACGCGGGCGCAGCGCATCAAACATTGCTTGCAATTGGGCGGCCGTAGCGCCGGGTTCATAGTCATCCAGCAAAGCGTCATAAAGGTCGCCGTTCGGCCCTGCCAAGGCTGCCGCTTCTTCCTGCCGCAACCCCACGACACGTTCCAGCGTTGGCGCGAAGGCGGCGAAATCCTCGGCTGCACGGGCCTCGGCCCAGATACCTTGCGCCATTGAAGTCACCCGGGCAATTTCACCGGCCAGTGCTGCCGGGATTTTGACGTTGCGCTGATAACCTCGCCAGATATGGCGCAGGTTTGCGCGCCCCACGTCATCCAGCAGGCCCGCGTCGATCGCACCGTGCCAATCGGCAATGCGCGGATCGATGCGGCGGGCATGCAGCACGCCTTCCAAGGCTGCCATTTCCTCTGACCGTTGCGCAGCCGCTCCGCGCGGCATCATGGTTTCCTGATCCCAGCCAAGGCGGCCCATCACCTGTCCAAGTGCTTCGGTTTCGCGCTGGAACGCCATCAGATCATCATAGGCGCTCATGGGCGCGCACCCCGGATTGATTGGCTGGGTGGGTATTGCGACAGGAAACGCGCACGCAGGATCGCCACCCAAAGCAGCACCGCGCCCAATTGGTGGATTATCGCCAGCACTAGTGGTGCGGAATACAGCACCGTTCCGATGCCCAGAACCATCTGCCCGAACACCAGCACCGCGACCCAGTCAAAGGCCCGCCGGGTTGTCATGTTTCCACTGGCACGCGAGCGGCGCCAAATGAACAGGCCAAAGATCACAACGACATAGCCGCCGATCCGGTGCATGAATTGTACCAGCCCGTCGTCTTCCAAAAAGTTGCGCCACCATGGGGCAAGGTCAAATGCATCCGCCGGGAAAAACTGCCCAGCCATCAGTGGCCAATCGGTATAGCCCCGGCCCGCGTCGATACCCGCAACAAGCGCGCCCAGCAGGATTTGCACGAAAGCCAAGACCAGCAACACGTTGCTAAGCCCGCTTAAACTGGTTTCGCCGCCACGACGCGCCTGCATCAGATCCGCCTCGCTGCGCGCCAAACGCAGCACATACCAGGCAATCAGCCCAAGGATCGCGAACGCCAACCCCAGATGGATAGCCAGCCGATAGCTGGCCACATCTAACATGCCGCCGCCAAGCCCGGATGACACCATCCACCAGCCGATGGCGCCCTGCAATCCGCCCAGCACACCAACGCCGATCAACCGGCCAGTCCAGCCGGTTGGAATGCGTTTGGTTGCCCAGAAGAACAACAAACCGACGGCCCAGACCAGCCCGATTATCCGGCCCAACTGCCGGTGGCCCCATTCCCACCAGTAGATCGCTTTGAATTCGGCCAGCGACATGCCCTTGTTTTGCAACTGATATTCGGGGATCGCCTGATAGCGGGTGAATTCCGCGTCCCAAGCCGCAGCATTCATCGGTGGCAAGGCCCCGGTGACGGGTTTCCATTCGGTAATCGACAGGCCGCTATCTGTCAGCCGGGTTAATCCACCCACGAGGATCATCAGCACCACGATGCCAAACAGCGCTGCCAGCCAGATGCGGATCGCGCCGCGCGCACCACGGTGCGCCTTGTCGATCAAGCCGGGCTGCGGTGTAGCAACGGCCGCTTTTTCGTCCGAAGCGACGTCTTCAAAGATCGAACGTTTTTGGCTCATCACACACCTGTAAATCGGATATCAGGGCGTAAACTTATGGTGCTCAGGGATGATCGGCAAGGCCCGAAAGTTATGCCTGGCGGCAACGCCGGGCCGCGCCCGGACCTCCCCCATGGGGAGGGCGCTTTGCACCCACCCCGAGGTCCGAATGCTACAGTAACTAAAGTCACTCAATGACGCGAAAGGCGTTGCGCTTGGGGTCTATTCCCCCCGCTCTTTCCAACGCACCATCTGGCGCAGCATTCCGTGGAAAATTTGCACATCCGCCTTGGTCAGCGGCATCCGCGACCACATGTTTCGCAGGTTCAGCTTCATCCCGATGGCCTTGGCTTCAGGGAAAAAGAACCCCGCCGTATCCATCCGCTGCTCATAATGATCGCCAAGCTTTTCGATCTCGATCTTGCTGGCAAACTCGGTCTTGGCCAAGGTGACGGATTCGGGCAAGATTTCCGTGGTCTGACGTCGCCATTCATAGGCGATCAGCAAGGCGCATTGCGCCAGATTAAGCGAGGCAAATTGATCGCTGACCGGTACCGAAATAATCGCATCCGCCAGCGCAATGTCATGATTTTCCAGCCCAGACCGTTCCGGGCCAAACAGGATCGCCACGCCCTGCCCGGCATCCAGCAGGCTGCGGGCATGTTCCATCGCGCGTTCCGGCGACATCACTGGTTTGGTCAGATCGCGGTGACGGGCGGTGGTGGCAAAGACATAAGTGCAATCGGCAATCGCCTCGGCAGTGGTCTTATGGACGACTGCGTCGTCAAGCACCCGCGCGGCACCACTGGCCATGGCAATCGCGCGCTGATTTGGCCAGCCGTCGCGCGGGTTAACGACCGCCATCCGGTTCAGCCCGAAATTCAGCATCGCACGCGCCGCACCGCCGATGTTTTCACCCATCTGCGGTTCAACAAGAACAAAACTGGGCTGCGGGCTGGCAAGGGACATCTGAAACCTTTGGATTTGACCGGCGCAGGTGTAGGCTTGAGCGCGCAACATGGCAAGGAGGCGATATGGCGTATGACGAAGGTTTGGCGCAACTGCTGCGCGACGATTTGCTGGATGTGGACGGGGTTCGTGAAAAACTGATGTTTGGCGGTCTGTGCTTTATGCTTAACGGCCATATGCTGTGTGGCGTAAACGCCAAGGGCATGATGTTTCGTGTCGGCAAATCGCGCGAAGCTGCGGCGCGTGCAATAGAGGGCGCAGGCCCGATGCAATTCACCGGGCGGCCAATGGGCGGGATGATTGATGTCACCGAACAGGCCTTTGTGGATGACGAACGGCGCGCAAAGTGGCTGGCACTGGCGATAGAAAACGCCCGATCGCTGCCCGCCAAGTAGCCAAGCGCCCGGTTCCCGGTTATAGGGTCTGCAAAACCGCCAAAACGGAGCCTGTAATGGCCGAATTCGAACAGCCACAGATTTATCTTATTACCCCGCCCGAGATCGATCTTTTGACCTTCCCCGATATGCTGGCCGGGATATTGGACGCAACGCCGATTGCCTGTATCCGCCTGTCCCTGTCATCGCGCGACGAGGTGGTGATCGCGCGCGCTGGCGATGCTTTGCGAGAGGTCACGCACCCACGCGACGTGGCCCTTGTGATCGAGGATCATGTGCAGATGGTCGAACGGCTTGGCCTAGACGGAGTGCATCTTAGCGATAGCCCCCGTTCAGTGCGTCAGGTCCGTAAGGATTTGGGGCGTGACGCAATTGTCGGGGCGTCTTGTGGCACGTCGCAAGACGCCGGGATGTCTGCCGGTGAATCTGGTGCGGATTATGTCAGTTTTGGTCCGGTCAGCGCTTCGCCACTTGGCGACGGGGACGTTGCCGGGGCCGACCTGTTTTCATGGTGGTCAGAAATGGTCGAAGTGCCTGTTGTGGCCGAGGGTTATTTGGATGAAGAAACCATCAGAACCCTTTGTCCTGTAACTGATTTCTTTGCGATCGGTCAGGAAATATGGAATACAGACAACCCACAAGCACGCTTGGCCGAATTGGTTGGCTGCATCGGTTAAACGGGCCAAGTTAACTGTTTGGAAAGCCGCTGCGAACAACGGCTTCGCTGGCCCGCGCCAATTCTTTGCGATCTGCATAATCAGCAACCTTCAGCGGCGCATGATAGATCACCTTGACCGAACCCTGCCGCCGCGCCGCCAGCACTTTTAGCAGATGCGCGCCAAACTCCATTTCGCCCCACCAGCCGTAAAACCTGGGGTCTTCACCGTCGGGGGCGCGATAGATTACAGTCACCGGCTGAATAGACAGGTCATGGCGTAAATTCGACGTGAAGAATGCCGCAAAAAGTGTTGATTTAAAAGGAACAATACGAAGACTGTCGGTTGACGTTCCTTCGGGAAAAAACAGTAATTTATGGCCAACAGATAAACGATCTGAAAACAGATCGCGTTGAATGCCAGCATCCCGACCTTTGCGGGTGATAAACACGGTTCCGGTGGCGCGCGCCAACCAACCGATTGCAGGCCAGCCCGCGACCTCGGATTTTGAAACGAAATAAATCCGCTTGCGCGCGTTCAGCACAAATATATCCAGCCAAGAAGCGTGATTAACCACCACTCCGCCCGCCTCACGCATCAGGTTTCCGCTGGTTCTAAACCGAATCCCGATGATGATCAGCGCCATTCGGCAGACAAATTGGGTGATAAAGGGCGTCCATGGTCGGTGCTGATTCCAGACCGGTCGTTCGATCAGGCGCAGCAAGACAAGCACGATCAATCCGCCGAAAGTCACCAACCCCAACAATCCGCCGCGCCAGATCACCCGCAGCCAGCCAAGCGGCGAGATCACCAGCGGCGCTGGTTCATCGTCTGACTGCCAAGTTGGCGTCATAGGGGTTGCCCACCCAAATAACGGTTGCGTTGCACATCACTGAAGCGAGCCGTGTCCATCACCATGCAGACATCCGTGGTGTTGAACGCCCGATCCAGATAGCACCCTTCGCCAACACAGCCCCCAAGGCGCAGATAGGCCTTGATCAACGGCGGCATGACACGCAATGCACGGGCCCGGTCGATGGCGTCGCTGGCTTTAATGTTCATGGCACGGGCATTTGGCCCACGCGCAGTCACCCGCAATTCATGCGGTGCCAGATGGCTTGCATGCAGATAGGACAACGGCTCGGCCAGTTGATCCAGATCGACACCATGAAAACTGGCGACAC
>JAHRVC010000091.1 GCA_019090885.1 Marinosulfonomonas sp.
CGGCAGCGTCAGATGTGTATAAGAGACAGCCTCTATATAGACGCGCAGCGTGTGCTCCGATATTTCCAGCTCATTCGCAGCCTGTGCCCGGCTGAAACCCTTTGCCAAAAAGGTCATCGCGCTCAACTCGCGTGGAGACAGCGACGGTCTTGGCAGCGTTTCATCAGTCTGCTCAAAATCCAGAGCTTTCTTATTAAATTCGTGGGAAATTATCATCAAATGCCGGGTATTTAGTTCGATAAATTTCGACCAGTCTTCATCCGAACAGGTATTGTTGGCAGTGAATAACGCGAACTGACCGTTTGGACCGCGCATTGGGATTGTGAACCCTTGATTCCCGACACCATATTCAATCGCTTCACATAAAAATGCGCGAGCAGGTTTTGCCGACCAATCCAGTTGCTTCCAGTCCACCGGATTAAACCGTTGAAAACAGCCGAATATCACCGGGTCCATGCGCAGATAGTCTTTTTCGAGGTAACGGTCCACCCAGTCAGCGCTATAGGTTCCAGCACCGAAGCGCTCGCCAGCGCTGTTCACCCAATGATATACTATATGGGCAATACCATAGTGATCGCGCAGTTGTTCGGTCGACGCTTGCAGATCTTCAAGCGTTTTCGCGCCTTGCAGGCGCTCTGTAAATCCGTCCAGTAGTTCCAATTTCCCAATTCGCCGCTTCCGGCGCCTTACCCTCTGTCGACGCGATTTCAGTCGCAGCAATCAGCGTTGCATCGTCAAGCTGACCGGCCAGCGCTGACAACCCATTTTGTGCGGCGTAGGTTTTCAGATCCGCAAGCACGTCGATAATCCAGTCATTTGCCATGTATATTCTCTTTAAGATTGGTTAATAATTCATTAACACAACTTTAGCATGTATCGTCCGTTTTGCGATATTCGCGATTTTAAACTCCCCAATAGTAGTGAGCCGGACAACCGTAACTATCTGATAAATATAAATTTTGGGTATTTCTAGCGATGCTCGCAGGTGAAATTTGAAACTAGGAAGATAAAATTAACGAATCAAGGCTTGCCGTGCTGTGCAACTGAATGTTGCGAGATTGAAGCTGCATAATACTCCAACAAGGCACTTTCCGATCCCTCAACTGCAATACCGGAAGACGTATCCTTGGCAATCTGGCGCATCAAAATGTGATTGATCGCGACATCTATTTCCTGATCCGTGTCTTGTTCAAGTATTGGCACCGGCACGCCACGGCTTTCCAGCGTTCGAACCTTATTTCGTACGCGGTTTTTCAATTCATCCCGCCTCAGAATTTCACCAGCTTCAAGCAAGCAGGCCGCCACTAACGGTACCGGAAGCACCGGCGTAATCGCGCGTATTCGGGCCATCAGTTCCTTGCCGACTTGTTTGGTCCTGTCGCTGCCTTCATTAACTGGGAACTGCGCCAAAGAAAGTGGCGCACCGAAACTGACGGCAGCATAGCCAAACCGGACGAATCGCCCCGAAAGCCGTTGAAAGAGGTGCTTAACCAAATATCGCAGAGCATCACGCCAGCGAAGCCGGAATTTACGCTTGGCTGCGGAACCGGCCGCCAATAGCACCCTATCTTCCAGAACCCGATCATAGTTCAGCGCCACCGGAACAAACACAATATCCCGCCCCTCCCCGGCAACAAAATCAGACACCATATAGCTTAGCAGGCCCAGTTTTGGGTCGCCCACTTTACCCGTCAGACTGAGCGCCCCTTCAGGAAATACAGCCTGCGCCACCCCCGCCTTGGTTGCCATTTGCACGTATCGCGCCAAAACCCGCCGATAGAGCAAGTTGCGTGATTTTCGGCGAATAAAATAGGCACCCATTGCGCGTATCAGCCTCGAAAGCGGCCAAACATGGGCCCATTCCCCGACCGCATATGATAACGCCGAAGTCTCGCCAGCCAGATAGGTTACCAGAACATAATCCATGTTCGAGCGATGGTTCATCACGAACACAACCGTTGCGTCCGAACTGATCGCTCTTACGGCTTCCTTATCAAAATGCCCAAGCCGGACCCGGTAAAAGGCGCGGCTTAACAGTTTCGCGGCACGCGTCGCAAAACCAAAATAAGCCGTAGCGCTGAAAGATGGCACAATTTCACGGGCATAGCGGTGCGCTTCCTGAAATGCCACGTCTTCGCGCACACCGGTTTCGGCGGCATGTTCAGCAACGGCTTGGGCTACTTTTGGGTCATAGATCAGGCGTTGTATCGTATCTTGTCGGCGCAGCAATTTGAACGGTTCGATCGGCCTTTGTAGGCGGGTGTTCAGCTTTGCCACGACCCGTTCCATGCGGCGGCGGAAAAACCACCGCACCGACGGCAGCAGAAAATGCGACAGCGCCGTCACCGCCGCAAAGGCAAGGATCAGAATCATTAGCCAGAGCGGCAATTCTACAGTTCGAAACATAGTGCACCGTGGCAGGAAACAGAGGCGCGGTAAAACCTTTCCTTATCAAATCTGGTAGGAAATCATTTCGGCGCTATAGTTGGCCGGATTGAATGACAGGAGAATATTAATGACCGTTCATATTGGCGCAAAACCCGGCGACATTGCCGAAACCGTATTATTACCGGGTGATCCATACCGGGCCAAATGGGCCGCCGAGAACTTCTTGAAAAATGCCCAGTTGGTTAACGAGGTGCGCGGGATGCTGGGGTTCACCGGCACCTACAAAGGCAACCCTGTCACCATTCAGGGATCTGGCATGGGAATGCCGTCTTTGTCGATCTACGTAAATGAACTGATTAAGGATTTTGGCGTTAACACACTCATCCGCATCGGTTCATGTGGCGGCATGCAGGAGCAGACTAAAATCCGCGATATAATCCTTGCAATGACGTCGACGACTTTGTCGACACCCTCCAGTGGCATTCTAAAGGAATTGAACTTTGCGCCGTCGGCCGACTGGTCGCTGTTGCGCGCCGCTGTTGCCGCTGCCGAGGCGAAAAATATCACCCCCCATGTTGGCGGGATTTATTCATCGGATGTCTTCTATGACGAGCGCCCCGATCTTAAGGATCAAATGATGCGCCACGGCATTCTAGGCGTCGAAATGGAAGCGGCCGAGCTTTATATTCTTGCTGCTCGCCATGGAAAACGCGCCCTGGCCGTGTTGACCGTCAGTGATCATCTGATGACCGGCGAAGCGCTGCCCAGCAGCGAGCGGGAAAGTAGTTTTGGTGACATGGTCGAAATCGCACTTGCAGCGGCGTTTCCTTAGGGCTGGGCCGGCATTTTTTTGAAGCTCAGGACAGGAGCATCTGGCCGATCAAGCCAAACATAAAACCAGCAACGACACCCAGTGGCGGCGCAAGGCTGTTTTTAAGCGGCACTTTTGGCGCAATGCCCTGAAAGATGATGTAGAGGATCCCACCCGAGGCGAACAGCATGACAACGCCCAGGGCGGCTTGGTGGGTTGAAAGCAGGGTGAAACCTATCCATGCGGCCAGCGGGCCGATCAGACCGATAGCAACAAATATGAGCAGGATTCGCCCAGCAGCCATCCGACCTTTTTCCAAAATTTCGCAAAATGAATTAAAACTCTCAGGCAAGTTTTGCAGGGCAATTATCAACGCAAGCAACAGCGCCATATTTGATTGCGCGGTGAACATCGCGCCCATCGCAAGTGCCTCTGGTATGAAATCGAGCAACATTGCAATCATCATCGAACTGGCACCACCGTGGCTATCCAGCCAGCGACTGATGCCGTAAAATACCAATCCACCCAATGCAAACGCCGCAATCGAAGGTGCCGGGGAAAGTCTTTCGATGCCTTCAGGAACCAGCACCAGCGCAACTGCCGACAGCAGTGCCCCGGCGCCGAAGGCCAGAATGCTGTGGCGAAGTTCCTCCTTCAGCCATTTTGATCGGACATTCTCAAACCGAGCTATCAAGCCACCAAGGGGGATCGTAACGCCGCCGAGCAGCGCATAGAGCATGGCGCTCAATAATGGCGTCACCGGCACACCGAAATGCAGCAAGTGTGCTCAGGCATTTTACACCACTCGTTCGACCAGCGCCTGTTTGATTTCGGAAATCGCCTTGGCCGGATTCAGCCCTTTTGGACATGTCTTGGCGCAGTTCATGATTGTATGGCACCGATACAGTTTGAACGGATCTTCCAGATCGTCCAAGCGCTCGCCAGTTGCCTCATCGCGGCTGTCTATGATCCAGCGGTTCGCATGCAACAACGCCGCCGGTCCAAGGTAACGGTCGCCATTCCACCAGTAACTGGGGCATGACGTAGAACAACAGGCGCACATCACACATTCATACAGGCCGTCAAGTTTGGCGCGATCCTCGGTCGACTGCTTCCATTCTTTAGCGGGGCGGTTTGTCTTGGTTTCCAGCCACGGCATGATGCTGGCGTGCTGGGCATAGAAATGCGTCAGGTCCGGGATCAGATCCTTTACGACGGGAAGATGCGGCAACGGATAGATTTTCACATCGCCCTTGATCTCTTCCATGCCATAGATGCAGGCCAGCGTGTTGATGCCGTCGATATTCATCGCACAGGATCCGCAGATCCCTTCGCGGCACGAACGGCGGAACGTCAGCGTCGGATCAATCTCATTCTTGATCTTGATCAGCGCGTCCAGAACCATTGGGCCGCAGGTATCCATATCGACGAAATAGTTGTCGACGCGCGGGTTTTCAGCGTCATCCGGGTTCCAGCGATAAATCGAGAACTTTCGCAGATTGGTCGCGCCGTCTGGCTTTGGCCATGTTTTGCCCGTGCGAATACGAGAGTTCTTGGGAAGTGTCAGTTGAACCATATCCTCAACCTACCCTTTTCTTGATTTTCAATTTGGCTAAATCCATCAGTAAACCCGCGCCTTAGGTGCGATTCTCTTCAGATCAATGCCGCCATCTTTGTGCTTCGTCAGCGGCGCAACATGCACATCACGATAGGTCAGCTTGACTTTGCTGCCATCCACCGTCGCCAATGTGTGCTTACGCCAGTTTTTGTCATCGCGATCCGGGAAATCTTCGTGCGCGTGGGCACCTCGGCTTTCCTTGCGCGCCTCTGCACCAACAATCGTGGCCAGTGCGTTTGGCATCAGGTTGGTCAGTTCCAGCGTTTCCATAAGGTCGCTGTTCCAGATAAGTGAGCGGTCTGTCACTGCAAGGTCGTCAATTTTCGCAGCAACCGATTCCATTTTCTTGCACCCCTCGGCCAGCGACTTTTCGGTGCGGAAAACAGCGGCGTCTGATTGCATTGTGTTCTGCATCTCTGCACGCAGATCGGCAGTCGTGACCGAACCTTTGGCGTGACGCAGCCCGTCAAAGCGATCAAGCGCTGCATCGACAGATGCCTGATTGGGCGTTTGATTGGCTTCGTTGGGATCAACAATCTCGCCCGCCTTGATTGCCGCCGCACGGCCAAAGACGACCAAATCGATCAGTGAGTTTGATCCCAGCCGGTTGGCGCCATGAACCGAAGCACAACCTGCTTCGCCC
>JAHRVC010000092.1 GCA_019090885.1 Marinosulfonomonas sp.
CGACGTTCAGCGCATCAACACTGTCGTTGGCAGCGGCGATGCTTGCCTCGGCATCCATGGCAAGCTGATCAGCTTGCACGAATTGCACGTCGTTGATTCCCATAAAGCCAAAGATGAAACGCAGATAGTTTGACGCAAAATCGATCTCTGACCCGATTGCAGTGCCGCCGGCAGCAAAAGCGACAATCACGCGTTTGTCTTTCAAAAGGCCAACTGGTCCGGCTTCGCCGTAAGAAAAGGTTTCACCGGCGCGCACGACCTGATCAATCCATGCTTTCAATGCAGCAGGAATTGCAAAATTGTAAATCGGTGTGCCTATAACAATCGTGTCGGCGGCCTTAAATTCTGCAATCAGCTCATCCGACAAGGCAAGACCGGCAGCTTGGTCTGGGCTGCGGTCGTCCGCCGGGGTGAAATTCGCGCCAACCCAGTTTTCGTCGATTTGCGGAAGCGCTGTCGCCAGATCGCGTTTTGTAATGCTCGCACCTGCAAAGCGGGCGGTGATACGGTCACTTAGAGCGCGTGAAATAGAACCGGATGTGCGGGCAGAGGCATCTATATGCAGAACGTGATGAGTCATTTTGGGTGTCCTTGTGTGATTTCCAATCACGGATATACATCTTGCACAGAAGAACAAAAGGCGGAATTATAAACATCCATTGTTCATTTGTGCACACAGATAGTGTCAGAAGGTAACACCGATGGCTATTGATAACTGGGATGAAATTCGCACCGCCTATTTTGTTGCGCGTGCAGGCACCGTAAGCGGTGCTGCGGCCGAGTTGGGCGTTCATCATGCGACGGTGATCCGCCACATCAATGCGCTTGAACAGCGCCTTGGTGTCAAACTGTTTCAGCGCCACGCAAGGGGCTACACCGCGACCGAAGCCGGCGTTGAACTGTTGCAGGTCGCTAAAGCAACGGACGATCAGTTTACCCAGATGGCCGGGCGAATTCGTGGGCACGCGGCAGACATTTCCGGCGAAATCATCATAACCACACTACCGGAGATTGCCGAACTTCTGGCACCAGTTCTGGTGCGGTTTCAACAAAAGCATCCTGATCTTGTCGTTCGCTATTTGACTGATCTGCGCTTGTTTCGGCTGGAGTATGGCGAGGCACATGTGGCGATCCGTCCCGGCAATACAGATCAACAACCCGACAACATATATCAGCGTTACATACCATTCAAAGTTCGGCTTTGTGCTTCAAAAACCTATGTTGAAACGCACGGCATGCCCAAAACTGTCGCGGATTTCGATCAGCACTATTTTGTCGGCCATGACGACGCTTCGTTCCGGGCCCCCTACAGCCTGTGGCTTAACAAACATGTGGCGCGTGAGCGGATAATTTTCCGAAGCACTGAATTAGTTGCGATGGAGCACGCGGTATTGCAGGGCATAGGTGTTGGCTTTGTGTCGGATTGGGCGCTTAGGCGTCAAGCGAACGCCGTGGAAATTTTTGCACAACAAGAAGAGTGGAGCGTCGACACATGGCTTGTCACGCATGTTGATTTGCATCGCTCGCCCAAGGTGCAGGCTTTGTTATCGCATTTGAAGGAGGAGGCAGCACAATGGCCACCGGCCTAACCGGCAAACCGGGGCCCTCGCAGGCGATGCGGGGCCATATTGCGATGTTGAGCTTTTCGGCGCTGATTGCCGGGTCGTTCAGCCTTGGCGCTTTGGCTGCAAATGACATTGCACCAGCCGCGCTGAATTCCGTTCGGTTTCTGATTGCGGCGATTGTTATCGGTGGTATCGCTGCTGCAACCAAATTTCTGGACCGGCGCCTGATGAACGCCCCGTGGCGGTTCCTGATCTTGGGTGGCTTGTTTGCGATATATTTCGTGTTGATGTTTGAGGGCCTGAAGACAGCAACCCCGGTTTCCAGCGCGGCAGTTTTCACGCTGACACCGCTGATATCTGCGGCGTTTGGATGGTTGCTGCTGCGCCAGATCACCACATCGCGTATGGCTTTGGCTCTGACAATCGGGGCAGTTGGCGCGGTTTGGGTGATCTTTCGTGCTGATCTGGCCGCTCTCATCTCGTTCAGAGTTGGCATAGGCGAAATGATATTTTTCTGGGGTGTCGTGGCGCACGCGATTTACACCCCAATGTCGCGGTTCCTGCATCGCGGTGAGCATCCGCTTGCCATGACCTTTGGCATGCTGGTTGCTGGTTTTGTGCTGCTGACAGCTTACGGCTGGTCAGATATTCGCGCCACAGACTGGGCCAATCTGCCGACAATTGTCTGGATCACGATCGGATACACATCGCTGGTGGCTGGTTCAGCGACGTTCACGTTGCTGCAATATGCAATCCTGCGACTGCCCGCGGCCAAGGTCATGGCCTACACCTATCTGACCCCAAGCTGGGTGGTTTTGTGGGAAATCGGGCTGGGTCACGGTGCCCCGCGCGCGTTGATCTTGTTAGGCGTGGCGATGACCGTTGTTGCGCTGGTCATGTTGCTGAAGGACGAGGGGTAATGATTTTTCGTCGAAAAATCGGGATTGGGGGAATGTGTTGCGTTAAGGAATTGTAGGCAGGCAACCTGACCCTAGTCGCCAAGCTCTTTTTCCAAAAATCGTTCCAACCCATCCAAGTCCACCGGTTCAAACTGGCCAAACCCTTGCATCCAAACCGAGGCATCTCGCATCGCATCCGGTTCCAACTTGCACCATTTCACCCGGCCACGCTTTTCCTGACTGATCAAACCAGCGCGGCTTAGAACCGTCAGGTGTTTGGAAATGGCGGCCAGCGACATATCAAATGGCTCGGCAACATCGGTCACGGCCATGTCGTCTTCCAGCAACATCGTCAGGATCGCCCGACGGGTCGGGTCTGATAATGCGGCAAAGGTTGAATCGATCCGGGTGCTCATAGGGTTCGTTATGCGATCGGCGGGGAAATCGTCAACCGATTGGTTAAATATTCCGTTTGCCGGGTATTTGCCGATTGCGGCAAGGCGGGGCGGTGTTGAACATGTCGCACCCAAAAGAACATTCAATAAAAACAATCAATTAGGATGGCATTTTAGGCCTCACCACCTGCTTGACTCTGGCCCCACCCGTTCCTAGTGTCCGCGCGACTATCCAAGGGGGCCTTTGGCCATGGTTGATCCAGCCGACAAAGACCGGCTTGCTAAGCTCGACGAGCGGATCAAAGAGCTGAAGGGCGCAGACGCGCGAACCCCGAAGATAGAGGACCATCACTCTCAGGCACATCTGGCCTGGCGGATGGTGATAGAGCTGGTGGCGGGGATCGTCATTGGTTTTGGTATCGGATACGGGCTTGATACGGTGCTTGGCACCATGCCCATCTTTCTGGTGCTGTTTGTATTGCTGGGCTTTGCGGCCGGGGTGCGCGTTATGATGCGCTCGGTCAAAGAGCTTCAAGAAGAGAGTTCGGCGGATGCCGGACCGAGCGAAGGGAACTAGACGTGGCGGAAAATGTGACAGAAGGTCCAAGCGGCCTCCAGATCCACCCGATGGATCAGTTCGTTGTGAAGCCGCTTTTTGGTGGTGAACACATCAACTTTTACACGCCGACTAATGTGACATTGTGGATGGCGCTGGCTGTTTTATGTGTCATCGGACTGCTGGTGCTGGGCACCCGCGGGCGGGCGATCATACCAAGCCGCATCCAGTCGGTGGCCGAACTGATGTATGGTTTCGTCTATAAGATGGTCGAGGATGTCGCCGGCAAAGACGGGCTGAAATTCTTCCCATATATCATGACGCTTTTCGTCTTTATCCTGTTTGCAAACTTCCTTGGCCTTATCCCAATGAGCTTTGCCACCACCAGCCACGTTGCGGTCACGGCCGTGATGGCCATGGCAGTGTTCATCACCGTGACGATCGTCGGGATCGTCAAAAACGGGTTTGGATTTCTTGAACTGTTCTGGATCAAAGCAGCCCCACTGGCGCTGCGGCCGATGCTGGCCCTGATCGAGGTCATTTCGTATTTCGTGCGTCCCGTCAGCCATTCTATCCGCCTTGCGGGTAACATGATGGCCGGTCACGCAGTGATAAAAGTATTCGCCGGCTTTGCGGGCGTTCTCGGTTTGGGCGCGATTGCTCCGATCCTGGCAATCACAGCAGTCTATGCGTTGGAAATGCTTGTTTCCTTCATTCAGGCCTATGTGTTTGC
>JAHRVC010000005.1 GCA_019090885.1 Marinosulfonomonas sp.
CCATGAAAACTGGCGACACCAAACAGGATTTCTATATCTTTTTCAGCAAGATAACGCGCCAATCCGTTCCACAGAAGAAACATCGCACCACTGCCGCGATAGTCCACGTCAACGCAGGATCGACCCAGCTCAAGCAATTTTCGACCCGAACCGCGCAGCGCCTGTAAATCAAATTCGGTTTCCGAGTAATACGCGCCTGCACGATCAGCACCGGGTTCTGACATCATCCGATAGACCCCGACCACATGATCGCCAGCAGCCGCATCGCGCCGCCGGTCAATCAGGATCAGATGCTCGCAATAGGGATCGAACCGGTCAACTTCCAACCCGGCGTCATGATCGACCAATTCACCATCACCGCCCAACTCACTGACAAACACCCGGTATCGCAATCGCTGCGCGGCCATCACATCCGACGGCCCTCGCGCAAGGCGGAGTTCAAGGTTTTCATCCCGCCTTATCATTGTTCGCTACGGCGCATGTTTGACTCTCGTTAAGGTTGTGTTATTCAGGGTCACAAGACCTATAGGGGCAATCTAAGTGTCAAAGACCAGTTCAAGGGCGACGTTTCGGCTATCAACAGTTTGTTTACCTACTTCAGCGAAATTGACGGTGACCCGGTGATCTATCCGCGACTGCACCTGCCCCAGCCCCCAATCGGGGCGCGCCGGATTTCGCACCAGCATACCGGGCTCCAACAGATTATTTACTTCGTTCATTTCACCTCCTGCAAAGGGCACAGATAATGCCAAGCAACGCATCCGACCTGACGAGCCTGATTGGTTCGCGTATCTGCCATGATCTGATCAGCCCTTTGGGTGCAATCAGCAACGGGGTGGAACTTTTGTCAATGAATGGCGCACCGATTGGCCCGGAAATGAGCCTGATTAGCGAAAGCGTGCAGAATGCGAATGCCCGCATCCGGTTCTTTCGCATCGCCTTTGGTGCTGCCAGTGCGACGCAGGCCGTGGGTCAGGGTGAAATAAAATCAATCCTGCATGACATGTCGCGTGGCGGGCGTTTAACCATCGAATGGCAGCCGCAGGGCGATCAGAACCGCCTTCAGGTCAAACTGGCGTTCCTGCTGTTGCAATGTTTTGAAACGGCGATGCCATGGGGCGGCCATGTGTCGGTCAGTGCTGTTGGTGACGAATGGGCGATTTATGGGCAGGCGGACAAAATGAAAATTGATCCCGATATCTGGCAGGTTTTATCAGGTGGTCCCAATTCGGGTGACGTCAGTGCCGCGCAGGTTCATTTTGCGCTGGCCCCGGTTGCCGCCAGTGAGATTGGCCGACGACTAACTGTTGAGTGTTCGGCCAATAGTGCGCGGGTCAGGTTTTAGGGCGATAGGCACCACTCGGCCAACTGAAACCAGCCAGCAGAGCGTTCATCGCTAGCCCCGCACCGTCCCGGCGCCCTCAACCAAATATTTGAAACTGGTCAGCTGCGCCGCCCCAACCGGGCCGCGCGCGTGCATTTTTCCGGTCGCGATGCCAATCTCAGCGCCCATACCAAATTCACCGCCATCGGCAAACTGAGTTGAAGCGTTGCGCATCAGGATCGCGCTGTCCAGACGCTGAAAGAACCGTTCAGCCACAGCGTCATCCTCGGTCAGGATGCAATCGGTGTGGTTTGAGCCATACTGCCGGATATGGGCAATCGCCCCGTCCACATCATCGACAACCTTGGCCGCAATATCCATATCCAGATATTCATGGCCCCAGTCCGCATCACTGGCCGGGCTCACCCCGTCAATAGTGCACAGAGTTTCATCCCCATGCACCCGGACACCGGAAGCGACCAGCGCCGTAACAATATCGCGCCCAAGCGTGTCCACTGCATCCCGATGGATCAGCAGACATTCCGCCGCACCGCATATCCCGGTGCGCCGGGTTTTGGCGTTCAGCACGACGTCCAGCGCCGTGGCAGGATCGGCGGCCTTATCCACATAGACATGCACGATGCCTTCCAGATGGGCAAAAACCGGCACCCGCGCCTGTTCCTGCACCAGCCCGACCAGCCCTTTGCCACCACGGGGCACGATCACGTCGATACTGTTGGTCATCGTTAACATTTCCTGCACGGCGGCGCGGTCGCGCGTTGGCACAAGTTGAATTGCGTCCGCAGGCAGACCGGCGGCGCGCAGCCCCTCGACAAGACAGGCATGGATCAGACCGGAGGAATGAAAACTCTCCGAACCACCACGCAAAATCGCGGCATTGCCCGCCTTCAGGCACAGCGCACCCGCGTCCGCCGTTACATTGGGGCGGCTTTCATAGATCACCCCGATCACCCCCAAAGGCGTGCGCACCCGACGAATATGCAGGCCCGCTGGCATGTCCCATTCAGCGATAACCGCGCCCACAGGGTCGTCCTGTGCGGCAACGGCGCGCAGACTGTCGACCATGCCCTGAATGCGGTCTTCGTCCAGCATCAGCCGGTCCATCATCGCCGCGCTTAACCCCTTATCGCGGCCATATTCCAGATCTTTGGCGTTGGCGGCGACAATCTCGGCGCGCCGATTCCAGACGGCGTCGGCGGCGGCGTTCAGGGCGGTGGCTTTGCTTTCACCGCTGGCAAAAGCCAGTTTGGCAGCAGCGTCACGCGCCTTGGCGCCGATTTCGGCCATCAGGGCGGGGATATTATCAATGTCGTTCATCACTCGGGCTTTCGTGTCGGGGTTTTGTGGCAGAATATGGAAATCTGGCGGAAAATAAAGAGCGCCTTACAGCACCATGTCATCGCGGTGGATCAGGGCGGCGCGTCCCGGATAGCCCAATATCGGCTCAATGTCGCCCGAACGGTGACCGGTAATTTTGCCCGCGTCTTCGCTTGAATAACGCACCAAACCCTGCCCCAGCAGCGCGCCGTCGCCGGTTTGAATACTGACCGCATCGCCGCGTTGAAACTTGCCCGAAACCGTTGAAACACCGGCAGGCAACAGGGATTTGCCCCGCGCCAGCGCTGCCGCAGCCCCGGCATCCACCAC
>JAHRVC010000093.1 GCA_019090885.1 Marinosulfonomonas sp.
ATCAGGATGCTTACGGCGGCGCGCCTTCGGGCACGTTCCTGAACCGGGTACATTCCTATGAAGTTCAGCCAGATCAGGGGCCGGCACAAACCGTGCATTTCCCGAAATCCTGCCTGCATTGCGAGGACGCGCCTGCGTTACCGTCTGCCCGACAGGTGCCAGCTATAAACGGGCCGAGGATGGTATTGTTCTGGTGAATGAGGCCGACTGCATCGGTTGCGGGCTGTGTGCATGGTCCTGCCCTTATGGGGCACGCGAGTTGGATCAGGCCGCGGGCATCATGAAGAAATGCACGCTGTGCGTTGACCGTATCTATAATGAAAACCTGCCTGAGCAGGATCGCGAACCTGCCTGCGTGCGCACCTGCCCGTCCGGCGCGCGCCATTTTGGTGATTTTGCCGATCCTGACAGTGCGGTCAGCCAGTTGGTGGCTGAACGCGGCGGTATGGATCTGATGCCCGAGCTTGGCACCAGTCCGGTCAACAAATACCTGCCGCCCCGCCCAAAGGACCGCGAAGACGACATTGATATTCTTGCACCGTTTCTGGAACCTGTCGCCACCGATCCGCAAGGGTTTCTTGGCTGGCTAGACCGCGCCCTTGACGCCGTCACACCGAAAGCGCGCTGATGCATCCCGCACCCTCTGTCATTTTGTTCACAACGCTTTCCGGTCTGGGATTTGGCCTGCTGGCATGGCTCGGGATTGGTTTTCCGGCCGTTACCGGCTGGACCGCGTTCTGGTTTTTCTTCGTTGGCTTTGGGCTGGCGGTGGCCGGGTTGCTGTTTTCAACCTTGCACTTGGGTCGCCCTGAACGGGCGATCAAAGCGTTTACCCAATGGCGCACAAGCTGGCTAAGCCGAGAAGCGTGGATATCGATGGCAGCGCTTTGCGTCATGGGCGTATATGCAATTGGTGCGATATTTTTTGGCGTGCGCATCGCGCTGCTTGGCTGGATTGGCGCGGCGCTGTCACTGGCAACGGTAGTGACAACGTCGATGATCTATGCCCAGCTAAAGACGGTTCCACGCTGGAACCACTTTTCAACACCGGTCCTGTTTTTGATCCTTTCGATCACCGGCGGCGCGTTGCTGGGCGGCTACGGCGCATTGGCATCGGTGCTGTTGGTGCTGTCAGGTGGTCTGCAATTGCTGTCTTGGCACTGGGGCGACCGCAGGTTTAGCGCGCGCGGGGCATCCCTTGAAAGCGCAACAGGACTTGGCGCTATTGGCGCGGTTCGCCAACTTGCACCGCCCCACAGCGGCACCAGTTACCTAACCCGTGAAATGGTGTTTCAGCTTGGCCGAAAGCATCAAAAAACCCTACGCGTTATTAGTATCCTGTTGCTGAGCATCCTGCCGGCGCTGTTGCTTTCAGCAGGTAGCAGCCTTGTCGCATTCGGGGGAGCCGCAACTCTGCACTTGCTTGGCGTTCTGACCATCCGTTGGTTGTTCTTTGCCCAAGCCGAACATGTGGTTGGGTTGTATTACGGTGCCCACACCTAGCGGCGGCGGGCCGCACGTAAGATGCCGTTGTACATTCCAACAAGCCGGTCAGCTTCGGTCGTAGACATCTTCGTAGCGTTCGATGTCATCCTCGCCCAAATAGCTGCCGGTCTGAACCTCGATCAAATACATCGCGACTTTTCCAGGGTTTTCCATTCTGTGAACCGCGCCAAGCGGAATATAAACCGACTCATTTTCCGAAATCAGCTTCACCTCATCCCCCACAGTGACCCGAGCAGACCCTTCCACAACGATCCAGTGTTCTGCGCGATGAACATGTGATTGCAGGCTAAGAATACCGCCCGGCTTTACCATGATCCGCTTAACCTGAAACCTTGTGCCAAGGCACAGGGTTTCATACCAACCCCAAGGCCGGTGAAAGCGTGGATAGTCGTCCGCCTGCGCTACATTCTCGCGGCGCAGCGTTTCCACCACCTGTTTGACCTTTTGCGAATGCGCCATGTCCGCCACCAACACAGCGTCCCGCATCGCCACGGCCACAGTGTTCTTCAAACCCAAACCGACCAAATGGATTGTATCATCCTCGGAACGCAGCAGCGAATTCTCGCAGTCAATCGCAGTTACGCGGCCTGCTTCAACATTAGCGCCATCTACCGCAAGTGCGGCGTGCAACGATGACCAACTGCCCAGATCGGACCAGCCAGCATCGACTGGAACCACCGAAATACTATCAGCCTTTTCCATCACAGCGTAGTCAATCGACTGGGCGCGAACCGACGCATAGGCCGCGCCGTCCAAGCGCAGAAAACCAAGATCTTCGGTTCCTGTGTCCAACGCAGATTTGCAAGGCTCTAGCATATCGGGGGCATGTGCCTCAAACGCGGCAATGATATCGCCGACCCGAAACAGGAATATGCCCGAATTCCATAAATGTATGCCAGAAGCCAACATTTCGCGCGCCCGGTCTTCATCGGGTTTCTCAACAAATTGCGCCAATTCAGCCACTTCACCGACTGCCGGTTTAGACGTGACTTCCAGATAACCATAGCCGGTCTCAGGTGCGTCCGGTGTGATGCCGAATGTCACCAGACGCCCCTGCTCGGCCGCCTGGGCCCCGGCGCGAATGGCATCCAAAAAGGCAGCCGGGTCCGCTATAAGATGGTCGGATGGTGCAACAAGCATCAAATCATCCGGTGTATCGCGCAGGATTAGTGCCGCTGTCAGGATTGCAGGCGCGGTGTCTCGCCCCACAGGCTCAAGCACAATGCGTGCATCGGCCAGCCCAACCCCTTCGGCCTGCTCGCGGGCAAGGAAGCGAAATTCCTCGTTTGTAAGCACCAAAGGCTGGCCAAACATTTCGCCGCTTAGTCGGCGCATTGTTTGCTGATACAGGCTGTCTCCGCCCAGAAGGGGTGAAAATTGCTTTGGGAAAGACTTGCGTGAACTTGGCCAAAGCCGTGTCCCAGAACCGCCGCATAGAATGATCGGATGTATTTGTTTCATGTTCCTGCCTACTACTTTGACCAATTAATTGAAATTGTTACATGATCTTATTGCAGACAAGCTGAACCTCTAAAACCGAAAGCTGTCAATAATTTCAAGCTAGAGCACTGCAATCCGGGCACAAAAATCCATTTTTGTTTTCTTTGTTGCGTTCGACACAGACCAAAATTCGCGCCGGAATTCTGATGTGGGTAGGTGCATAGGATACACGCTTGCTCTGCTACCTGCGCTGCACACGAGGCGTTACACGGCCGTGTTGTTAAATCCACTCTCCACAGTAAGCCCGCCGACCTGGCGCAACAAATCGACGATCGGCCCGATACCCTGATCATTGCGCAGGCTGGCAAATACAAACGGGCCGTCGCCACGCATCCGGGCGGCATCCCGCTCCATCACGTCCAGCGATGCCCCGACATGGGGCGCCAGATCAGTTTTGTTGATAACCAGAATGTCGGATTTGGTGATTGCCGGGCCACCTTTGCGGGGAATTTCCTCACCCGCGGCCACATCGATTACATAGATCGTAACGTCGGCAAGCTCCGGGCTGAAAGTGGCGGCCAGATTGTCACCGCCGGATTCAATCAACACCAGATCAAGGTCATCGTGTCGCGCACGCAGCTCGGCCACGGCGGCCAGATTGATCGAAGCATCTTCGCGGATCGCCGTGTGCGGGCAACCGCCGGTTTCAACGCCAATTATACGATCTTGTGCCAAAACCTGAAGGCGCAAAAGGGCATCGGCATCCTCGCGTGTGTAGATGTCGTTTGTAATTACACCAATCGAAAATTCGCCCGATAATGCGCGGCACAGCGCGGCAGTCAAAGTGGTTTTTCCCGCGCCAACCGGGCCGCCAATACCCACGCGAAGGGGACCGTTAGGTGATGTCATGATCTGAACAGCCTTACATGCTGGGTTTCGTGTTTCATGGATGCAATATCGGCGGCAAACGTGCTGCTGCCAAGGTCTTCTATGCCAGATGTCAGCGCATTATCGGCCACCTGAATGCAAAGTGGCGAAAGCCGGGTCAGGCAAACCTGCCCCTCGGTTTGCCCCAATGGAACCAGCCGGACGGCGGCGGATACCAGATTTGACACCATCGCATGCAAGTACATCTGGATCGTCGCGCCCAAAGGTAGGCCCATTTTTTGTGCAGCACAGCCGATGGCCACTGGCAGGCTCAGGTCGGGAACCTCAAGACTTGTCGTGGCGCGCACCGTTGCTGCGAATGCCGCGCCTTGTTGGGTTGTTTCCAGCAACCGTTCAGAAGACGGCACCATTGCACAGGCCAACTCATCAATTTCCTGCAAGGCTACCGGGGTGGCGGCGCCATAGGCACAGCCCACAAATATCGCGTCGTTTCGCCCCGCGCCAAACTGCAAAATCGCCGATAGCCAAGTTTCCAAGGTCGCAGCGTCTGCGATATCGCCGTTTTCCACGGCCCATTCTAAGCCTTGGGAATAGCTGAATGCACCGGTCGGATATGCCGGGGACAACCATTGCGCCAGCGTCAGCAGCGCATCTGGGGACAGCGGATCAGTGGGCGTGGCCATGGGTCCGCCCGTGGCCATAGGCCCCGCCTTCTGGTGTGAAAGGTTCAACAACTTCGCGCACGTCCGCGCCAAGTTTTTGCAACATGTCGGCAAGGACATGATCGCGCTGGATCAGTAACCGGGTAGGTTCAATCTGGCAGGGGGTGTGGCGATTGCCGACGTGCCAAACGATGCGCATCAGATCGCTGCCCGTCACTTCGAGCAATTCTTCCATCGCAGCGACAATCACAAACAACTGGCCATCCACGCTTTCCAGCGCGTCGCCCGCGTTCAGTGAGGTCGTTTCCGGCAGATCAACAAGAATGGCGGTTCCGCCATCGCTTACCAATCGTTTGCGCCGCAAAAAACGCCCGTCATAGGTTAGTGTAATCCGCTCGGCGGATGCACTTTGCCAATTACCCGCGCGCTTAAAACTGTATGCGACGGGCAGATCAGACATGATCCGCCCGTGCGCAATTTAAGTTCACAGATACAGGCGATCCCTGAACACGTGCTGAACGATCTGATCGCGGCGAATGCCTTTTGCGGCCAGCGCCTCGTCGGACAGCGAATGCAGATCTTGGATTTTTTTGACTTGTGAATTCGCTTCTGCGACCGCAATCAAACCGTCCCAAAACGAAGAAAGCGTATTGGTTACACCGCGGACGACAGCGCCCGAGAATGTAGAATGTGTTAGTGTATGAGCCATTGGAAACCTCGTGTTGTGTTACGACTAGTTTCCTCCCTTGATTGAACATATGCTGCGCAGGACCCTGAAAAACAACTATTTTTTCGGCATAGCCGCCTTGCGCCCAACGCAAACCGGGATCATTGCGACCCTGCGGGGTGATATGAAAAACCGTCATTTCCATGCTCAAAACAGGAAATAGCGCTGCGCCATTGGCAGCACGTCGGCAGGTTCGCAGGTCAGCAATTCACCGTCAGCGCGCACTTCATAAGTTTCGGGATCGACCTCGACCTGCGGCATTGCATCGTTGAGGCACAGATCTGCCTTACCGATGTTGCGCGTATTAGAAACGGCTACGGTTTGCTTGGCCAATCCCAGCGTTTTGCCGATGCTACCGGCCTGCGCGGCCGCACTGACAAAGGTTACCGACGACTGTTCCACGCTGCGCCCAAAGGCACCAAACATCGGGCGGGTATAGACCGGCTGCGGCGTTGGGATTGAGGCGTTCGGATCGCCCATCTGCGCCACGGCTATCGTGCCGCCCAGCAAAACCATCTCTGGTTTCACGCCAAAGAAAGCCGGGTTCCACAGCACCAGATCGGCGCGTTTGCCTTCCTCGATGCTGCCAATTTCGCGCGACATGCCGTGTGCGATGGCCGGATTGATGGTGTATTTCGCGATATAGCGACGAACCCGGAAATTGTCATTCTCGCCAACTTCTTCGGCCAGACGCCCGCGTTGCTTTTTCATTTTGTCGGCCGTTTGCCATGTGCGGATCAACACCTCACCCACACGTCCCATCGCCTGACTGTCCGAGGCAATGATCGAAAATGCCCCCATGTCGTGCAGAATATCTTCGGCGGCAATCGTTTCACGCCTGATCCGACTTTCGGCAAATGCCACATCTTCGGGGATGGATTTATCAAGGTGGTGGCAGACCATCAGCATGTCCAGATGCTCGTCCACAGTGTTGACCGTGAATGGGCGCGTTGGATTGGTTGAGGACGGGATCACATGCGCCTCGCCGCAGATTTTGATGATATCGGGCGCGTGCCCACCCCCGGCCCCTTCGGTGTGAAACGCGTGGATCGTGCGCCCTTTCATGGCGTTCAGCGTATGTTCCACAAAGCCGCTTTCGTTCAGCGTATCGGTGTGGATCATCACCTGCACATCCATGTCGTCAGCCACCGAAAGGCAACAATCAATCGCCGCCGGCGTGGTGCCCCAGTCTTCGTGCAGTTTTAGCGCGCAAGCACCAGCGTTAACCATCTCGACAAGCGCGCCGGGTTGGGACGCATTGCCCTTGCCCGCCAGTCCGATATTCATCGCAAACCCGTCAAACGACTGCATCATCCGGCCAATATGCCACGCGCCGGGCGTGCAGGTCGTGGCCAGCGTTCCATGTGCGGGGCCAGTGCCGCCGCCCAACATCGTCGTCACGCCGGAATGCAGCGCATCGTCTAGCTGTTGGGGACAGATAAAGTGGATATGGCTGTCAAAACCGCCCGCCGTCAGGATTTTACCTTCGCCCGCAATCGCCTCGGTTCCCGGGCCAACGATGATGTCGACGCCGGGTTGGGTGTCAGGGTTGCCCGCCTTGCCAATTTTGTGGATGCGCCCGTCGCGCAACCCAACATCCGCTTTGTAGATACCCGTGTGATCGACGATCAGCGCGTTGGTTATGACCGTATCAACGGCCCCTGCGGCCCGCGTGACTTGCGATTGCCCCATACCATCACGGATGACCTTGCCACCGCCAAATTTGACCTCTTCACCGTAGGTCGTCAGGTCACGCTCAACCTCAATCACCAGTTCGGTGTCGGCAAGCCGCACCCGGTCGCCAGTGGTGGGGCCGAACATGGCGGCGTATTCGGCGCGTGGAATTTGTGCAGGCATCAGAGATCCCCCATGACTTTTTGATTGAACCCGAACACCCGACGCGCGCCTGAAAGCGGTATCAACTGCACCTCTCGCCGCTGTCCCGGCTCAAACCGCACTGCGGTTCCAGCCGCAATGTCCAACCGGTGACCATGGGCGGTGGCCCGGTCAAATTCCAATGCCGGATTGGTTTCAGCGAAATGATAATGGCTGCCGATCTGCACCGGCCGGTCGCCTGTGTTGGCAACCATCAGGGTGATGGCGGTGGCACCTTCGTTCAGGGTGATATCGCCGTCGGCGGGAAAGATTTCTCCGGGGATCATGGTTGGCTCCTATCGGATCGGCTGGTGGACAGTGACAAGTTTGGTGCCATCGGGAAATGTGGCTTCGACTTGCACTTCGGGGATCATTTCGGCGATGCCGTCCATACACTGGGCGCGGCCAACAACCTCGGCCCCGGCCTGCATCAGATCGGCCACAGATTTGCCGTCGCGCGCACCTTCTACAACTGCGTCAGAGATCAGCGCGATCGCTTCGGGGTAGTTCAGCTTGACGCCGCGCGCCAAACGACGCCGCGCAACTTCGGCGGCCATGGCCACCAATAGTTTATCTTTTTCACGAGGGGAAAGTTGCATCTATAGCACCCATGTTTTCGGGATTTCATTTTGGTTAAGCAATCGTATCACCGGGATCAATGTTCTGCGCAGCAAAAATGAATCCGGCGCAAGAAGTCGGGCCAGCAGGACGCCGGGGCGGATCAGACTGGCACCGCATGTGTCCCCAAGCAGGGCCTGTAGTCGGGGTAACATTGCCTCGGCATTTGGGGCAACCAACAACACGGTGGCCATTGCCCGCGCATGGTCTGCGATGGCTGATTGTTCCAGTTGGTGTTGGATCGCGCCATCCATCTTCACCATGTCCGCAAAGATCAGTGTTCCGTCGCGGTGGACACGCCAGCGATCCTCAAACCGCGCTTCTGTCAGAACTTCACCCATTGCAATGCGCCCAAAGACAATCGGCTCGACAACCAGCAAACCGGCATCCGTGGCGACCTCCGCATCCAATCGTCGGCGCAGTGATGACTTTTCAAAAAGCAGCGTTTCCTGGGGTAACCACGCTATCTGCGCCTTGGGTTTCACACATAGCTTTACCGTCACAGTGCCGGTTTCACCCGGTTGCGCCCGATAGGCGCGTTCTGCCGCCTGCGTGGTCAAAGTCAGGCGGCTGCCTGCCCCCGCACTCGCATCGATCGAAAACTCGTCCCCACCGGTTATCCCGCCTGCGGTGTTAATCAATACAGCAGACATTCCCTGAGAGCGCGGCGTGGGAAACAAAGTTCTTAACGAACCCGAATGTCGCAAAGTCTGAATGCGAGTCATCCCAGCGGAATTGCCACAACGCAACTGCACCGCCCCGTACGCCCGTGGTGGCGACACCGGCGGGGGTGCCGCGGCTGTATGCGCCAAGTCGTTGGGCATTTTCTTTGCCTCCCTAAAAAAAACTTCCCAAGTGTCTTTTCACATTTTGGGTACTCACAGGAAGGTCGGCCAACCTAATATGGTTGTTATCAGGTGCAATTATGGGCGGAGTGCTTAATTCATGGGCAGCTAACCGCTCAGACTACTGAGTTCGAATTTCTTAAGGCTAACTTTCACGAAAGGCGCGGCGAAAATAGCCCCTTAGTGGTTCCGTCAAATACGACACCGGGGTTCGGTCATTCGTTTTCAGAAATGCTTCTACTGGCATACCGGGCAAAATACGTTGCTCTTTGATGCGCGCCAGTTCTTCTGTTTGCGGAACTATAATGGCCTTGTAAAATGGCGAACCTGTGGCCTTATCAACCAAAGTATCGGGCGACAGGCGCGTTATGTGCCCCAGAACTTGCGGACGGGCTAACGGGTCGAGCGCGGAAAATCGCAGCGTTACTACCTGCCCTTCATAAACTTGGTCGACTTGGCCCGGTTCGATTTGGACAATTACTTGCAAGGTTTGCTCGAGCGGCTCAAGATACATAATTGGCTCTGCAGGTCGTACGACTGTTTGGGTCGACAAAAAACGAGAGCCAAAGACAGTGCCGTCGCGCGGTGCGCGAACCACCATGCGCCCTAAACGTTCGTTCAGGCGCATCCGTTTTCCAACAAGGTCAATCTCACTATAGCGCAAGTCACGCAACCGAGTGATTGCTGCCTCACGGCGCCGACCGGACAGTTGAACGCGCGCAATCACCAGTCCGGACATTCGGCCTGCCGCCTGGGCGATGGCGGCCCTCAAACGGCCAATTTCACCCTCAATGCCAGCGTGATCCCGCTGCAAAGCCAACACACGCGCCGCCGAAACCAAACCTTTATCCAGTAGTTTTTGTTGGGCGTGCAATTCCCGTTTGGTAAGGTTCCCCTGCACCCTGAGAGCAGCAGTTTGCGCTTGCATGCCCCTAATTTGGTTTTCGATTTGGGCACCTTGTTCGCCAAGCAGGTCCTGTTCCGTTGCCAGCGAAGATTTTCGAGCCTCAAACAGAGCAGTCTGCCCGCGAATTTGCCCCTTTTGCCAAACCGGGTCGAGATCGGCACTGCTTTCAGTTCCGGAATAATCCAAATCTGCAATTGCATCACGCTCCCCCTCAAGGCGAATTTTCCGCACCAGAATCTCAAATAACTGCCGATCAACCGTCGACAATTCTGAGCGCAGATGCCGGTCTTCAAACCGGATCAACACATCGCCTTTTCGCACAATGTCCCCGTCGCGTGCTGAAATCTGGCCCACAACGCCGCCATTTGGATGCTGAATAATCTGGCGGTCCGTTTCCATCCGAACAATTCCAGTCGTGACGATCGCCCCAGTAATACGTACGCCAAGCCCCCAAATAGTGAGACCGGCCAACATCACACCGATCGCAATCCATCCCAAAAGGATTGGCCTACGAGCGCTCCAATTGGGAACTGGCACATTGGCGCTCATGATGCCAATTTTTGTTGCAACACTTGCGCAACCTCGCATGAATTTTTCATCACTGAACGAATTACTTCTTCGCGCGGGCCGTAAGCCACCACCCTGCCCTGTTGCAACATAAGCAAATCATCGCATGCAAGAATAGCAGTTGGGCGGTGTGTCATCACAATCACGGATTTCCGGCGAAATTTCATGTCATTAATAACAGAATTGAGCGCGTCCGTGCCCTCAGCGTCGAGTGCTGAAGTCGGTTCATCAAGAATTAGGATACGCGGGTTCCCGAACAAAGCACGTGCCAAGCCCAGCCGCTGGATCTGCCCACCCGAAAGCTGCGTGTCCAGCGGGCCAAGAAAAGTGTCATACCCCTGCGGCAACTGCAGGATAACCTCATGTACTTTGGCTTTTTTTGCTGCTTCGACGACCAGTTTGGAATCCGGGTTCTGCGCCATATGGGCGATATTTTCAGCGACCGTAGCCTCAAGAAATTGAACCGATTGTGACAAATAGCCAATCAGCTTTGCCATCTGCTCTGGGCCATACTGGGCAATGGTAGCCCCGCCAAAACGGACCTCGCCAGTGGCCGGACGCGCCAGCCCCACAAGCGTTCGCGCCAATGTGGTTTTACCAGAACCCGAGTTACCGATAACCCCCAGGGCATGTCCCGGTTTTAAATCGAAACTGACATTGTGCAAAAATGGTTTTTCGATGCCACGACCGAAAACACTTACCCCGTCTGCCCGCAAAGTTGCAGCAGGCAACGGCAATCTTGTCTGCGCAATTTCTTTCCCGGACTGTTCAAGCACCTTGGCCAAATTTCGCCGCGCACCCCACGCTTGTTGCATCACTGACCATTGGGAAACAGCGGTTTCAACCGGTGCCAAGGCACGCCCAAGCATTATCGACGCCGCGATCATGGCCCCCCCCGTCAATTCGCCCTGCAAGACCAACCAAGCACCTGCGGCCAGCATTGCCGACTGCAAAAACAGACGGAATGCTTTGGTAAATGCGGTAAAGGCGCCGGTCTTGTCTGCTGCCATCATCGACTGTTGCAACGCCAGCTGCGCGCCCACCTGCCATCTACGAACGATCGCCGTTACCATACCTTGGGCCCAAATAACCTCACTGCCGGACATGACTTGTTTACCAAAACTATCCGATCTGAATGACAGGTTTTGGGCGTCGGTCGTATTCGCTTTGGTCGCCCACTGATTGGCCAGTGCCACCAGAAACAGCACACCACCACCGCCAAGGGCCAGCCATCCAAGCCCCGGGTGAAAAATGAAAATCGCCGCAAGGAATACAGGCGTCCACGGAAGGTCCAACAGCGCAAGCATGATCGGGCCGGACAAGAACGCGTGAATTTTATCAAGTTCCCGTGCCCCGTGCTGGCCGGTTAGCAAAGGAGTTTTTAGTGCGGCATGCCGCACCATGGCGCGAAACACATTAGGGCCCAGCACCGTTAAAAACCGTGCCCCAACACGAGCCAAAATCCGCCCGCGGGCAAATTCGACCAAGCCATAAAAAATATACAACACTGCGACCAAACCAAACAATGCAACCAGCGTTTCTTCTGACCGTGAGCTTAGCACCCGGTCGTAAATTTGCAGCATGAACAACGGGCCTGTCAGCATCAGTATATTCGTAAAAATACTGAACACGAACGCTGTGGCAATCCAACGGCGGCATTGGGCAAAAGCTAGCGTGGGTTCCGCTCTGGTCTGGCTATCCATCGGTCATCCTTTCGCAAGCAAAGCTAGCTATAAACCATTCCGAATTGTTTAAGAGCAGAAGAGAAATTCCTGCGGACACATCACGACATTGCCGCGCACGAATAACCGCATTAAGATTGTCATTTCTGACAACCGATTGAATTTAGCGAGGCTCCCCGATGAAAGATAGTTTGGATAATATCAAACACAGCCAGTGTCTGATTGGCGGAAAATGGGTTGGGAACGGCGACAAGGCTGTGACAAACCCGGCCACAGGCGCAGAGCTGACACGCGTCCCGGTTTTTGGCACCGACGAGACAAATCAGGCCATTGCCTGCGCCCAACAGGCCCTTCCAGAATGGTCTGCCAAGCTGGCCAAAGAACGCGCAAATATTTTGCGCCGGTGGTTTGATCTGGTGAATGAAAACACCGAAGAGCTTGCGCAACTACTGACAGCCGAGCAGGGTAAACCACTGGCCGAAGCGCGCGGCGAAATCGCCTATGCGGCCAGTTTTATTGAATTTTACGCCGAGGAAGCCAAACGCCTGAATGGCGAGACGATCCCCTCACACACAAAAGACGGCCGGATTCTTGTGATCCGCCAGCCGATCGGCGTGGTTGCGGCAATCACCCCATGGAATTTCCCGGCAGCGATGATTACCCGCAAACTGGCGCCAGCCCTTGCGGCGGGCTGCACCACGGTGCTTAAGCCTGCGACGGAAACGCCGCTGACTGCCTTTGCCTTTGCCGCACTGGCCGAAGAAGCCGGCCTGCCGCCGGGTTGCCTGAACGTCATTTCAGGGAAATCCAGCGAAATTGGCGCCGCCATGTGCGCACACCCGGATGTGCGCGCGCTGACGTTCACCGGGTCCACGCCGGTTGGTAAACTGTTGATCAAACAATGCGCCGACACGGTCAAACGACTGGGGCTGGAACTGGGCGGGAATGCTCCGTTCATCGTATTTGACGACGCCGATCTGGATGCCGCCGTTGAAGGTGCGATGATGTCCAAATTCCGCAACGCCGGGCAGACCTGCGTTTGCGCGAACCGGATTTATGTGCAGGACGGTGTCTATGACGCATTCGCCGAAAAATTTGCGGCAAGGGTTGCGTCCCTGCAGGTTGGGAATGGTGTCGAAGATGGCGTGGAACAGGGTCCGCTGATCAATCAGGATGCTGTTAACAAAGTCCAAGAACATATCGCCGATGCCGTCGCCAAGGGGGCAAACGTGAAACTTGGCGGAAAGCGCCATTCGGCCGGTGGCAGTTTCTTTGAACCGACCCTGCTTACGGGTGTGACGCAGGAAATGGCCGTGGCCAAGGAAGAAACCTTTGGCCCGCTTGCGCCCCTGTTCCCGTTCTCGACCGAAGCAGAAGCGATCGCGATGGCCAATGACACTGAGTTCGGCTTGGCGGCATATTTCTACGCCCGCGACATTGGCCGCGTCTGGCGCGTTGGTGAGGCGCTGGAATATGGAATGGTTTCGATCAACAGCGGCATTCTGTCGACCGAGGTCGCACCGTTCGGAGGTATCAAAGAAAGCGGTCAGGGTCGCGAAGGCTCGCACCACGGGATGGATGAATTCACCGAGTTGAAATATATGCTGATGGCCGGAATCTGATGCCTAAGGGCTTTGGTTCAAAGGTCGGACCAAAGCCCACGATTTAATCGGACTGCGGAAAGGATTGTTGCAAGGACGGCAAGCGCTGCACCAGCGACCAGCCCGATATATGCGCCACCTGTGGCCGCCAGAGAAAACCCCAACCCGACCAATCCGATACCAATGGCATTGCCAAACTCGCGCGAGGTTGCCTGTAGCCCGGACGCTCGGATGCGCCTTTCGCGCGGCGGCAAAACGATAAGTATTCGGTTGTTCGGTGCCTGAAAAAAGCCAAAACCCACGCCCATCACTGCCATGACATAAGTAATATACTTTATTGAATGCCCAACCATTGGCGAGATAATTAACAACAAACAAATTGCCATTGTGAGCAAGCCGCCAAAGCACAGTATTTCCGGTCGAATCCGGTCCGACATCCATCCGGCAAGTACCGCCGATACAGCCGCTGTCGTGGGCCAGATAGCAACGACGAAGCCAGCCTCGATCTTGGTAATTCCAATATCACGCAAAAGGTAAAATGGAAAAACCGTCATAATCACCGCGCCCGTTGCAAACCCAAGTCCAGATGTGGTCAAAGCCATTCGCAGGCGGGGCATCGCAAGAAGATCGACTGGCAGAATTGAGTGGGGCTTTCCGCGCACATGAATGGTGAGAAAAACAAAGGCAATACACGAAATTGCCAGCGCCGGTAATGCCAAGTCGAGCCGGGAACCCAACTGGGTGACCCCAAGAACCAGCGACCCGAAGGCGACGGCGTTGATGAGCGCACCCAGCACATCCATCCGCCCGCGGCCAGCTTCATTGTCGGGAAGTGCCGCGGAGGCAAAATAGGCGATCATGCCAATTGGAACCCACATAGAAAAAAGATACGGCCAGCTTGCATAGCTAAGGACCAGCGACCCGGCAATCGGCCCCACTCCGCCAGACACCGCGACCGTCAGAGCATTGATTGAAACAGCGGTTCCAACCTTGGAACGGGGATAAATATCGCGCAGTATGGCACTTCCGACGCTGACAGTTGCCGCGCCGCCAATACCCTGAAGTGCCCGCGCGGCCAATAGAACACCAAAGTTATCTGATACCGCACACAGGGCCGCACCGATCGTGAATATCATTATCCCACTTCGGTAGATCCGCCGGTGGCCAAGCATTTCACCAAGGGCCGAACATGGAAGGATGGATACAACCAAGGAGATCTGAAATGCGCTAACAATCCAGACTGCGGTCGCCGCCTCAATGTCCAGATCATCGGCAATAACCGGTAGACCAAGTGAAATAGCAGCCGTGCTCGCCACCAACAGGATAATAGAAGTTACGACTGTCACCACGGCCCATATCCGTCGCGGATAAGGAAGCCCGGTTTCTTCGCTGCCGGAGGTATTCAACTTAGCGCCCTCCGTTGCAAACGTACAATAATCAGCCGTTCTATTCAGTGGTCCCTTCACGCAACGCCATAATCGCACGGACCTTGAAAACACTGCACAGATCACCGTGTTGATTGATCACATCAAACCGCATGCAGACCATGCCGCCAAGGCGATGATCCTTTTTGTCTTCGATAACGACCTCGACGTGCATCGTATCATTGATAAAAATAGGTTTGGGAAAGCGCAGGCTGTCGGTGCCGTAATTGGCCACCGTCTGCCCTTTGATTTCCGGCATCGGCAGCGTCAGGCCAAGCGCGATCGTATAGACCAGCGCGCCTTGCACGATCCGCTGACCATACATCGTTGTTTTGACCCACTCAGCGTCCGCGTGCAGCGGGTGCCAATTGCCAGAAATCGCGCAGTAATTGACTACATCGGTTTCAGTAACCGTTCGCGCTGGCGAAACGAATTTTTGGCCGATTTCATAGTCTTCGAAATACGGCGCCTCTCTTTCGGGGATCATTTTGGTATCCTTCTTATTTGTAAGTTATGCGACAATATTTTTGTCGTAAAGCGCGTCGATTTCTTCGCCTGACAGCCCATATTCGCCCAGAATATCGCGTGTATTTTCGCCACGCGCAGGGGGCGGCGTCCAATCTTCCGGCGACATTTGCTGAACGCGCAACGGGTTGTTGAGAACTTTGACCTTGCCCGCAAGCGGGTGATCCATCTCAATGAACATCTTATTGTGCTGAACCTGCGGATCTTCGTAAACATCACGCAAATCATTCACCGGGGCGCAGGGAATATCGTATTTGGCAAACAGTTCCAGCCATTCTGCGCGTGGTTTCTTGGCCAGCGCTTTGGCCATCATGCCGTGGATTTCGTCGCGATGTTTGGATCTGCCCTCATTGGTATGATATTCTTCGTTATCGGCAAATTCCGGGGCACCAAGCTCTTCACATAGCGCGCGCCATTGCGGAACCGTTCCAACGGCGACATTCATCAAACCGTCAGCAGTTTCGAACGAGCCGAACGGCACAATAATCGGGTGCATGTTCCCGGCCCGTTTCGGAATTTCGCCATTGGCCAGAAACGACAGAATTTGCGGGAACAGCGTGGACACCATGCCGTCAAGCAATGACACCGTAACTTTCTGGCCTTTGCCGGTTCTTTCACGATGCAGCAGCGCCAGAGTAATCGCATAGCCTGTGTGGATACCACCAAGCAGATCAGCGATAGATGGGCCGGGGCGCAGTGGGCCGGATTCTTCGGTCCCCGTGACGCTCATCCAGCCGGAATAGGCCTGCAGGATGTGGTCGAATGCGGGTAATTTACGATGTGGCCCAGTCTCGCCAAAGCCCGACAAACCGGCATAGATAATCTCTGGATTGATCTTGCGCAGAACCTCATAGTCGATGCCCAGTTTTTTCGTCACATCAGGGCGAAAGTTTTCAAGCACAACATCCGCTTCAGCGGCAAGTTTCAAAAACAACTCTCGTCCAGTATCCGTTTTCAGATCAATGCTCATGCAACGCTTGTTGCGTCCGCCCGCCATATAGTATGCGCTGTCCCCGCCCGTATAAAATGGCGGTCCGGCGTTGCGAAGCTGATCACCGACAAGCGGCTCTACCTTAATGACGTCAGCCCCCAAATCCCCAAGATACATTGAGGCCAAGGGACCAGCCAGATACATTGTTAGATCAAGTATTTTATAGTTCTGCAGCGGGCCGTCCATCGTCAGATATCTCCATATTCAAGTTGATGCAAAGCGCAGGTTTTCTGCAAACTTCGTCGAAATTCAGTGGGGCACGCGGGTTGCAAACCGGTCGAGCAGGAAGTTGGCGATGATCGCCAGAGCGAACAGGATCACCAGAACCGAGAACATTTTGCCGATCGCGTACAGGCCGTAATATTGCATTGCCAGAAACCCGAGGCCGGATTCACCAAACTTCGCCTCTGTCAGAACGACCGAGACCAGTGATGCTCCGAACCCAAGCCGGAAACCGACCAAAAGCGGGTGGCGAAGCGAGGGCAAATAGACCTTGGTTATCAGATCATACCATTTGATATTGAAACTTTTGGCGACGCGAATATGGACAGGGTTGATCGATAGCATCCCGGCGTAAGCACTTAGAAGTATCGGGAAAATTGCGCCGATGACGGCCATCGTCATTTTGGTTTCGGTCCCCCAGCCAGCAAAGGACATTACGACCGGCAAAAATATAATTTTGGGGCTGCTTGCCAAAGCCGCGATATACGGGTTCAGCGCCCGACCGACAATTCTGAAAGCGCCCATACCGATGCCCAGTATCGTTCCGGCAAAAACTGCAATCAAAAATCCAACGCCGGTAGACAGGATCGTAAAAAACATGTGTTCGTAAAACACAGGCGATGTTGAAATCTCGGCCAATCCCGCAAGAATCTGCGACGTTGGGGTGAAAACCTCGGGAACAAGCCATCCAATTTGTGCGTTCACTTCCCAAAGCAGCCAGATAGCAAAAAGCGAAAATGCCCGGACACGTGTCGGAGTCGTTAGCATTTTATCGTTCCTTTCCAATTAGCCGTTGCAGTCGCAATTTCTGGCTGTATTCCGATTTAGGCGGCAAGCGATACGCACCCGTAATTTTAAAAATGTGAGGTGTTATCTGCTATTCGAGATTTTTCGCTCAAGCCAACCTGTGATGAACAGGACAAAACCACTCAGAAATACTGTCGCGGCGGTCAGGGCAAAGCTTTCCGGGATTTTGAATTTGTAATTCAACTCCGACAACAGCCGCCCAAGCCCGCCAAGATCGGTTAAGAATTCAAAAGCAACAACGCCAAGCAGCGCATAAATCAACCCCATCCGGATTCCGGAAAACATCAGCGGTGCCGCCGCCGGAACAATTATTTTCCAGAATATCTGGGCCTCGCTTAGCCGGAACGATCGCCCAACCCAGACCAGTGTTCGCCGAACAGACAACAGCGCCTCTCGGGTGTTCATGATGATTGGAATCGAACCATAAATCGTCGCCAGACAGATAATTGCATAGAAGGTCCGGCCAAACAAAACCAGAAAGACCGGGAACATCAACGGCAAGGGGGATGCAAAAATTGCGCCTAGCAATGGTTCAAACGCTTTGCCCCAAAGTTGGTTGCGATAAAGCAGATATCCAATCGTTATTCCGATAACCAAGGCAAGGGCCAAAGACGCCGCCAAGATCGACAACGTTGTAAATAACGCGCCCGTAAGCTCGCCGTTTTGGGTCAACTTTACCAGTGCTTTTGCAATCCCGGTTGGGGGGGTCAGCACGAATTTTGAAATCCAACCCAAACTGATTGATGCTTCCCAGATGGCCAGAAACGCTGCGAAAATTCCCAGCCCCAAAAGGGTGCCGTTGTGCCGGTGCCAGTATTTAAGCATTGGGCTTGGAGCAGTGACAGGGTTGGTTGCTTTAGTGCTCATCGGCCAGCGCCTTTTCACTTTCCCGCAAGCCACGTGCGGCTTCTTCGCGAAGATCTGCCCAAATCTCGCCGACGTAATGGCCGAACTTATCAGACGAAATCGTTTCTGGGCCTCGCGGCCGCGGCAGATCAATATCGATGGTCCGTTTTATGACACCGGGGCGGAATGACATGATCGCGACCCGGTCACTCAACTGAACGGCTTCGGTGATATTATGGGTGATTAGTAAGACGGTCTGATCAAGCTCTTCGCGAATCTCTGTGATTTTCTCGCCCAGCAGCATCCGGGTTTGCTCATCAAGGGCGGCGAAAGGCTCATCCATCAGCAAAATCTGCGGCTCAAGCGCAAGGGTGCGGGCAAGGGCGACGCGTTGGCGCATCCCGCCCGAAAGCTCGGCTGGATACCGTTTTTCAAACCCGGAAAGACCAACCAGATCCGCAAAATGCGCGGCCTGTTTTACACGCTCCGCTTTTGGCACGCCCGCCAGTTCCAGCGGAAAGGCAATATTCTGTTCGACCGTGCGCCATGCAAAAGTAGACTCTTCCTGAAACACCATTCCGATTTGCTTGTCTGGGCCATTGGTTTCCCTGCCATCGACCATAATCCGACCCGTATCAGACGGGATCAGGCCACCAATGATATTGAACAACGTAGACTTACCGCAACCGCTTGGGCCAATGACGGCAACGAATTCGCCCTTTTGCACCTCTAAATCAGTCTCACTGAGTGCCAGGATCGGTGGTTCATCTTCTACATAAAAAGACTTCGACACTTGTTCGACCGACAGGACAACATTATCTTTTTTCTGGGTCATGATCTTCTTCTGTCATTTCATCTTTTGTTGAGAACATTGCGCCTTTGCGGTATCTCCCCGCAAAATCCGCGTCTAACTTTCGGTCGGAACGAATTTGGGAAGCGTTATTTCTTCTGTCGCTTTTTCGAACACCACTTTCACCGGCATTCCACAAACAACAATATCCGGGTCGATGGACACCACATTGCTGAGCATTCGTGGACCCTCGTCAAGCTCGATAAGGGCCACAACATAAGGCACTTCGTCGGCGAATCCCGGATCATAAACACGCCGAAACACTGTGAAGCTAAACACTGATCCCTTACCGCTCATTTCTTCCCAGCTGGCATTCACGCTCAGGCAGTTCGAACAGACATGGTGCGGCGGAAAGCGGGCCGTTCCACAATCATCGCAACGCTGGCATGTCAGCTTGCTTTCGCGACACGCATCCCAGAACGGCTGCGAGTCCGCCGTGGGGATCGGAAGTGGTTTGTTGTATGCATTCATTTTCATGCGCCCCTTTTCACGACGGGTTTCGAGAAAGCACGAGCGAGCCGTGACAAACTGAGTTGCCGCCATTGCCGCTGATGACTGCTATTTCAGCACCAGAAACTTGACGCTCTGCCGGGTGGCTTTGGCGCACCTGGCGCACACCTTCCAGAATGTGCCACATGCCCGCGACATGCCCCTCTGACAAAAGACCACCGGCGGTATTTGTCGGGATAACACCATCTGGGCCTGTTGCGCCGGACTGCACGAATGCACCACCTTCACCCTTTTTGCAGAACCCATAGTCTTCAAGCTGAATAATGGTTTGCGCGGTTGTGGTGTCATAAAACTGGGCTGTATCGACATCCTTGGGCGTAATTCCGGCCATTTCATAAGCAGTCTTCGAGCTGACCAGCCCGGCTGTCTGCGACATGTTTTCCCCAGCGAACAGGCCGCCGATATTGTTGCCCGTTCCATAGCCAAGAATATAGGCTGTGTTCTTTTTGATATTCGCCGCCCGATCTGCGCGCGCCACGATAACGACACCAGCGCCGTCGCTGACAGGGCAACAATCGAGCAAACCGAACGGATCAACAATGCGCCGGGCATTCAGATGCTCGTCAACGGTTATCGGTTTGCGGTATTGCGCGTCCGGGTTTCGGGATGCGTAATCACGCTGGGTGACAGCAACGCGCGCAAAGTCTTCTTTGGTTGTTCCATAAAGATGCATGTGGCGGGTGGCGCCGAAGGCATAGCTGGCCATCTCGCCAAAATATCCAAATTCGAACCTGAACTGCTCGGCCAACATGCTTTCTGGCACCAGCTGCACGGCCTGTTTTTTGCCGGCGCGATGAATTTTCGCGCGATAATCGGCGGAATATCCGCACAGGACCACGTCAGCCAGACCAGCGTCGATCGCCATGCAGGCGGTGATAATACTGCACACCTGACTGGCGCCGCCGTTATCCACACTTGTCGCAAAATCAGCCTGAATGCCCAGCATCGCACCGATGCGTTGCTGATGAACACGGGTATCTTCGGTGCCGTGGGTTACAAGGCCATTGATCTCTGCCTTGTCTATTCCGGCCTCTTTGATCGCCATGATCGCGGCCTCGGCGAACATAGCGTCGCCGGTTGAGGTCAGCGGCATTACGCCACCGGACGTGTTTCCCACGCCAATGATGGCGAACCGCCCTCTTGATCTGGATAGTGTTTTTGACATTGTAATTCTCCAGACAAATTTATTGGGCGATCCGCAGTTTTCTTAGGATTGCAACGTTTACTTCATTGCGTCCGCAACGATGCTCATGTCGATCAGCGCGGCCAAATCCTCGGCGCTCAAGTCCTCGGAGATGAAATCATGCTCCAGAGCGGTGACCACAGATTGTTCCATTCCACCCAAATTCGAAAGGTCCAGAGCCGAGGGCGGGATTTCTTTCTCGATCGCAGGCATATTTGCCATGTCGATTTTCAGGCCTGCCGCAAGAGCCGCTTTGGCATTTTCGGGGTTTGCATACTTTATGAATGGCGATTACGCAAAAGCGGAAGAAGTCTGGAAGAAAAGAATCGACAATTATCCGGTCGGTAATCCGAACTCTTATG
>JAHRVC010000094.1 GCA_019090885.1 Marinosulfonomonas sp.
ACCGCCCGAGCGCAGCACCTCTTCCATTATCCACAACAGATCTTCGGCGCGATGCGGTGAAACGAAGGTAAAGCGCCCCGGATTGGCAAAGCGGGTCATGACCTCGGGGTTCAGCCGTTCAGCCAGCCAGCCCGGTGCGATCCAGAACACCGGCCCCGCCATCCGGCCCGCCACGATCAGCGCCAATGTGCGCCGCGCATTACCGCAAAATTCATGGGTCCGGGAAAGGGGCAGCGACAGATCACCCAGAAATGGTTGCTGTGCCCGATTTTTGGGCCGGTGGCTGTGGCGGGAAAGGGGTTGGACGGTCATCCTTGAAAGATAGCGTGTTCTTTGTTTGTTCTCAAGCGCGATAACGGCGTAATCGCAATTCGTTTAAGTGTAACTGGCAAGTAAGGTTAGGGTCGATAATGCTACCTGTCCGCTTTGCCGATCCGGCAGTCAAAAGCATCGTGCCGCCTAAAAATGATGCTTGCGGTAGGACAGTTAATCCTGATGCAAAGGGTATTTTGTGATATTGCCATTGCGTTTTCACCCTATCCAGGGCCTATCAGCGGTGGACGCGGGACTAAATTTGAACGGGATCGAACACAATGCGGTATGCTATTTTTGTGGTTTTTCTGATGTTGGCAGCATGTCAACAGGATGAACCGCCCCTTGACAGCGGCCTTGCCGGTTATGATCCGAACAATCTGCAAATCCAGCGCGATGCATGCATCAAACGTGGCGGGCGCTTTGGCAAGGGCGGCCTAAGTGGGTCCTTAGTCTGCTACGAAAATACACGCGATGCCAATCAGACCTGTTCAAAAGGCACCGATTGCGAGGGGTTTTGTCTGGCACGTTCACGCACATGTGCCCCGGTCAAACCATTTTTTGGATGCAATGAAGTGCTTACAAATTCAGGCGCACACAGCACGGTTTGCATCGAATAGGGCCAATATTTTTGTGGTGACTGCAGGTATCTGGGCTGAATTGTTCGCATCAGCGCTTGGTTGCCGGGCATTGCGCCGGGGAATGGCGTCTGACCTAACAGGCCAAAACCCAACGCAATATTTTGAAAATAAACAAATAATACGGAACTTTGGACTAATTCCACCCGAAAAAAAATTAGTTCCCCTAATGGTGAAGTCATGATAGTCACGATCCCGTGAGCTGTTATCGGCCCATACCACCACATTGGAGAATTTGAGTGCGTAGCGTTAGTGCGCAGCGGGTCGAGTGGCTGACCTTGTTGCTTATCGTTGGATGTTTATTGGTCTGGGCTGCCGGAACAAGTGTTGTCGCTAGCCTGTCACTGCCGCTGGGCATTTTGGTCACCGGACTTTCGATCGCGCTTTATTCTTCGCTGCAACACGAAGTTCTGCACGGGCATCCGTTTAATTCAAAAGCGCTCAATCAGGCGCTGGTTTTTCCGGCGCTCTGTCTGGCAATTCCCTATCTTCGGTTTCGTGACACCCATTTGGCCCACCACCGTGATACATTGCTGACGGATCCGTATGACGACCCTGAATCTAATTACCTTGATCCGGGTGCCTGGGAAGCACTGCCACGTGCACTGCAACTGATCCTGCGTTTCAATAACACGTTGTTGGGGCGGTTGGCGGTTGGCCCGATTGTGTCGCAGGTCGCTTTTATGCGGGCGGACTGGCAGGCGATCCGGGGCGGCGCGCGCGATGTGCTGGCCGGTTGGCTGTGGCATATACCGGCGCTGGCGCTGGTGGCGGTATGGTTCATAAGCGTCGGGGAAATGCCATTCTGGGCGATATTCCTGTCGGCCTATATGGGGCTGTCGATCCTGAAAATACGCACGTTTCTGGAACATCAGGCCGAGCAACATACCAGCCACCGCACGGTGATTATCGAAGATCGCGGGTTGCTGGCGTTTCTCTTTCTCAACAACAACCTACATGTGGTGCATCATATGAACCCCGATGTGGCTTGGTATGCGTTGCCGGCCCTGTATGGGGCCAACCGCGAACGCTACCTTGAACGCAACAATGGCTATCGCTATGCCAGCTACGCCGAGGTTTTTCGCCGCTATTTCCTACGCGCAAAAGACGCCGTGCCACATCCGATCTGGCGGCGTGGCTAAACCTGTGTCACTAAGCGGCCCATGCAAGTCTGGATCGTATTAACTGTCGCTGCCGCAATTGCGCAAACCGTGCGCTTCATGCTTCAAAAGCACCTAAAATCAACGCAGCTTTCGACGGCTGGCGCGACATTCGCGAGGTTCGTTTATTCGGCACCACTGGTGGTTGTTCTGGTGCTGATCTACGCAAAAATCAGCGGGCAGGCGCTGCCCGAAATGCCAGCGCGATTCTGGACACTGGTGTTAAGCGGCGGGCTCGCGCAAATTCTTGCAACCATGTGCGTTGTGGCGATTTTTGCTGAACGCAGTTTCGCCATCGGCATTACATTCAAAAAAACCGAGGTCGTGCAGACGGCGATTGTCGGATTCTTAATTTTGGGCGAAACACTGTCGCTTTATGGCTCGCTGGCGATCCTGCTTGGGTTTGTCGCTGTTCTTATCCTGTCCGATCCACCGGGCGGCAGTGATCAGCCGTTCCTCAAGCGCATCATGAACAAATCGGCCGGGCTGGGATTGCTGTCGGGCGTGTTCTTTGCTGTCTCGGCCGTTGGTTACCGCGGGGCGTCGCTGTCACTAGGCTCGGGCGATGTCGCGATGCGGGCGGCGTTCACGCTGGCCGTGGTGACAACATGCCAGACGGCGGGCATGGGGCTTTGGTTTGCACTGACGGACCGGCCACAATTGGTATTGGTCGCGCGGGCCTGGAAAATTGCCGGGCTGGTGGGCATTTCGTCGATGATTGGCAGCTTGCTGTGGTTCGCGGCATTCACCATTCAACAGGCCGCCTACGTCAGCGCGCTTGGGCAGGTCGAGCTTATCTTTAGCATCGCTGCTTCGGCGTTGTTCTTTCGCGAAAAAATTACAGCACGCGAATATCTGGGTATTGGCGTGCTGCTGATCAGCGTCTTGCTGCTGGTTCTGTTTATTTAGGCTCGCCAGATCAGGCGATCTGCTGGGCCTTACGTATGCCATTAATATTGTTGAAAAACGGAACGCTTTCCGGCGCACCGATCCGGGGCAGAGCATTGGAAACCTGATCCAGAATAACCTCGGTGATTGGCGGTAGATCAAAACTGCGGGCCTTGTCGACCGGTATCCACTGCAAATGCGACAGCTCATCCGTCGCAAGCGAGAAATCATCCGGGTCGGTGGCCAACTGCATCGCATCGGCCAGAAAAAATCGTGCGTCAAAGCGCCGTGGTCGGCCCGGAGGGGTAATCGCGCGGGCTGCAAAATAGATGCCTTGCGCATGGGGAACATGGCCCGAGTCTGCGAATTCCGCCCAACCCGTTGGCGGTGTTGCATCCCATTTTCCCGGTTCGCCGAAAATTACGCCGGCCTCTTCCCACAATTCGCGGATGGCTGCGGCAATAAATGTGCTGGCGGGAAGGTCGCTTGTTCCCTGCAGGCGCGAATGGCACGGCGCTGCAAGCGCTGCAGGAAAGGGCACCTCGGCGTCGGCGGCATCAACCGCGCCGCCGGGAAAGACGAACTTGTTTGGCATGAAGGCCGCTTTGGACCCGCGCTGGCCCATCAGGACCTTGGGGTTCTCTGCTGCGTCACGTATCAGAATGATCGTTGATGCGTTTCTTATCTGTACTTCTGTCATCACTGCCCGTCCGTTTATTGTTGCTTCAGGCCGTCCTGCCAAAGCCATGCATGCGCTTGGCCCACTGGATTGCCACCATCAGGCCTTTCAGCCGTGGTAACAGATACAGGCTTAATGCGACGCAGCCAATCGAGAAAATTGTGGCCAGCACAAGCGGTTCGGGACGGAACTTTGTAAACACCAACAAAATACTCGGCGCCATCACGTGGCCGACGATCAAAATTGTCAGATAGGCGGGGCCGTCATCGGCGCGGTGATGGTGCAATGCTTCCCCACAGACCACGCATTCATCGTGCACTTTTAGATAACCCTTCAACATCGGGCCGGTTGTGCAATTGGGGCAACGCCGCCGCCAGCCGCTTTTCATAGCGGGGCGCAATTCACGGTCGTTCATTGGTTCGGTGGTCAGGGTCATTGGGCATCCGTTGTTCGCGTCTTGCCATAATGTAGGGGGATTGCAGGCCGACGTAAGGGGGGTGATGGGGGCGTGCGTCGGGATGTCGCAAACCCGAAATCGCATTTTTTTTGTCCGCTTGCGACGGAAACCCGGCGCTGACCCGTTTTATGTTCTGAACGCGCCAGAAACACTGGCGGCGTCACCCAAGAAGAAAAAGGAAAATATCATGTTAAACAAGAACTGGATGACCGCACTGACTGCCTCGGCGATTGCTGTTGCTTTGATTGTTCCTGCCGTGAGCTTTGCCAAAGGTGGCGGTCAGGGTGGCGGGGGGCAGCATGAACGCCCAAGTTTCGGCGAGCTGGACACAGATGGTGACGGGAACCTGACGGTTGCAGAATTTCGTGCCCGTGCCATGGATAGTTTCGCCGCGCATGATTTGGACGGCGACGGCCTGCTGAGTGTCGAGGAAATGACCGAGGCCGCAGCTGCGCGCTCTTCAGGTCGTTCTGCCATGAAGATTGCGCGGATGATGGAATTTCGTGACTTGAATGGCGATGGGGCTCTCAGCCCGGAAGAAATGGCGGGCAATAAAGGCGAAAAGATATTTGGCAGGATGGACGCAGATGGCGATGGCGTGATCTCGGCTCAGGAATTTGAGCAGGCACAAAATCTTAGTCCGCGCGGTGGTAACAAAGGCGGTAACGGTGGCGGTGGTGGTGCCCAAAAAGGCCACGGTCAGCACAGCGACGGTTAATAAAGTGGCCCGGCGTCGAAAGTTTTGACGCCGGGCGCAATTGTCTGGAACCTGAAATCAGGATACGCCTGACGGACGATGAATATGCCCTTTGATGCCCTAAATGAGGTCTCGGACGAAGCGCTGCTGGTAGCCTTCGGGAACGGAGACCGGGACGCAGCCCGCGCGTTAACGTTGCGGCTGACGCCTAAAGTCATGGGGTTTTCGGTGCGCATGCTGGGCGATGTGGCCGAGGCCGAGGATGTGACACAGGATGCGATGCTGCGCCTTTGGCGTGTTGCGCCCAAGTGGCGACAGGGCGAGGCCAAGGTCACGACATGGCTTTACCGGGTGGTGATGAACCTTTGCACCGACCGGCTGCGGCGCAAACGCGGGGTCGCCCTTGATGCGATCGAGGAACCGGTTGACGAAACACCGGGTGTCGAGGCGAAAATGACAGCCGCAGAGCGGGTGCGGGCACTGGAAGAGGCCTTGCAGGTCTTGCCAGAGCGCCAGCGACAAGCGGTAATTCTGCGCCACATCGAAGGGATTTCGAACCCCGAGATTGCCGCAGTGATGGACATAAGCACAGAGGCAGTGGAAAGTTTGACTGCCAGGGGGAAACGGGCGCTAAGTGCGGCACTTGCCGGGCGGCGCGAAGAATTGGGATTTGGCGATGACTGATCGAATAGACTTGCAAGAAAGTGAATTGGACGCGCTGTTCAGTGCGGCTGCCGATGCAACACCGCTGCCTTCATCGACGCTTTTGGAGCGGGTGAGCGCAGATGCCGAGGCCGAGATTGCGAATGTTGCAGTGGCGCGTCCGGCGCGGGGTGCGGGCCTGTTCGCCCGGTTTGTTTCGCTGATCGGCGGTTGGCCAACAGCGGCCGGTCTGGCCACCGCTACTGTCGCCGGTATCTGGATCGGCTATGCCGTGCCCGAAACAGTGGATGGGCTGGCTGGCAGCGCTTGGTTTACCGGCTCGAATCTGGATATGGTCGAGTTCACGGCGTCATTTGATAGTCTGTTAGGCGAGGGTTAAGTGATGACAGAGCAAAAAGAGACGGCGCAAAAGACCGGTAAAAAACGATTGTCGGGCTGGACACGGGTTTTGTTGTTTGGTTCGCTTGCGATCAACCTGCTGATTGTTGGTATGGTGGCGGGCGCTGTATTTCGCAATTCCGGTGAGGCAACCGAAAGGCAGTTATTGCGCGATATGGGGTTTGGATTTTTCGGCGCGGCACTAACACAGGACGATCGGCGCGTGATCGGGCGCGCGATGGCAAAAAGATCTGACGATTTGCGCGCGAACCGAAAAGATTTTCGCGCCCAGATGGCGCAATTTCTCGATGCATTACGCGCCATTCCATTCGATAGCGAGGCTGTTCAAGCCCATTCAACTGGCCTGCAATCCAAAATTGCAGAGCGTCAGGCGGTCGGGCAGAATGCGCTTTTGGACCGGATTGCCGCGATGAGCGACCAAGAACGCGCGGTTTTTGCCAAGCGTCTTGAACGGTCGATGAAACGTGGACCTCGGCGCAATTGATCAGGCGGCAGACTGGCCGAATATCACCTGATTGCGGCCATGGGTCTTGGCGCCCAGTAACGCCTGATCTGCGGACTCAACAATGGTCTCGACCGGGATCGCGCCCTGACCGTCCAGTCCGCCAATACTGACGCCGATGCTTAGTGTCACGGGGATATCGGGTTTGTCTGTGGCAACAAAAACAGGCTCGGCTTGGGTCACGCGACGCAGGCGTTCGGCAGCGGCCCGCGCGGCCGTCATATCGGTATCCGGCATGACGACCAAAAATTCCTCGCCGCCAATCCGGCAAATCAGATCAACACTGCGCAGATTGTTGCGCAAACGGCGCGCGACCGCCTGCAACACAGCGTCGCCAGCGGTATGACCATAGGTATCGTTGATTCTTTTGAAGCGGTCCAGATCAAGAACCATCACCGCAAATGGCTGGCCGGTTTCGTGCGCTCGGGCGGCGATTTTGGCCGTGTGGGGCAGGGCATAGCGGCGGTTATATAGCCCCGTCAGCGGATCCGTGACGGCTAGTCGCATGCCGCTTTCCATTGCCATGCGCAATCTGTCGGCACTTTGCTTGCGTTCTAGCTGGTTGGTTATCCGCAGGGCAGCTTCGGCGGGCAAGCTGTCGGTTTCCATCAAATCATTTGCGCCGATATCCAATGCTGAAATCCCCGTCTGGCCAGCGCTCGGCGCTATGGAAGATATAATGGCGCAGTGGCGCGTTTCCGCCCGGCTGCGTAACTCGGCCACCAACGTCAGGGGGCTTTGGGCGGGGTCGGTGTTTATCGGCAAAATAATGACATCCGGGCACGCATTGCTTTGGGCGATGGTTTTTAGGACATTTCTATCGGCGACGACCTGAATATCCGCATCCAGGCTGCCACCAAGCTGGTGTTGCCAGTTGGGGGTGCCAGCGCCGGGATCGTTGACAAGCAGAACCTGCGGGCGGGCGGTGAATTCTGCAGGTGCTTCGTGAAACCCAAAATCCGCCGCTGTGCCCTCACGTCGGCGTAACTCTTGCTCCATGCTATGCAGGCGTAGCAGGTTGCGCACCCGCGCCAACAGGACGTTGTCGTCCAAAGACTTGGGCAGGATGTCCAGAGAACCGGCCTGCAAGGCGCGCAGTCGAATGTCCGGGCCATAGTCGCTGGTTGTCATCATCACCGGGATCGCCGCTGTTTCGGGCTGATTTGCAAGCTGTTGGCACAGCTCAAAACTGTCGCAACCGGGCAGATCAGCATCAATCACGATCAGATCAGGTTTGTCGCGCTGCGCTGCTGTCATCAATTCCGAGCCACTGCTAACCTGCGCCACATCATAAGAGGCCGCCGCAAGTTTGACCTTGAGGATGATGCGGTTCGTCGCAACATTATCGGCAATCAAAATGCGCCCGGACATGAACCCTCGTGATATTGAATCGATTTCTACTGGTATTGGTCAGTTTTCGTTGAGATAGGTTAAGAATTGGTTTCGCTCAGAGGAGAAGCGTTAATGATGCGGCAGGAAAACGCCGAAGCGATTGGGCTGCGTGTCCTCGGCTGGCTGGTGACAAATGAAGAGCTGTTGCCGGTGTTTTTGGGGGCGACGGGGGCCTCGACACAGGATTTACGCGAACAGGCTGGCGACACGGAATTCCTTGGATCAGTGCTGGACTTCATCATGATGGATGATGCCTGGGTCGTGCAATTCTGCGATCTGGAGACCTTGCCATATGAGGCGATCATGCAGGCGCGCCAAAGCTTGCCCGGCGGGGCGCAGGTGAACTGGACCTGAAGGGCCGCTAAAGGTCGATTTTGATCACATCGCCCGGCTTGCGTGCGCGCGACTGGCACAGGATCATCTGTGTCTCGCGGTCCTTGTTGGACAAAACGAAATCGCGGTGCTCGACCTGCCCGGAAAGAACCCGGCATTTGCAAACACCGCACAAGCCGTCCGAGCATTTCACATCGACCCGCACACCCGCCGCCAGCAGCGCGTCGGTGGCAGCTTGATCGACTTCAACGTGCACCAGCCGCCCGGAATGGGCCAGTTTCAGGGTGAAGGCGTGGTTTTCATAATCAGGCTGTTCGGGAACTGAGAAATATTCCAGATGGCGGGCGTTTTCAGGGAAGCCCGCTTGCGTGGCCGCGTCAATAACAGCGCTCATGTAGGCATCCGGTCCGCATGTGTAGATATGGGTATTATTGCGGTATTTCAACAATTTAGGCATGTCGGCTCGCGTGCCTTCATCGGAAAGATGCAGATGCATCTTGTCAATCCATGGAACATTCGACAGGTCTTTTAGAAATGCGGCGGCTTTGCGGGTGGGGCAGGAATAATGCAGTTCAAAATCGGCACCCATTGCGTGTAATTCATGCGCCATCGCGATCATCGGGGTAACGCCAATGCCACCGCCCATTAAATAGCTGAACGAGGCATCAGCCGCCAAAGGAAAGTGGTTGTTCGGATGTGAGATAAAGACCCTGCGACCTTCCTCAAATATCCGATGCATCAGGGCTGAACCACCGCGTCCCTTATCCTCTCGCAGCACCGCAATCTGGTAACTTGCGCGATCAGCCGGGTCGCCCGACAATGAATATTGGCGGAAAAATTCCGGAGCTACGACCACATCGATATGCGCCCCGGCCGTAACAACGGGCATGTCTGAACCATCGGGCATGGAAAATTCGTATTTCATCACGCTGTCGCTTAATTTTTCGACCTTTGAAACCACCACGGCCAACACCGGCGATTTGCCCTGATCCGCAGTATAAATATGTTCGGGTGCTGTCCCCGCGGCGCGCCGTTCGCGATGTTCGGACGCCGGGATCATATCTTTGTAGGCGGCAATGCCCGCCTCGCGGTCCATCGGGAACGGCCAGTTGTCGGGCGGCGGGGCCAGCGGGGCTGGATAGACGGCCAATGTCTGGTCGGAATGTCGCAGTTTCAGGTCCGTTTGCAGGCCACGGGCATTCACCGGATGGGCCGAGGGCACGTAGGGGCCTTCGTCCACCATCTCGATATCCCACCACCATTTCTTGACCGGGTTCAGCGTGCCATTTCCGACGAAATCATCAAGCTTTGCCAGTGCCTTGGCTGATCCGGGCAGCTTCATCGCGGCCCACCTGAACGGCGCCTCCTTGAACAGCCCTTCAAGATTCCACGGGCAGGTTTTCATGCAACGCCCGCACATCGAACCACCTTTCAGACCGATCCGGTAAGTGGTGCACTTCTGGCTGTCAGATTTCCAAATCTCATAGCCGTTGAACATCAGTTTCGGCCCGGCGGTGATTGCACCGGACGGGCATTCGCGCGCGCATTTGTTGCAGGCTTCACAAAACTTTTGCAGGCCGAAATCTATCGGTTGGTCATGGGCAAGCGGCATATTGGTGGTGACGATGCCTGATTTCAGGCGCGGGCCAAGAAACGGGTTCAGGATAACCTCGCCAATGCGGCTGACCTCACCCAGACCGGACAACAGCAATAGCGGTGGATGCAACACCTCGTCATCCATCACGGTATGGGTGCGCGCGGAATGGCCAAGATTGCGCAAATGTTGGGCCAGAACGCCGCCAAGCAGCGAAAACCGCAGGTAGGCCCGCATCGACTGCGCGCTGGCAACCCAATCGTCGCCCGAAGCGCCGTCCATCGTTTCGTGGCCCTGATCGACGATCATCGAGATCGCGTTTGTGTGGTAGGGCGCAATCGCCTCGCCGCCCGCGTCGTGGCTGTAATAGGCCCAGTCGGGACATTCGGAAATGCCGACCGCGTCCACGCCCAGAAAATAGGCGGCGGCCTTTACATTGTCGGCGTTGCGGGCCGGGTCTTTGGTTCTGGCATCGGGCGTGGCTGTTTCGCCATCCTGAAGCAGGATGAAGGCCCCAAGCGAGGGGCGAAACGCACTGGCGAGCGCTGATTTGCGCATGTAATTGCCGTTTCTCGCGGTGTCCTGCGTTGGTTTTCCAAGGTCGCCAAACAGCGCGCGCACGAACATATTGGCGCGTTTTGGCACCCGCGCGACGTTTTCGCGGTCGATATAGGTGGTCGGGTCAGTAGCCCGATTGAGCGTTTCAAAAGGATGCGGCCCAAGGCGGAACGGGCGTTTAGCGAAAGGGTCGCGATTGGCAGCCGATTTGGCGTGCGCCCCAGTGCCCGTCGCCCAGCTAAGCGGTGGTTTGGCTGTTGGGGCAAGTGGTGCGTCAGTCGCCAGCTCAAGCGTCGTGGTGATCACCGACAATCCAAAATCACCGCCCAGAAACGGGTTTTCAACCTGTCCGTCGCGGATCACCGCCAGCCCGGCTTTGACCGCCAGTCGGTTCCTGTGAACATCTGATGCGGTGGCGGAATGGGCGCGCGCGCCGTAGCCAAGCGAGCGGATGTAGCTGGCCAGCGACACCGCGGTTTCCGCGCCGCGCAGGCACGCGCGATGGGCCAGCGTGTCGTCCAGCCAGTCGCAACCGGCCTCATTGGGCTTTGGCGCACGGGGGTGGTCATAAAGGAAAACGATTGCATGGGTATGATGGCTGCAATCGCCCGGAGGTGTATCCATCGCCGCCCGCAACCCGGCCATGATAACATCGATCCCGGCGGCGAGTGATTTGGGCTGATGGCTGCGCAGCTTTGCCGCCAAATCATCGACATCCGGGTTATTAACCGGCGTGGCGCGCCAGCATTCTGGCGGGATTTCGCAGATTCCAACCATCGCCGCGTCGCAGAAATATCCAAATGATTTCAGATGATTGGCACGATCCTGAGGATTGGCTGGTATCTGGGCCACTTCGCGTTTTATCAGCCCGTCGCGGGTTGCATCCAGTGTTGCTTGATACTCTCGCATCGCATTGACGATACTTAGTGGATCGTTGGGGCGGCGAAACGAAAGCGGCGCTTGGGCGGACAGCTTACCAAGGGGCGGACAGGTATCTGCACGCGCCAGTTTTTCCAGCGGATAGGGGCCCAGATGTGGCGGGCGATTTGCGTAAGACCTGAGACGCGCCATGGGTTCCCTTTTGTCTCGCCTAAAGTCTGGGCAATGGTTTATCTTCGATGTCGCGCAGCTTGGCCAACACGTCGCGCAAACCTTCCAGCGCATCAGCAGACAAGGCCTGCTCAATCACATCATTGCTGGAATTGGCAAAGGGTGTCGCCATTTCCAACAGGCCCATCCCGTGCTCTGTCATTTCAACTGCCCGCATTCGCCGGTCATTGCCCCCAGATTGCCGCGCGATCATTCCGGCATTTTCCATACCGCGCAACGCACGCGATGTGGCGGTGCGGTCAATTCCGACGAATTCAGCGATGTCAGACGGGTGCACCAGTTGCTCGTTGCAAACGGCGAGCAATATGCACCAAAAAATCCGGGTCAGACCTATGGCTTTTAGGTTTTCGTCTAGCCGGCGTTCTTGTAAGCGGGATGTGACGGACAATTGATAACCGATAGACTGATGTAGCCGGTATTTTGCAGGCGTGCTCATGGTTAACTTTGTCAACCACTTGGGCAGGCCTGTCAACGCGGGCGGCGGCAACGGAAACCGGAGGTTGTTATGCGGGCGCAGGCGATATTATTTGACAAAGACGGGACGCTGTTTGATTTCCAAAAAACCTGGGCGGGCTGGATCAGCAAAATAATTCGCGATCAGGCGGGCGGTGACAAATCTTTCGCCGAAAGATTTGCGCGCGCCGTGGGGTTTGACCTGAGCCGCAATTTGTTTTTGCCCGAAAGCGTGGTGATTGCCGGAACAGCGCGCCAGTCTGCAGGCGTGATGGCGCCTTTCTTTCCCGGCCGCACAGTTGATGATATTTTGGAAAGGTTTGACCACAGTGTCACAAACGTTGTGCCGGTTCCGGTTTTGCCGTTGATACCATTTATTGATCGTTTACTGGCCGGCGGGCAAAAGATCGGGATTGCGACCAATGGCAGTGAAGCATCGGCTCGTAGTCAGTTGGCGGGATTTGAAATTTCGCAGAAATTTCATTTCATCGCCGGATATGACAGTGGGTTCGGGGCCAAACCTGAACCGGGCATGTGCACGGCGTTTTGCCGTTCTGTGTCGACGTCGCCCGAAAAAACCGTGATGGTCGGCGATAGCCTGCACGACCTGCACGCCGGGCGTGCGGCCGGGATGCAGACGGTGGCGGTTCTGACCGGTGTTGCCAGCGCCCCCGACCTTGCCCCGCACGCCGATGTTGTGTTGCCTGATATAGGGCATCTGCACGACTGGCTTGCCAGTTAGGCGGCGATTGCGCGGCACAGAGCAAGGAAACGACATCCCCCGTCGCTTTCGGCCCCGACTGGCCTTTGCGCATGTTGTTGGTTGATCGCAACAATAAGGTATCTCCGATGTCAGAAACCAGATCACGCAAACGCACCGGCGGGCGTGCCGGAAACACCCGGCTCTCCAACCCGGCAGTCATTCAGCAGATGCCGTGGCGCATTCCGCTTAACACCGACCGCCCGACCGAGCCGTTAAGCGAAGAGGGCGTTCAGGCGATCCATGACGGCGCAATGCGGGTGTTGGAAGAGGTCGGGATAGAGTTTCTCAACGACGAAAGCCGTGAGATTCTGCGCGAGGCAGGATGTGATGTGCATGGCACCAACGTGCGCATGGGGCGTGATTTTGTGATGGAGATGATCGCCAAAGCCCCGGCGCAGTTCACCATCACGCCGCGCAACCCGGATCGCGAGGTGATCGTCGGTGGCAAACACATGCTGTTTGGTAACGTTTCTTCGCCGCCCAACTATTGGGACCTGGAAACCGGTAAAGTCGCGGGAACCCGTGAGCAATGCGCCAACCTGCTGAAACTGACGCAGTATTTCAATTGTATCCATTTTGCTGGCGGCTATCCGGTTGAACCGGTGGATGTGCATGCCTCGGTGCGCCATCTGGATATTGTGCACGACAAACTGCTGCTGACCGACAAAGTCGTGCATGCCTATTCGCTTGGGCGTGAACGGGTCGAGGATGTGATGGAAATGGTGCGCATTGCAGCTGGTCTAACCCAAGAGGAATTTGAGGCGCGCCCGCATATGTATACCAACATAAACTCGACCTCGCCGCTAAAGCACGATGTGCCGATGATTGATGGCTGCCTGCGCTGTGTGCGGGCCGGGCAGGCGGTGATCGTGACGCCGTTCACGCTGGCAGGCGCGATGGCACCGGTAACCATGGCGGGGGCCGTGACGCAATCGGTGGCCGAAGCACTTTGTGCAATCGCGCTGTTTCAATATGTGCGCCCCGGCGCGCCGTGTGTCTTTGGCACGTTCACCTCGAATGTTGATATGAAATCCGGTGCGCCCGCTTTTGGCACGCCCGAATACATGCGCGCCACCCAGATGACCGGGCAAATGGCGCGATTTTATGGCCTGCCGATGCGCGCGTCCGGCGCTTGCACCGCCAATGTGCCGGACGGGCAGGCGATGTGGGAAACCTCAAACAGTCTGTGGTCAGCCGTTCAGTCGGGCACCAATATCGTCTATCACGCCGCCGGTTGGCTGGAAGGCGGGCTGATCGCCAGCCCCGAGAAATTCATCATGGATTGCGAGGTTCTGCAAATGATCCAGCGCTATTTTGAACCGGAAACCTATGCAACCGGCCCCGGCGATATCGCGCTGGATGCGATCAAAAGCGTGGGCAGTGATGGGCATTTCTTTGGCGTGGAGCACACGCAGGAACGCTATGAAACGGCATTTTATCAACCCATTGTGTCGGATTGGACCAACTACGAAGGTTGGGCCGCAAAAGGGGCTGCATGGACGGTCGAGCGGGCGCATAATCTGAATAAGGAAATCCTGAACAGTTTTGAGGCCCCGCCAATGGACATCGCGATCCGGCAGGAACTGTCAGAATTTGTCGAACGGCGCAAATCCGAGGGCGGCGCGCCAACCGATTTCTAATTCGGGCTTCCCGGTAGGAAATACCGCAACCTTATGGCATGGTGGCAAAAAACAGGGTGCGTAATGATGACCGATGATAGTGCAGAAAACCCGCATTTTAACCGCTTGGTTCAGGCTGGTTTTGGGGCGCTGGCCGGGTTGGCCGCGTGGATATTCGACATTCTTTGGGATCATGTCGAAAACGAACGTGCAATAATGACGATCGCGGCCTTTGCCAGCGCCTTTTTTGTCAGCCTGCTCGTTTCAATCGGGCCACTAACGATCCGCCGCGCCGCCCTTGCCGGGTTGGCGGTGTCGGTCATTCCGGCGCTTTTGCTGCTCTGGGCCAGCTTTCGCTTTGAGGAGGTGGATAATCTTCTTGAAACCGCTGACCCGATGCTTGCGTTCATCATTCTGTCCAGCGTTCCGCTGCCATTTTTGATTGCGGGCCTTAGCGATAACAGCCGCTGGAACGATTACGCCGCGCTTTTCGATCACGCATGGAATATCGTGGTGCGCTACGCCGTGGCCTGGGTTTTTGTCGGAGTATTCTGGGGCGTTGTCATGCTTTCAGATCAACTGCTGAAAATCGTCGGGCTGGAAATCATCGAGGATTTTCTGCGCATAGAAGCCGTGCCCTACCTGCTGACTGGCGGCGCACTTGGGCTGGCACTGGCGGTTGTGTATGAGTTGCGGGCCTATGTCTCACCCTATCTGGTGTTGCGCCTGTTGCGCCTGTTCCTGCCCGTGGTGCTGATCGTTGTGGCGATTTTCGTTGTGGCGGTGCCCATTCAGGGCATATCGGGATTGTTTGGCAACCTGTCTGCGGCAGGCATTTTGATGTCAATGGTGATTGGCGCGGTCACGTTGATAACAATTGCGATAGACCAAAAGGACGGCTTGGCCGTTGCGCCCGGATTCATGCGCAAGGTCGCGCGTGCCCTTGCGGTGCTGTTACCGATCCTTGCGGCCCTTGCCGCCTATGCAATCTGGGCGCGGATAAACCAGTATGGCTGGTCGCCGGAGCGGATCGCAGCCGTGGTCATCGCTGTATTTGTGCTGGCCTACGCGCTGATCTACGCGCTGGCAATTGTGCGTAACGCCAACTGGATGGGCGGTATTCGCAAGGCCAACATCACTATGGCACTGGCGATGGTAGGTGTGGCCGCCCTGTGGCTGACGCCGTTGCTTAACCCACAGCGCATTTCAACCGCCAGTCAGATGGCCCGGTTTCAAGATGGTCAGATTGCTGCCAGCGATCTGGATCTGTGGGAAATCGGCCGCGAGTGGGGCAAGCCCGGCAAAGCTGCGCTGGCGGTTTTGGCCGCTTATGGTGGCCCGGATGCGGATGCGCTGGAAGAACGGCTCGAAGCTTTGGACGGTAGCTCCAACGAATGGAATTTCAAAAATGATCCCGGCAATCAATCCACCAGGGAGCAACAGGATATTGCTGCGCTAAAAGAAACCCTGCCAATCCGCCCGGATGGGCATAGCCTTCCTGATGGCGTGGATGTTTCAGACAAAGCTGCGTCCATTTTGCAAGGATGTAAGCAGCAGACCCCGGCGGGAAACCCGGCCTGTATCGGTTTGTTTGCAGATTTTCTGCCCAAGACGGAAGGGCAAGAAATTTTCGTGGTTTGGGCGCGACGCGACGGCAAATATGTAGAAGGCATAATTTGGGTACAGGACGCTGACGGCGAGTGGTCAAACGTTGGAGGGCCCGAGATTGTCGGATCCGGTTATTTCGGGCGCCATGAGTCAGATATAATCGACGATTTGTTGACCGGCAATTTCACCACGCAACCAGCCCCTTTCAATACGCTGAAATTTTCGGACGTTGAGATTTTCGTGCGGCCCCGCTGATTTCTTCCGAAGAAACTAAAAAATTTGCGGTTTTTTAAGAGGTCCAGGCGATCCTTCCCCAAGGAATGAGGGGAAGTTATGTACGGTCTGATTAATCGGTCGGTCCAGTGTTTTATTCGCGACACTTACGGGCCGGACAGCTGGAAAACGATTGCCGGTCTGGCCGGGCTGGGGTTCGAAAATTTCGAATCCCTGACGTCCTATGACGATGAACTGACGGGCACCGTTTTGTCGGTCGCGGCCGGCCACCTGTCCAAAACACCGGAATCGTTTCTTGAGGATCTGGGAACCTATCTGGTCTCTCACCCAAACCTTGAAGCTATCCGGCGGTTGCTGCGCTTTGGCGGCGATAGTTTTCTGGAGTTTTTGCAATCGC
>JAHRVC010000095.1 GCA_019090885.1 Marinosulfonomonas sp.
CGCTTCGAGTGGGCCGTTAGCTCAGTTGGTAGAGCAACTGACTTTTAATCAGTAGGTCGATGGTTCGAACCCATCACGGCTCACCATTTTTCTAAGTTACCTGATCAATATGATCCAGACGCGTTGGAAAATACAAAGCAAGGCCGTCAGGCTGTATTCTGATCCGAGCGACAATTAAGACAAAAGTTGCAACAGAACTATGCCAGCCAGAATTATTGACACGGCCTGCCAGAATACAACCGGGTTCCTTTGAACCAGCGGAACATGCGCGCCTGACATAAATTTCTTGTTGGGCTTCCTAAGATCAGCCAAAAATTCCGAAAGGGTTTCGTAGCGCTTGAACGGATCTGGATGCACCGCCTTTTGCAGCGCGCCATTCACCCAGTCGGGAATGTGCAGGGCGTCACTTTGCGCGCTGGCATAGCGCAATTTCTTTTGCTGCGCCTTTGTGCGCGTCTTGGGTATCTGGGTTCCGTAGGGCAGTTTTCCGGTCACCATTTGATAGGCAATCACCCCGAGCGAGAAGAAATCCGATTGTCTGCTGCCAGCTTCGCCAACGTAATACTCGGGCGCTGCATATTGGAAAGTTCCCAGAACTTCCTGATCGGTCACCACCGGGCCAGCCTCGGATACACCCGCAACCCGCGTCGCGCCAAAGTCGATGATTTTCACAGTCCCTGCCGGGTCGATCATGATGTTTTCAGGCCGCAAATCCTGATGCAACATTTCCTTGCGATGAAAGGCGCGCAGACCCTTGGCGATTTGCTCAACCAGATCACGCATGGTCTCCAGATCGCATTTTGGATTGTCCGTCATCCATTGCGCCAAGGTCTGGCCCTCGATGTATTCCGTAAGTGAATAGACGAAATTGCGTTTACGGGTCTGGGCAACAGCCTTTAGCACATGGGCAGAATTCAGCCGCCGGGCTATCCAATCCTCCATCATAAAGCGGCGCAGATAGTCGCCATCTTCACGCAGATCAATCGACGGGATTTTCAGGGCAGCTTTTTCACCACTCTCCGCATCTTCGACCAGATAGATATGGCTGCGGTGGTTGGCGTGTAACGGGCGCAGCACCTTGTAGCCTTCAAACACCTGCCCGGCTTCCAGCAATGGTGGTGCGGGCAGGTTTTCTGATTGTGCGATGGCATCGCTGGCGGCCCCTTCGGGCAGGCTGTCGACGCGCACGATCTGAACGGTCAGGTTATCCGGGCTGGCGCTATCATAGGCATCCGACACGATCGCATTGGCCGCCGCGTCAAGATCGCCCGCGTGTTGGTGAATCGTCTTGCAGATGAATTTGGCGCTGCTGTGTTCATAGACCCCATCCGTGGCAAGAACGAACACATCCCCCTGCGCCAATGGTAATGTGCGGTAATCCACACTGACCGATTGCGCCATGCCAATCGCGCGCGCCAGATAGCTTTGCACCGACGAAACCACCGTGCGATGATCCTCTGTCAGTTGCTCCAGACTGTCGCCTTGGATGCGGTAAATCCGGCTGTCGCCCACATGGAACAGATGCGCCATATGCGATTTGAGCACCAACGCGCTCAGGGTGCAGACATAGCCCTTGTCCATGTCATAGGCGTCAATATTGCGCTTGGTTTCGGCAAACAGCCATGAATTGGTGGCATGGATCACCCGCAAAACCGAGGTTTTCACCGACCATGTATCAGAGGTGCAGTAATAATCGCTTAGCAGGCTTTTGATCGTCGATTCAGCAGCGATCTGGCTGACGTCGCTGGAACTGATTCCGTCCGCCAGTGCAATCGTTATGCCCTTTAGGGAAAGCTCGGGCTGAACAGGGATCAGGGCGCCGTGGAAATCCTGATTGATTTCCTTGCGCCCTGTCCTCGAGCATTGCCCGATACTTATCGCCAGATCTTTTGTCATAGAAGATGCCCCGCCCTCGCAGGCGGGGCTTGTCTTTTATTCAGCCGGAACCGCCGCTGTATTGCGCTTGGCCCCGGTTTTGATGTGTGTGGAATAAAGCGTCAACCCGACAAAGGTGAAGCCACCAACAAGGTTCCCGATGACGGTCGGAATTTCATTCCAGATCAAATAGTCAGAAACCGTAAAGCTACCGCCCAGCAACAGGCCCGATGGGAACAGGAACATGTTCACGATCGAATGCTCAAAGCCCATGTAAAAGAACAACATGATCGGCATCCACATGGCCAGAATTTTGCCTGTAACCTGTGTCGACATGAAAGCTGCGACAACACCGGTGGACACCATCCAGTTACACAGCACACCGCGGATAAACAGGGTCAGCATTCCCCCGCCACCGTGATCTGCATAGCCAACGGTACGACCTTCGCCGATGACGCCAATCTTTTGTCCGATCGCGTTTGGTTCTGCGGTAAACCCGTAGGTAAAGATGATCGCCATGAACACCGCCACCGTGAACGCGCCGCCAAAGTTGCCGACGAAAACCAGCCCCCAGTTGCGCAACATGCCCGCGACCGTGACGCCGGGGCGTTTATCAATCAGCGCCAGCGGCACAAGGGTAAACACGCCGGTCAACAGGTCAAACCCAAGCAGGTAAAGCAGAACAAAACCGACTGGAAACAGCACAGCACCGGCCAGCGGCTGTCCAGTATTAACATTAATGCTGATCGCAAAAGCCGCCGCCAGCGCAAGGATCGCCCCCGCCATGTATGAACGGATCAACGTGTCTTTGGTCGACATGAAGACTTTGGATTCGCCTGCGTCGATCAGCTTGGTGACGAATTCACTTGGTTGAAGATATGCCATTTTTACCCCTTTGGTTCTAGGCAGCCGAACGGGCCAGCAAACGTGCCCCGTCCAACAATATACGGCCGTCTTCGACCTTGATTTCATAAGTATTAACGCGCCCTTCGTCGGCGCCGCGCGCCATGCCAGTTTCAAGATCAATGACCCAGTTGTGCAGCGGGCATGTCACCGCCGTGCCATGCACGATCCCTTCGGACAGCGGCCCTTTTTCGTGTGGGCATTTGTCATCAATTGCGAAAACCTTGTCTTCGGCCGTGCGAAATACAGCAACGCATCCAACGCGCGATTTCACCACCCGCGCACCGCGTAGCGGAATGTCGTTCAGTGCGGCGATGTCGATCCAGTTGCTCATTCTGCAGCCTCTAGTGTCAGGTCTGCCAACGCGGCCCATTTATTGGCCTGAAACTCTGGCGTTGCTTGCTTGGCCCACGGATCAGCGCGGTAAACCGATTGCGAAATCTCAAAGCGTTCACACAGGGCGGCGCGGTTTTCCAGATCATCCACGACGCGTTCAATCACCCAATCCAAGCCAACTTTGGCGACCCATTTATAGGGCCGGTCCAGATAGGCGGCGTGCTCGCGGTAAAGCTGGATAAACGCGGCCGCCAGATCGAGAACCTCTGCCTCGGTTTCAACCTTTGCCAGCGCTTCGGTCTGTTTTAATTCCATCCCGGCAGCGCCCGCCACCGAAACCTCATAACCACTGTCCACACAGATGACGCCCAGATCCTTGCACGTTGCCTCGGCACAATTTCGCGGGCATCCCGACACGGCCAGCTTGACCTTATGGGGCGTCCAACTGCCCCACAGCATTTTTTCAAGCTGGATACCCAGCCCGGTGCTGTCCTGCGTTCCAAAGCGGCAATGATCGGTGCCAACGCAGGTTTTCACCGTGCGCAGCCCCTTGGAATAGGCGTGTCCCGATACCATACCGGCGGCGTTCAGATCGGCCCACATTTCGGGCAAATCTTGGCGCTGAACACCCAGCAGATCAATCCGCTGACCGCCTGTCACATGAATGGTCGGCACTTTGTATTTTTCGGCCGCATCAGCAATGGCGCGCAATTCAGTCGGTGTTGTCATCCCGCCCCACATCCGCGGAACAACGGAATATGTGCCGTCTTTCTGGATGTTGGCGTGGTTGCGTTCGTTCACAAAACGGCTTTGCAGATCGTCGGCATATTCCAGCGGCCATTCGGCGATCATGTAATAGTTCAGCGCCGGGCGGCAGACATGGCAGCCGCAAGATGTTTTCCAGCCCGCTTCCTGCATCAGTGCCGGAATGGTTTTGAGCGAACGGGATTTAATGACCCGGCGAATATCAGCATGTGACAGATCGGTGCAGGCACATATGCCCGACGCGGCTGGCAAGATGAAATCATCGCCCAATGTGCTGGACAGCACCTGTTCGACAAGACCGGTGCAACTGCCGCAAGACGCCGACGCCTTGGTCACCGCCCGGATCGCCCCCAAATCAGTCGCACCGCCATTAATTGCCGTTACGATGGTGCCTTTGCAGACCCCGTTACAGCCGCAAATCTCGGAATTGTCCGACATCGCGGCGACCGCTGCCAGCGGATCAATCCCCTGCCCGGCCGAACCGAAAATCAGGGTACCGCGAATTTCGCTAATGTCTTCGTGGGTTTTCAGCTTGTCAAAGAACCAGCTGCTGTCGCGCGTATCGCCATACATCACCAACCCGACGATACGATCCTCGTGCAGCGTGATGCGTTTGTAAACGCCCTGCGCGGGATCGCGAAACACGATTTCCTCGTATTCTTCGCCAAAATCCCCGACCGAGAACAAATCAACACCGGTGACTTTCAACTTGGTGGAAACCTCGGGCGCTTTGAACGCCGCCACTTCGTCAGTCAACGTGCGGGCAAGCACCTTGGCCATGTCATAAAGTGGCGCAACCAGACCATAGACAACGCCGTCATGTTCAACACATTCGCCAAGTGCAAGAATATCCGGGTCCGAGGTTTGCATCCCGTCCGAAACAACGATGCCCCGCTCGGTGTGCAATCCCGCATCAATGCCAAGACGCGTTTCAGGGCGGATACCGGCCGCCATGACCACGATATCTGCAGGGTGGGTAGATTGATCCTCAAGCAACACGGCCTCGACACGATCTGTGCCAACGATAGCGTTTGTATGGGCGTTACAGATCACCCGAATGCCGCGCCTTTCCAGTTCTTTTTGCAAAAGATACCCGGCTGCGGGATCAAGCTGACGCTCCATCAGATGGCCCATCAGGTGCAGCACCGTAACGCTCATACCCTGTTCGTTCAGGGCTGCGGCTGCCTCAAGCCCCAACAAGCCACCGCCGATAATAACGGCCCTGCCATTTGGCTTTTTCGCCGCCGCCAGCATCGCCTCGACATCATCCAGATCACGAAACCCGATGACACCGGGCAGGTCATTTCCAGCCACCGGAATAAAGAATGACGCCGAACCGGTCGCGATAACCAGCTTGTCGTAATCGGTTGCGCCGGAGGTGCTGATCACCTGCTTTTTCTTGCGATCAATTTTGACGATAGCTTCGCCAAAGCGGCAATCCACACCGTTATCGCGATACCAATCCGCGTCGTGGGTGACGATTTCCTCATAGGTTTTATCGCCCGCCAGAACCGGCGACAGCATGATGCGGTTATAGTTACCGCGAGGTTCTGCACCAAACAGCGTGACGTCATAGGTATCCGGAGCCAGTTCAAACAGCTCTTCCAGCATCCGGCCGGATGCCATTCCGGCGCCTATGACAACTAATTTCTGCGACATTCGACGCGCCCCGTTTTCAGACAGTGAATCACTTGTCACGGTGATACCGCTTGAATGTGTTGCAGTCTGTTGCTAAGAAATCACCTATGCGTTGCAAAAAATGCAACATATAATTTTATTCAATGAAAGCAGTCTGATGCGTCACCTTCAGGTCTTAAAATACATTGAAAAGATCGCCCGAACCGGGTCATTGCGCAGCGCAGCCGAGGAACTGAACATCACCCCTTCGGCCCTGAACCGCCGGATTTTGGGAATTGAGAAAGAACTGGGTGTTGAGATATTTGAACGCCACCCCGCCGGTTTGCGCCCCAACATTGCCGGTGAAATCCTGCTAAAACATATCCGCGATCAGATCGCCGATATGGATCGGGTGAAATCGCGGATCGCCGACCTAACCGGTATGCGCGCCGGCCACATAAATATCGCCACCACCCGCGAAGTTGTGCAGTTCTTCCTGCCCGCCCTGATCAAGCGCCATCTGCTCGAATTTCCAGCAGTCACATTCGGCGTTAACCTGCATGAACGGGGCGAGGCGGAAACCTCGCTTTTGGACAACACTAATGACATCGCCATTGTCTTTGACCCCATACACCTTGAAAAAATGCGAACTGTTTATTCCGGCGCCCAGCAGGTTTTTTGCATAATGTCAGAGGGGCATCCGCTGGCCAGCAAGAAACGTCTGCGGATCTACGACTGCGTTGAATACCCATTGCTGCTGCCCAAGCACCCCGAAGGCATCCGTGAAGTGTTGGATGCAACGGCCAAGAAAATCGGGATCGCGCTGGAACCAGCGCTTGAATCCAACAGCCTTGATCTGCTGCGCCTGATGTCGCAGGACAGCGAGGCGTTAAGCTTTTGCCTTGGCATAAATTTAAGACCGGATTTGGCAAATGACCGACTTGCCATGGTGCCGCTGGACACTAGTGGCATCCCTGCCGGAATTTTGATCGCCGGGCATTTACGCGGCCGGACTTTACCAGTTGCCGCCGCCCGGTTTTTGGAAAGTGTAAACAAGGAATTGTCGCTGCAATATTCGTAGTTTAGGGACCGATCGCCGCCGGCCCGGTTCGCAAAAACCTGCCAGATTCCCGATGACGGTATTTTTGGCTCCATTTTTCAGTGGAAAGATGTATTGAAAGACTACAAACCGCGCAATGTATGGGTCAGAATGCAATTTTGCAGCAACACCCCCCGATGATGAGAGGCCAAAGTGGCGAATTACCTATATAAAAAAGACCTTCCGGACGGGCTGGAATTAGGGCCTATCGTGGCCATCGACTGTGAAACAATGGGCCTAACCCGCACCGCGACAGGCTTTGCGTCGTTCAAATGTCGGGCGGCGATGGGAATGCACATCTGGTGCAGATCGAAATTGGCCAGACAGAGGCACCCAATCTTTGCAAAATGCTGCGCGACCCCAATGTCCTGAAACTGTTCCACTTTGGCCGTTTTGACATCGCCGCACTGTTCAACGCTTTTGGCGCCCTGACAGCGCCGGTCTATTGCACCAAGATCGCATCAAAGCTGATCCGCACATATACCGACCGTCACGGGCTGAAAAATCTTCTTGATGAGATGCTGAATGTGGATGTCTCCAAACAGCAGCAAATGAGCAATTGGGGTGCAGAGAAGCTAACCGATGCGCAAATATCTTATGCCGCTTCCGACGTTCTCTATTTGCACGCTCTGAAAGAAAAACTGGATGCCCGTCTGGCCCGCGAAGGCCGCACAGAAATCGCGCGGTCCTGTTTTGATTTCCTTCCAACACGGGCGCAGCTTGATCTGGCTGGCTGGCCTGAACTAGACATCTTCGCCCACTGAAAAGGCACCGCTGAATGACCAAAACTTCGACCCTTTCCACCGCACAACGCGTCATCAACCGAGAGGCCGATGCGCTTGCTATGCTTGCCACAACCATCGGTGATAGCTTTGCTCAGGCCGTTGATGTTCTGGCCAACGCCAAGGGCCGTGTGATCGTTTCGGGCATCGGCAAATCCGGCCATATCGCACGAAAAATTGCCGCGACTTTGGCCAGCACCGGAACCCCGGCGCAATTCGTCCACCCGGCCGAGGCCAGCCATGGTGATCTCGGAATGGTAACATCCGAAGATGTCGCACTGGCGATTTCCTATTCCGGCGAAGCGCCTGAATTGGCCAACCTGATCGCCTTCACCCGACGTTTTAATATACCGTTGATCGGCATTTCCGGGCGCGGCGAAAGCACTCTTATCCGCCAGTCCGACGTTGCCCTTATCCTGCCCAACGCAGAAGAGGCTTGCGGCACCGGTATCGTTCCCTCGACCTCAACTACAATGACGCTGGCAATGGGCGATGCACTGGCGATCTGTCTGATGGAAAACCGGCAATTCACGCCCGAGGATTTTCGTGATTTTCATCCCGGCGGCAATCTGGGCGCGCGCCTGTCGCGTGTTGGCGACTTGATGCACACTGACCTGCCGCTGGCGGATGAATCAGCCCCAATGGGGGATGTCCTTATTGAAATCAGTCAAAAAGGGTTTGGTGTCGTTGGCGTTACAAGCAACACATCTGGCCTTGTCGGTGTTGTGACTGACGGCGACCTGCGGCGTCATATGGATGGGTTGCTCGATTTAAATGCATCGCAAGTTATGACCGCAGCACCCACCACAATCAGCCCCGACGCCTTGGCCCAAGAAGCTGTCGCCTTGATGAATGCGCAGAAAATCACCTGCCTTTTTGTGGTTGATGCAACTGCCGGGCCTAAGGCCGTCGGTATTTTACACGTCCATGACTGCCTGCGTGCTGGTGTGGTTTGACGATGTTTGCATCCGACAACAGCTATTCACGACTGATACTTTCACTCAAAATAACCCTACCGCTATTGGCGCTTGCGATCTTATCAACACTGTTTCTGGTCGCCAAATCGCTTAACCCGGCGCAGTCGATCCCATTTGCCAAGGTCGACGTGCAAGAACTTTCCCGTGCGCAAGGCATTGGCAACCCCGCCTACTCCGGCATGTCATTGGGCGGTTCGGCGATAACGGTGACGGCCGACAAGGCGGTTCCTGATTCTGGTGGCTCACAGGACTTGACGGCCAGCAACTTGCGCGCTGTTGTCCAATCGCCGGATGGCTTTAAAACAGAAATTACGGCGACCGTCGCGCGCATCGAAAACAGCACCAAAACCGCGCAATTGTCAGACGGCATAAAAATATCCACTTCGACCGGTTATTCTGTGGTGACTGATAACGCCTTTGCGCGGCTGGATCTTAGCGAATTGTCGACTGGCGGCACCGTGACGGCAGACGGCCCTATGGGTCTGGTGACCGCAGGTCAGATGGTTATGACGCAACAATTTCATGACGGCGGCGACAACGGGTACGTTCTTGTGTTCAAAAATGGCGTCAATCTGATATACACCCCTTAGCAACAAGCAGGCATATTTGCGATGAACCACCTGAAAATCCTATTTTTTGCACTGCTTGCAACTTTCAGCGCTGGGTTGGCTATTGCACAGGGAGCGCAGGTCGCTTTCGGCGGCCTTCAACACGACACGACCTTGCCCGTCGAAATGTCCGCCGACCAATTGCGTATCGATCAAAGCGACGGAACAGCGCTATTCACCGGAAATGTGTTAATCGGTCAGGGGGACATGCGCCTTTCAGCGGCCAAAGTCCGCGTCGAGTATGCGGCCAAGAACAACGACTCGACTGGTCGTGTTTCACGGCTTTTTGCCAGCGGCGGCGTCACGCTGCTTAGCGGCGCCGAAGCGGCCGAAGCACAGCAAGCAGAATACTCAATCGATTCAGGCGTGATTGTCATGACCGGTAATGTCATCCTGACGCAGGGCCGCAATGCCCTGTCCTCGGACAAAATGACTATCAACCTAAACACAGGCGTTGCGGCAATGGGCGGCCGGGTGAAAAGCATTTTACGCACAGGCGAAAACTGATGGCCGATAAGCCCACCCTCAAAGTTGCCGACGGCGAGACCGGGCTGCAGATAAAGCACCTGCGCAAAAGCTATCGCAAGCGCGTAGTTATTCGTGATGTAAGCATGACTTTGTCACGTGGTGAAGTTGTTGGCCTGCTGGGGCCCAACGGTTCCGGGAAAACCACCTGTTTTTATTCAATCGCTGGCCTGGTCACGCCCGAAGGCGGACAAGTGCTGATTGACGGGCGTGATGTAACGCTGTTGCCGATGTATCGCCGCGCGAAACTTGGGATCGGCTACCTACCACAGGAAATGTCGATTTTTCGTGGTCTGTCCGTCGAAGATAATATTCTGGCCATTTTGGAAATTGCCATAAGTGACCCGACTTTACGTCGCGAGCGGTTGGAAGAGTTGCTGTCAGAATTTTCGATAACCCACCTGCGCCGCGCTTCGGCATTATCCTTGTCCGGCGGCGAGCGTCGCAGGGTTGAAATCGCGCGATGTCTGGCAGCCAATCCAAAATACGTTCTTTTGGATGAGCCGTTTGCCGGGGTCGATCCGATTGCCGTAGCCGAAATCCGGACCCTCGTTAGCGAATTGAAAACCCGGGGCATTGGCGTTTTGATTACCGATCACAATGTACGTGAAACCCTAGAAATTGTCGATCGCGCCTACATTCTGCACGACGGCAAAGTTCTAATGAGCGGCACCGCCGACGAAGTCGTTCAAGATGAAAACGTTCGGCGCGTCTACCTTGGAAAAAGTTTCCGAATTAGTTAATCATTTTTCGTTTTTTGGCGGTTTAAGTTGACAACCCGGCCCGAGTCACCGCCAAATAGGGTAATGCATGATCCCAAATTCATCGTGCGTGCCTTGCCGTTACGGCATCCGGCGCAGACCGTTCCCGCAACGATCGGGTCGGAGAATTTCACCTACATTTTTACGACAAAGATGCTGCGAATTGGGGCGGCAGTCGGAAAATTGTATCAAAATTGAGAGGTTTCATGCGTTATCAGATCACCGGAAAACAAATCGACATCGGCGAAGCACTGCAAAACCACGTTAAATCCGAACTTAGCGTGGTTGTAGGAAAATATGCAGAGCGCCCCACAGACGCCGGCATAATTTTTTCAAAAAGCGCGCATGAATATGTTTGCGAAGCCACCGTGCATCTATCCACCGGACTGACAGCGCAGGCAAAAGCGCATGCCACTGATATCTATAGCGCATTCGATAAATGTAATGAGAAAATGGAAAAACAGCTGCGCCGCTACAAGCGACGGCTAAAGGATCATCACAAGGACAGGCAGCAGCCGGTTGAACTTTCCGCCGCATCGACTTATATCCTCGCCGCATCGGAAGAAACGGAAGAATCAGAACCAAATTCGTTGCAACCCTTGGTCATCGCCGAGATGGAGACAAAAATTCCATCGATAACGGTCGGCGAAGCAGTGATGCAAATGGAACTGGCGGCGGCTCCCGTGTTGGTCTTTCGTAATGAAGGTAATGACGGAATTAATGTGGTCTACCGCAGGGACGACGGAAACGTCGGCTGGATAGACCCCAGCAATATGGCATAAACCAAGGCCCGCCTGGGCTGAATGAAAAGCAACTGAATATGGATTTATCGAGCATACTGGCGCCAGCGGCAGTCAAAGTCGTAGGCAAAATATCCAGTAAACGGCGCTTGTTTATTGATCTGGGCGGGCTTGCATCGTCTGTCCTTGGACTGCGTCAGGATGAATCTGTTGATGCTCTGCTTGAACGTGAAAGCCTGGGACCCACGGGTGTCGGCCACGGTGTTGCCCTGCCGCATGCCCGGTTAAGTGGCCTTGATCGGGTTGCGGGTGCATTTGTTCGCCTTGAACAACCACTGAAATTTGACTCGGTCGACCGCCAGCCGGTCGACCTCGTTTTCGCGCTGTTTGCACCACAAGATGCAGGGGTCGAACATTTAAAGGCACTCGCCTTAGTTTCACGCACGATGCGCGACACATCCATCTGCGCCAAACTGCGTGCCAACTCGGACCCGGCCACACTACACGCAATTTTAACTGAATCTCCGGCGATCAAGGCCGCCTAGGTTCCATCCCACGGGCCAAACCCAAAATTCATATATTCGCGCTGATAAGCAGAACGTACCGCCGCTTCTAACTCATCGTCGTAAATATCCGAAAGCTTGAACTGCGCGCTGTCAGCATGCTCGATTAGGCTTGGCGACGACTGACCAACACTCGCCGACACAAACCCCAAACCAGCAACCAGTTCATTTTCCCGGATTACAACGTCGGGTAGCATCATTTTTGCAAAACCCTGCAGTATTTCCGTCTGCGAAGCCCAGGCCACGTCCACCCGGATGCTGCTTTGCCCGTTCAGGTTCCCCTTGATAAACTCCGCAAATGCCAAGAATGCGGCGCGATGGTCCGCCTTGGAAAACGACGATTCCGGTGCGCCTTCAGGGAGTGGAATTTTATAATTTTTCCGCAAAGCCTCGCGGATCACCGCGTAATTTTCCGGACCCGGCACCAATATGTGGCGCACAAACGCCGTGTGAAGCCGCGCAACCGGGTGGCGCACAACCGTAAAACAACAGTGCCCTTTTGACTGGCGCTTCCATTGGCGTAGCGATTTCTGGGTAAAGCCCGTAATCAGATCCGCCTGCTCTGCACCGTCAAGGTTTGCCAGCCACTCCAATATTTTGCCGCGCGGACCAGAACGAATTGGCATGAAAAGAATCGGTGATTGCGCCGCCACTACAAACCCCGGAACACCCGGGCCACGTCTGGGTTCAAAGTTTGGTGTTCGGTTCAGGTCAAATAGATCCAGCCCAGTCAAAGATTTTTCCATCTCCTGAAAATTCTCGACTTTTTCTTCCAGTGGCTTTGGGTTTTGCTTTTTGGTTTTCTTAGATGCCGCTTTGATCTTTGTTTTGCTGCCCAGATAAACCACCAGCCCATTAACCACATCGGTATCCGAAATATCGTCATATCCAATGTAAAAGGCGGTCTGCCCACTGGTCTGTAACTCAAGTTGCAATTTTGACTGGAACGTTCTGTGCGTTTCCAGATGCTGCGAAAAATCAGCCGCATCAAAGTGAATCGATGCCGTTTTGGCATTGCGCAAGTCACCCAGCCGCCACTGCCCGGTTTGGCGCACGATCTCACGCGAGACATAAGTGTCCAACGGGTTTCGGGTTAGTATTATTTTTGCGCAACGCCGATCCGCCAAGCAGTGTTTCAACACTCTGGGATCATGATCATGAAAAAACCGAAAACCCGGCAGTTCATCAAACGCGCTTTTCATCCGGTCAATCAATGCCAATGGATCGGATTCGCGTTCCTGGATCGCCATCCCCAAAAACTCTGTCTGGCCGGCATGGCCGATAAAATGCGGGTTAAACAACTCTCCCAGACAGGAAATCCCGTCTGCCGAGTTCAGGTTGGCTTCAAGAAAATTCGAGCCTGTGCGCATCTCTGCAAAAACCACGAAATAATCGAATTGCCTCGCCATCCGCTATTGCACCAGATAGGGGCGGCGGCGCGGCGGTGTCTGTGGTCCAGTATCACTGTCGACCGGGAAATCACCCATAACATGCGCCTGCATGCCTTGATTTTTTAGGTTCTGCAAAAACTGTCCAAACCCATCCAGATTGACCATTTTTGGCGCTTCGGTCAGGCGACGTACATTCCGTTGCCCGATTTCATCAATAATAGTCTGCAATGGCTCCATCGGCGCCTCTACAAATTCTGCCATCGTCCAAATGCGCACACGTGCTTTAGTATACATTGACCGAAGAATTTTCAGGTGTTCGATCTCAATGCGCTGCAGTCGCCCGGCCTCCTTTTTAATCGCCGAAAAATTCATATTTGAATTGAATAATTCAATCGCCCAAGCGCCTGAAATGACGGAAATCTGCGCGTTTGGGTCGGTCGATATCAACCAAGAAATATCCTGATTGTCTTTTGGCCCAAACTGAAAGCTCTGCCGTTCACCCCGCGTATTCCAGATCAGGCTCGTCAGAAACCCTGTCGGGTTATAGTCGCGGATTGGGGCGCTGTCGCTTAACGCCCCGGCATAGATAGATTCACGATCAACAAATTCCACCCGTTCCGGGTCATAAAGATGGCCATGAACCCGACCACCCACGGCTTTTTCCAGCCAAGCCTCAAAGTCATCAAACAGTTCGCTAAAGCCCTCAAACACCGAGTATGGAGCGCTGGTATGTCCCTTTTCAAAACCTTCCAGTGGGAATCGACTGTGCATATAAAGCCCAGCCCGCCCGGTTGTGCGCCGCTCAACAGCTTTGGCAAAAACCTTGTCTATTTTGCTCGGGTTAGGCTCTGTTGCGCCTAGGCCCGAGACATCTGGAGACAGGAAATTTTTGTACAGTTTTTCGGAAAACGGCCAGATTTTACGGGCAACAAAACAGTCTGACCGGCGCAATAGCTGCAAATGGTCGTCGTAGAAAACATGCGGTTTGCCCTGAAAATCGAATTTTGACAGCGTCAGTGAGCGGCTTTCAATATCCGTCGAATACAATCGCGCAAGTGTCTGAAAATAGCTTTCATCTGGGATCCAGACTTTCGAAAAATATTTGTCGTAATAGAATCGGTCTGGGTCTTCAAGGATGGCCGACAGCGTTTGTCGGGACAAACACCACCACTGCGATCCCAAATGCGGCAGGATCGATTCCGGTATCTCGCGCTGAAACCCGATCAAACGCTGGAACCGCACATAGCGATCAAATAGCGCCCGGTGTCTTTTCCAAGAAAATGGAAACCGCAGGGTAAATCGCTCGGCCTCAAGCCCGTCCGTCGTCCACAACACATCCTCTGTGGTGACAGATTCAATAAAATCAGTTCTCGGCCTTGCATCAAGATACGCCACCAGCTCTTGGACCGGGCGTAACGGCAGGCAGGAACCAGACGCCAGAAACACATGCCGCACCTCTGGAAACTCGGCCAGCATCTGCGCCGATGCATCCTGCGTCGCCGCCACCAGCGACCAGCGTCCCCATTCGCATTTACGACGGCGCGAGAACTGCACATTGTCCAGATCCGACAGGCTGGCTACAAATTTGTCGTAGTCCTGTCGGCCAACAGGTTTATCGACGTGAATGACAACCGGGCATCCGTGACTGGCCCATTGCCGGGCCACCTGCTCGGCGCGGTTCAACGCCTCATGCACCAACATCACGAAACCCACGCTCACGCCCAGTTTCCTTTCGACATCAGGCCAAGAATTTCAAGCTGTCGCCAATTGATATACTTTTCTGACCACTTGCACCAAAGATCAGGGTTTTCGCTGATTTTCTCGTAGTAGGCCTTATATTCCTGACTGCTGGCAAAATGCTGTTTACGGTCCATTTCTTCTGCCGATTTCTCAACGAAAGTATCCAGAAATTTCGCGTGTAGCAGGCAGCCGGAAATTTTTTCCCCACCCCGTTCGTCAAAAACAAAGTTCAGGCCCCGCGGCAATAGCATATGGGTCGAGCTGGCAAATGTGTATTTGCGCTGCCACTTCACCAGTGGGATTTTGTTCAATGCCGGAGCGCGTTCAGGGGTATCGGGAAAAAACACGCGTGCCCGCGGACCGCCCTGAATCCACAAGTTTCCATAGTCTTCATTGCGCGCAATCTGATAGTTCCCGCTGTCAAACCACGATGCAATTTCAAACGGGTTCTGACCTTCGCTATATGGCTGTGCTGCGACCGGCCCTTTGGGATACATATCCAGCAACATCGCACCGAACGAGCGAATAGACGATGCATCCAGCCAGTCGGTCAAGGCCCGGATCGGGCGCGTATCGCAAAACGGGTAGACAAAAAATTCATCCACATCGACCACCAGCGTCCAGTGACCATTTGCGTATTTTCGAAGTAACCAGTTCAGCCAGTCAGTTCCAAAACGGGCCCGCTTGTAACTGGCGTTCGCCGACCAGACCGATACGTCGTCTTGATTTTCCAGATACTCGCGCGATCCATCATCGGACACATTATCAACGACGAAAAAATGGTTAACCCCCAAACTACGGTAATATTTCAGAAAGTAGGGTAGGCGCGTTCGCTCATTTCTTAATGTCACGAACAGCAATACGTCATCGTTCCGGATTTTGGCCGTCGCATCGCGAACGCTGGTCAGCTCGCGCCGTTTTCGGAACGCACGTATCCGCCAGCGCTTACGCTGCAACCTTCGGCGGTAAACCTGCAATCCGCTCAAGCCTGCTCTCCGAACATAAACCCGCTTTGGCAACCTCAATAAAAGGCCAAATTTAACCTAAAACACTCTCAAAATGCTTATCCCAGCTCAACTGGTCTTTGTCCAACCCAACACTTCTCTTATTGTCCCCATTTTCGCCATAGTGAGTGAAATTTTTGATCTTTGTTTCCCATAAATACATATCTGCCACGTCAGCGTAAACGGGATAACTACCTAGGATTTCCCTAAAAACAGGTAAATCGTTGCAAATTACCGGAACCCCCAACACCGTGGCCTCGGCTGCAGGTAAACCAAAACCTTCGCAATGGCTTGGAAACAAAAGGCCAGCCGCCCCCGACATCAACGACCAGACATCGTGATCGGGCAAATCATTCAACTCAACAATACCGGTAGGTGCTTTGTCCAGACGCTCAAAAACTGCCCCATTATTCCAACCGCGCCGGCCAACAATCACAAGGCTCGCAAACAGCTCACCGGACTTTGCCAACCGCTCCCAGATATCCAGCAACAGCGCATGGTTTTTGCGCGGTTCAATCGTTCCCAGTATGACGAAATACGGCGGCGCAATTTGCAGTCCGTCGTTCAAACCGCCTGTAAGATCGGGAACCGGCGACACACCCAGATGGGCGACCAGCGTTTCTGGCACACGGCCCCATTCTGACAAATGCCGGACAATATCATCACGAGCAGTGGCAGACGTGCAAACGACGCGGTCCGCATATGTGCCAACAGCTTGTAGCTTTGCCGTAAATTGCGCCGGAATCTCTGGCCGCTGAAATTGCGGATAATCCAGTGGAATCGCATCGTGAACAAGGATGGATAGGCGGGCCCCCGGCAGGGATTTCATTGCGCCCAGAACCCTTTTTGAAAGGTTCGAGTGCCCAACATTAAAATACTCTGTCCCATCGGGCAGGTGCTTTCGCAACAATCCGGAAAGACCTTGTGCAAGCGCATGGCCAACAGAAAGTCGACTGATATCAGACTCTGCCTGTATGACGCTGTTGAGCAATTTTGATCCAAAAGAGCGAAGACGATTAATGCTGCCCCATTCCGCGCCCAAAACCATCCGGTCGTAAACTGCCTGCGCCCCTGCCCGGTCAAGCAAAACATACCCAAACCGCAACTTCACAAGGCAGAAAAATACCGGTGTTTCAGATAAAAATTTAGAAAAATATGCAAGCTCAACCCGGTCAATCCCGGTCAACGGACCCTGCCCGACCCGGGACACAAGACGTGTCAGGTCCAGACAATATGCGGGGGGCCTAGGCGTCGTAATGGCCATTTTGATGCCACCGCCATGCGTCAGCAATCATCACCGGCAGGCTAGATCGGTCTGCCCGCCAACCAAGCACTTGCTCGGCGCGTGTACTGCCTGACACCAGTTTAACGCAATCCCCGGCCCGACGTGGTCCTTCGTGACTAACGACCGGACGATTTGTAACAACACCGGCCTGTTCAATAACCTGCCTGACCGAATACCCGTGGCCTGTGCCCAGATTGAACACCGAACTTTCGCCGCCATCCTCTAACAACTTAAGTCCACGAACATGCGCATCGATCAAATCCATCACATGCACATAATCGCGAATACAAGTGCCGTCCGGCGTGTCGTAATCTGTACCGTGGATCGTCAGCGCATCGCGTTTGCCAGCAACTGCGTCCAGCAGGACAGGTATCAAATGGGTTTCGGGCCGGTGAAACTCGCCCACCTCGCCGTCAGGGTCGGCGCCGGCCACGTTGAAATAGCGGAAAATCACATGGCGCAATCCATCACTGCGCCCGAAATCGCGCAACATTTCCTCAATCGCGCGTTTGGATGATCCATAGGAATTTGAAGGGAGCTGGCGACTGTCTTCGTCCAAAACAACATTGTCCTGATCGCCATATGTGGCGCAAGTCGATGAAAACACGAAATTCAGGCATCCCGCTGCAATCGCCGCCTCGATCAAATGGATCGAGCCAGTCACATTATTGTGCCAGTAAAGTCCCGGTTTTTCAAAGCTTTCGCCAACCTGACTAAGGGCGGCAAAATGCATAACGGCTATTGGTTTATATTTTTGGAAAACCGCGTCCAGCCTTGGCCGGTCAAGCAGGTCACCCTGCTCAAACGGGCCAAATTTAACGGCATCCTGCCAGCCTGTAGACAGATTATCAAAAGTGACCGGATTATAGCCGTTGGCCTTTAGAGTTTTGCAGGCGTGCGAGCCTATGTAACCCGCACCTCCGGTGACCAGAACATTTTTCAATTTTACTGCCGTAATTTATTGCGCCGCGTTGGGAATGCTTACCATCTCATCAAGGAATTGCGCAAACTCGTCGTGCAACTCCTCGCGAGCCAGACCAAATGCCACTGTCGCCTGAAGATAACCGGCTTTAGAACCGCAATCAAAACGTTGGCCACGAAAGCGAAATCCAAAGACATCCCGCCCCTGCGTGATTTCCTGCGCTATGGCATCAGTCAACTGTATCTCGCCACCAGCGCCCGATTTCATTCGGTTAAGGTTCTGCAAAATTTTGGGCGACAGGATATAACGTCCGATCACAGCCAAATTGGAA
>JAHRVC010000096.1 GCA_019090885.1 Marinosulfonomonas sp.
ATCCAGGCCGCCCCGGCTGCCAACATGCCGCCAACGGGCCAAGCCAGAATAACCGGCAGGCCCAGCCCACCAAGATAGCCGGTTCCGGCCGGGTTGATGGCCTCGATCGCTTTTACAGCCGGATCAAATAGTGCGCGGAAAACAAAGAAACCTGTGACAAGAATTACCAGTATGCTTAAGGCGCGCATGCCCCCTTTGGGCAGACGTTTCCATGTAAGCACTGCACCTACGATTGTTGCCAATCCGACGGCCAGTGCGGCCAACATGCGCCCACCACCAGCAGCCCATGCTTCACCCACGGGGGGCATTCCGACGATCACCGCGCCCAGCCCGCCAAGAGCGACAAACCCCATCACGCCGATATTAAACAGGCCCGCATAGCCCCACTGCATATTGACCCCAAGCGCCATAATAGCCGAGATCAGGCCCATGTTGATGATGCCAAGGGCGACGTTCCAACTGTTCACATATCCGGCGATGGCGATCAGTGCGAAGACGCCTGCGAACATCGCGATATTTCTGGTTGTATAGCTCATACTGATTTCCCCGCGAACAGGCCGGTTGGTCGAAACAACAGCACGATAATCAGGATCGCGAAGGAGACTGCGAATTTATAATCGGTGGATAATAACTGCACGAGCGTGTCGGGCTCCCACCCTTCGGGGCCTAAATAGCCGACCACCTTTTTAAACGCATAAGTTACCGTCACTTCGGAAAACGCGATTACAAAGCCGCCCACAATTGCGCCAAGCGGGCTGCCCAGCCCGCCAACGATTGCCGAGGCGAATATTGGCAGCAACAGTTGAAAATAGGTGAACGGTTTGAATGACTTATCCAGCCCATAAAGCGTTCCGGCAATCGTCGCCAATGCCGCCACGATCAGCCAAGTGACCATCACCACCCGTTCGGGATTGATACCTGACAACAGGGCCAGATCCTCGTTGTCCGAAAACGCCCGCATGGATTTACCGGTGCGGGTGCGGTTTAGGAACCAGAACAGCGCGGCAACAACGGCCACGGCGGTTACGATGGTGATGCCTTGGGATGTCTTGAACGCCAGTCCTTCAGAAAGTCCGGTCATTTCCTTAAAATCGCGCGCCCGCATGATAAAGCGTTCGCCGTCCGCAAACCGCTGGTTGTCCGGGCCGATGATAAACCGCACCAACCCGTTCATAACAAACATCACGCCCATACTGGCGATCACCAGAATGACAGGCGCGGCCTTTTGTTTGCGATAAAACCGATAGATCAACCGGTCGGTTCCAAGCAGCAGTGCTGACGTAGCCGCAATGCCAAAGGGCAAGGCGAGCAGGGCTGTGGGCAGCACGCCAAAATTGATTCCCATCGACTGAAACCACCAAGTGAAAAGGATGGTGACCATCGCGCCAAAGGCCATCGTATCGCCATGGGCAAAGTTGGAAAACCGCAGGATGCCGTAGATCAGCGTCACCCCAAGCGCGCCAAGTGCCAGCTGCGCGCCATACGCGATGCCGGGGACCAGAACGTAGTTTGCAAGTGCGACGAATGCGTTCAGAAAGTCCATCAGATTGGATCCATACATTGGCCGAAATAAACATAGGGCGTCGGGATGTCGCCACCGATATGGTTGCTGTAAAAAGCACTGCCGCTTTCGTGAAGCGACAACATCGTGACGTCGATGCCACCGGCGAATTCACTAATCGACATCAGATACAAATCATTGTGCTGTTCTATAGGCACGGCAATTTCTGTGTATTTGGTGTCGAGTTTGATTTGCGGTGCGCTGCCATACCAACTGGTCACCAGCCAGTGGTCAGCAGCCTTTTTCACACTGATTTCAAGTGTATTTGCCATGCTGCAATCGGTCGCCGCCGTGCATGCCATTGACATTGAGCATTCAAATTCTGTCTGTTCCAGCGCCTGTGCCGGCTGGCTGAAGAATGCGATCAGTGCTGCTATAGTCCATCTCATCACCCTATCCCCCCAGAAAACTTTTGCGCACATCCGGGTTGGCGAGCAAATCCTTGCCGCTGCCCGAATAGCCATTGCGCCCCTGCACCAGAACATAGCCCTTATCGGCAATTTCCAGCGCTTGTCGCGCGTTTTGTTCGACCATCAGGATCGTGACACCGGCGCGCGCCACCTCGATAATCCGGTCAAACAATTCGTCCATCACGATAGGTGAGACACCTGCGGTCGGCTCATCCAGCATCAACACCGTGGGTTGGGTCATCAGGGCGCGCCCAAAGGCTACCTGCTGGCGTTGTCCGCCCGACAGTTCGCCCGCCGCTTGCCGGCGCTTGTCGCGCAGGATCGGGAACAGATCGTAGATCTGGTCGATGGTGGCGTGAATATCATCGCGGCGCAGAAAGGCACCCATTTCAAGGTTCTCTTCCACCGTCATTGTGGTAAAGATATTGTTGGTCTGGGGCACGAACGCCATGCCTTTGGCGACGCGCGCTTGCGGGGTAAGGGCTGTGATGTCTTCACCATCCAATGTGACCGAGCCTTCGCGCAAATTCAGCATGCCGAACACGGCCTTCATCGCGGTTGATTTACCGGCGCCATTCGGGCCAACGATTACCGCGACTTCGCCCTTGTCCACCGACACCGTGCATTCGTGCAGAATATCGGCGCCGGTTCCGTAACCGCCGGTCATGGCGTCGCCTATCAGAAACGGCTCGCTCATTGGTCTATCTCTGCTTTTACTTTGTTCTTCAGCCCGGTGCCCAGATACGCTTCGATCACCTGTTCGTTTGATTTGATCTCATCAATTGTGCCTTCGGCCAGCACTTTGCCCTCGGCCATGCAGATCACCGGATCACAAAGACGGCCGATGAACTCCATGTCATGCTCGATCATGCAAAACGTATAGCCGCGCTCTTTGTTCAGCCGCAGGATGGCGTCGCCAATGGTGTTGAGCAGGGTGCGGTTCACGCCCGCGCCGACCTCATCCAGAAACACCACGCGGGCGTCGACCATCATCGTGCGCCCAAGCTCCAGCAGTTTCTTTTGGCCGCCAGACAGGTTGCCTGCTTTTTCGTGGGCCAAGTGATCAATCGTCAGAAATTCCAGCACCTCGTCGGCCTTGGCGGCCAATGCGCGTTCTTCGGCGTTTATCCGGCCCCGCGCGAACCATGCGTTCCAGAGCGTTTCGCCGGTTTGTCCGCCGGGCACCATCATCAGGTTTTCGCGCACGCTCATTGACGAAAATTCATGTGCAATCTGGAAGGTGCGCAGCAATCCACGCTCAAACAATTCATGCGGCGGCAGGCCGGTGATATCGGTGCCTTGCATCAATACGCGCCCGGAAGTCGGTTTAAGAACGCCAGCTATTACATTGAAAAGTGTCGTCTTTCCCGCGCCGTTGGGGCCGATCAACCCAGTGATTGAGCCCTCGCGGATGTGCAGGGATGCACCATCAACAGCCGGGAAACCGCCAAATATCTTGTGGACGTCCTCTACGACGATCATATTTCCGTTGTCCCCCCGAGATCGCAGGTTTATGCGACCTTGCCCCTATGCAAACAGCCCGGAAAACCGGGCTGTTTTTTGTTTAATGTGCCGTTTATTAACGGAAGCGGACAGTTTCGATCTTAGCGTCGATCACTTCAATCTCGCGGTAGGAGCCAGCGCTTTCGCCCGGTCCGATCAGTTCAACGTCAGAACCGCCGGAATAGTCGACCTCGCCACCATCAGCCAAAATCTTCAGGGCTTTTGCCAGATCGCCGGGATAGATCTTTTCACCCGGTGCGTTGGCAACGTCCAAAATTTTGGCACCATAAACAGCTGGGTCAGTTGAGCCGGACGCCTGCATGGCCAGCAGGAATAGGGCTGCGGCATCATAGCTTTCGGGTGTGTAAGGCGACGTGCCATCAAACCCGGCTGCTTTAGCCATTTCTGCCAGTTTCTTGGCACCATCAGAACCAGACCCTGCGATCTGACCGAATGAACCGTTCAGGTCAGCGCCAAGGTTATCAGTGATTGATTCACCGATCATGCCACCGGGCAGAACGAACTTGTCAAACGCGCCTGAGTCCAGCGAACCCTGAATGATTCCCAGACCACCTTGGTCAAGGTAACCTGCCACGACGACGATATCGCCACCGGCCGAGGCCAGTGCGCCAACTTCGGCAGAATAGTCTGCTTTGCCGTCTTCATGGCTGGTGGAAATTGTCACCTTGCCGCCTGCAGCCTCATAGGCTGACTGGAATGCATCGGCCAAACCCTTGCCATAGTCGTTGTTGGTGTAGGTCAGTGCGACGGATTTAAAGCCACGATCCATCAGCACGTCCGACATGACCTGACCTTCGCGTGCATCCGAAGGTGCGGTGCGGAAAAACAGGTTGTTGTCTTCGACGGTTGATAGGGCCGGGGATGTGGCGGATGGCGAAATCATTACCATGCCGTTTGGAATTGCCACATTGGACAGGATCGCGCCGGTGACGCCGGAACAATCGCCGCCAATCAGGCCTGCGATGCCTTCGGCGTTAATCAAACGCTCGGCGTTGGATGTGGACAGCGCATTGTCGATGCAACCTGTGTCGGCGCGAACGCCTGTGACGGTTGAACCGCCCATGAACAGGCCGGATTCCGACACTTCGGCAATGGCCAGTTCGGCGCCATCGGCCATGTGGCCGGTCAGCGATTCAATTGGTCCGGTAAAGCCGATCAGGATGCCAAGCTTAACCTCGTCGGCGTTGCTTGCACCGATTGAGGCCCCCATAGTCATGGCAGCGGCTGTTGTCGCTAAAAGTAGTTTTTTCATTTTTAGTCTCCCTATTTGGACGATTATACTGACCCGGAACGTTAGTGATATGTGTTTAAGATGAAAACCCGGCATTTTGTCCGAATCCACCGGGAAAACCGTCTTTTTACCATTTGGACAGATTTTTTTGGGAAATTGGTGGCGTTTCGCCGCGGCTAAATCGTCATTCGCGCGGCATGGCTGCCGCGTTCGCGGTACGGTGTCGTGTCATAATGGGCGCGGTAACATTTGGAAAAATGCGACGGCGAGGCAAATCCGCAGGCCAGTGCTACGTTAATCACGCTCATATCAGTTTGCATCAGCAGGTTGCGCGCCTTTTGTAGACGCAGCTCCATATAATAGCGCTTGGGCGAGCGGTTCAGATAGCGGCGAAACAGACGTTCAAGCTGGCGGGTGGACATCGCCACCTTGGCTGCCAGCACTGACGGGCTGATCGGTTCCTCAATATTCTGTTCCATCATCTGGATGACATTGGACAGCTTGGGGTGACGCACGCCAATCCGGGTCGGAACCGACAGACGTTGTGTATCCTGATCAGTGCGGATTGAGGAATAGATCAACTGGTCGGCTACCGTGTTGGCAACTTCTTCGCCATGTTCGTCTGCGATCAGTTTCAGCATCAGATCAATCGAGGATGTGCCCCCCGCCGTGGTCATCCGGTTACCATCGACCGTGAACACCGATTTGGTCAGGGTGACTTCGGTGAATTCTTCGGCAAAACTGTCCTGATTTTCCCAGTGAATGGTGGCGCGTTTTCCGTCCAGCAACCCGGCCATAGCCATCGTATAGGACGCGGTGCAAAGCCCACCAATGCGTGCACCACGCCGCGCCTCACGACGCAGCCAGTTTAGTATTTTTTTGTTTGATGCCTGCGCCACGCTGACACCACCACACAACAGTATGGTGTCGTCGCGATGTGTTTGGATCAGGTCATCGTCAAGTTGAAACGCAGTTCCGTTGGAACAGATCGACTGCTGCCCGCCTTCGCCGATCAATTTCCAATCATAGACTGTTTGGCCCAAAGTGCGGTTTGCAATTCGCAAGGCGTCCAGCGCCCCTGCAAAGGACAACATCGTAAATTGGTCCAGCAAAACGAACAGGTAGCGGTGCTTGCGCATTTCCGCTGTGTTGGGTTGGGTTGATGTGCCGGGGTGTTCCATTTGCGACGCCTAGTCGGGTTGTTAAATCACCGAAGCAGCTTTCGCTTCCCGGATCAAGCATTACATAAAGCTACCCTGCTTGACGTCCGGCGTGTCCACTCGCGTTTGGGGCTACAACTTCGTTTACAGTCAGGGCGTATCTGGCCTATAACCGCCAAGCATTTTTTGGATCGGAGCAAGACAATGGCTGATTGGGTGAAATCTGGATGGCGCAACAAGCCAAGGGTCCAGATGCCTGTGTATACAGACGCTGAAACCTTAAGCGCGACTGAAGCGCAACTGGCCAAATATCCACCATTGGTTTTTGCCGGTGAAGCACGCACGTTGAAGGCTGCCCTTGGGCAGGCGTCGCGTGGCGAAGCTTTCGTTTTGCAGGGCGGTGATTGCGCCGAGAGCTTTTCAAATTTTTCGGCAGATTCAATCCGTGATACGTTCAAAGTCATGCTGCAAATGGCGATGGTGCTGACCTATGGTGCCAAGGTTCCGATTGTAAAAATCGGACGGATGGCCGGGCAGTTCGCCAAGCCACGTTCGGCGCCAACCGAAACTATCGACGGTGTCGAGTTGCCCAGTTACCGGGGCGATATCATCAATGGGTTTGATTTTAACGCAGTGTCTCGGGTGCCTGATCCCAAGCGGATGTTGCAGGCCTATACGCAGGCTGCCGCGACGTTGAACCTGCTGCGTGCGTTCAGCACGGGTGGCTATGCGGATGTGCATCAGGTTCACGCCTGGACACTTGGCTTTACCCAAAGCGATGAGGCGGCGAAATATCGCGAAGTTGCGAACCGGATTTCGGACGCGCTGGATTTCATGAAAGCGGCGGGGGTTTCACAGGATGCGGCCCATACGTTGCAGTCGGTCGATATGTATACCAGCCACGAGTCGCTGCTGCTGGAATATGAAGAGGCGCTATGCCGGATTGATTCAACGTCCGGCAAGCCGATTGCAGGTTCGGGTCATATGATCTGGATCGGGGATCGCACACGTCAGCCTGACGGGGCGCATGTGGAATTTGCCAGTGGTGTGCAAAACCCGATTGGGTTGAAATGTGGTCCGTCGATTACGTCTGGCCACCTTAAGGCGCTGATGGCCCGGCTGAACCCGGAAAATGAGGCCGGTCGTCTGACTCTGATTGCGCGCTTTGGTGCAGGACAAGTTGGCGATCATTTGCCTCGGCTGATCCGGGCTGTTCAGGAAGAAGGCGCAAACGTCGTCTGGACCTGTGATCCGATGCACGGCAACACGATCAAATCGACCTCGGGCTACAAAACCCGACCGTTTGATTCCGTGCTGCGCGAAGTGCGCGAGTTTTTTGAGGTTCACAACGCCGAGGGTTCGATCCCCGGTGGTGTGCATTTTGAAATGACCGGGCAGGATGTGACTGAATGCACCGGTGGTGTGCGCGCCGTGACGGATGAGGATCTGTCTGACCGCTATCACACCGCTTGTGATCCACGCCTGAACGCCAGCCAATCTCTTGAACTGGCGTTTCTGGTGGCTGAAGAACTGTCAAACCGTCGTGACACCGTGCAGCCTGTGGCGGCTGCCGTTTAATCCAAAACCTACGTATTGTCCGCCACGAGCCGCAGGTTCGGGCGGGCAGACGGCGGCGTTTTGCCCGACAGGTGATTAAAACCATATGTCGGCGCGGCGAAACCCGGCATTGCCACGGGCGCGGGGGTTGGCAACGGGCAGACCTTGCCGACGCTAGAAACCTGCTCGATCACGGATGAGATTTCGAAACGGCGCGGCGCATGGCCGGGGTTTCCTGTCGTTTGCAGGCAGCCAAGGATGCGGCTGGCAAAGCCCTGATCGTCGCGCAGCGGGGCCATATAGATACCGCCGCTCAAGGCTGCCCGCCCAATTGAACCCTTTGATGTCAGACGGATTCTGGCGGTTCGGGGCCCCGCGACAACGCTTTCAACTGTGTCGGCCAATAGTTTGCGCGCCCCAGCCTCAAACATCGCCGACATAGGCATCCCGCGCACTTCCATCCCCATCAGGTCGTTCAAATGCGACCCGGCAACCCTAAACCGGGCCACGCCGGGCGCGATCCGTTCCAGAACAAACGCATACTCCAACACATCTTCCAGCCCGCGCGGGTCTACATCAGCGCGGTGCGGAATTTCATCACCAAGGCGCAGGGCCAGCCAGTACGCTTCAAGTTGGGCTATTGCGGGAAAGTCTTTGTTCATGTCGTGGGCCTTTGATGGGGCGGTGAAGAAGATCAGAAGCGCGTTGGTTTGTTGTCCTGATCTTCACCGTCTGTTAATCGTGATCGAAATACTCATTAAGCGTTCCTTAATATGGCACGGTTCG
>JAHRVC010000097.1 GCA_019090885.1 Marinosulfonomonas sp.
ATCCGCACATATCCTTGCCCGCCGAAACTTTGGCCATTATAAGCCGGAAAAATCAGGAATGGGACGCAATGACTTTCCGCCAGAAGCATCTACTTGGTATCGAACCGCTTCACCCTGATGAAATCCGTAGTATCCTTGATCTGGCCGACAAATACGCCGACCAAAACCGCCTGCCCGTCCAGAACGAAAAGGTGCTGGCCGGGCTGACGCAGGTCAACATGTTCTTCGAAAACTCGACCCGCACACTGGCAAGTTTCGAGCTGGCCGGAAAACGGCTGGGTGCGACGGTGATGAATATGGCGATGCAGGCAAGCTCGATTAAAAAGGGCGAGACTCTGGTTGATACAGCCCTGACCCTGAATGCCATGCACCCGGACCTTTTGGTTGTGCGCCACCCCCATTCCGGCGCGGTGAACCTGCTGGCCGAAAAGGTGAACTGCGCCGTGCTGAACGCAGGTGACGGACGTCACGAACATCCCACCCAAGCCTTGCTGGATGCGCTGACAATCCGGCGCGAAAAGGGGAGACTACACCGTCTGTCGGTGGCTATTTGCGGCGACATCGCCCATTCCCGCGTGGCCCGTTCCAACATCCACCTTCTTGGCAAAATGGAAAACCGTATCCGCCTGATTGCTCCGCCGACCCTGATCCCTGCTGGCGCCGCCAATTGGGGGGTCGAGGTGTTTGACGACATGGCCGAGGGGCTGAAGGGGGTCGATGTTGTGATGATGCTGCGCTTGCAAAAAGAACGCATGGACGGCGCATTCATTCCATCCACCCGCGAATATTACCACCGTTTTGGTCTGGACGCCGCCAAGCTGGCCCACGCCAAAGACGACGCCATCGTCATGCATCCGGGCCCAATGAACCGCGGGGTCGAGATTGACGGCACACTGGCCGATGACATCCACCGAAGCGTCATTCAGGAGCAAGTGGAAATGGGCGTCGCCGTGCGCATGGCTGCCATGGAATTGCTGGCGCGGAATTTGCAGGTGGATCAGCCCAAGGGCGTGATGGCATGAGCGCTGACCCAACAGGCTGGGACGGCATTTTGGAGCAGGGCGAAAAAATCCTGTGGCAAGGGCGGCCGGGCACGAACTTGCGGATCAAACCGTCGCAATTCACGGCTATCTTATTTGGACTTTTCTTTTCGGGGTTTGCGCTGTTTTGGATGGTAATGGCCTTCCAGGCGGGCGGGTTTTTCTGGATGTTCGGGCTGATACATTTTTCTGTTGGTATCAGCATTGGCATTGGGCCGGTTTATAAAAGTGTCCTGCGCCGAAAAAACACCTGGTATACCTTAAGCGATCGGCGCGCCTTTATTGCGACCGCCATGCCTGTTGTTGGCCGACGAATTACATCCTACCCAATCAGTGCGAATACGTCGCTGGACTATCGGCAAACGACACCGCCGAGCATTTATTTCGCCCATGAATTCAAGCAGGGAAAGAACAGCTCTCGCCGGATTGATATTGGGTTTGAGGCGATAGACGATGGCAGAAAAGTGCTGGCTCTGATGCGCGACATACAAAAGGCGACCCCGGCATGACACATATTTTCACCAACGCGCGCCTGATCAACCCCGAGACCCAGACAGATAAGCTGGGCTGGCTGCGGGTATCCAACGGCAAAATCACCGAAACCGGCGCGGGCGACGCCCCAGAATCCGGCATCGACTGCAACGGTAAATGCCTTGCGCCGGGCATCGTTGATATTGGCGTCAAAGTCAGTGAACCGGGCGAGCGCCACAAGGAAAGCTTTCGTTCCGCCGGGCTAGCGGCCGCCGCCGGGGGCGTCACCACGATGGTCACCCGACCTGATACAATGCCCGCCATCGACACCCCCGAAGTGCTGGAATTTGTCACCCGCCGCGCCAACGAAGACGCGCCTGTCCGGGTGCGCCCGATGTCAGCCCTTACGCGCGAGCGGCAGGGGCGCGAAATGGTTGAAATTGGCTTTATGCTGGACGCAGGTGCTGCGGCGTTTACCGATTGCGACAATGTGGTTGCCGACAACCGCGTGTTGTCGCGCTGCATGACCTATGCGCGCTCGCTTGGCGCATTGGTTATCGGCCACCCACAAGACCCCGGCCTGTCAAAAGGCGGGGCCGCAACGTCGGGTGGATTTGCCTCGTTGCGCGGTCTGCCTTCGGTGTCGCCAATGGCCGAACGTATGGGGTTGGACCGTGATCTGGCCTTGGTTGAGATGACCAATGTTCGCTATCACGCGGATCAAATCACATCCGCACGTTCGCTGCCGCCACTGGCACGCGCCAAGGCAAACGGGCTGGATGTGACCGCTGGTATCAGCATCCATCACCTGACTTTGAACGAGTTGGACGTAGGTGATTTCAGGACATTTTTTAAGGTAAAACCGCCGCTTAGATCCGAAGATGACCGATTGGCGATGGTTCAGGCTGTTGCCGACGGAACGATTGACATCATCAGTTCGATGCACACACCACAAGACGAAGAAAGCAAACGCTTGCCGTTTGAAGAGGCCGCAAGCGGGGCCGTGGCATTGGAAACCCTGCTACCGGCTGCTTTGCGTCTTTACCATGCCGGGGCACTGACATTGCCCCAGTTGTTCAGGGCGATGTCGCTTAATCCATCGCAGCGATTGGGGTTGAATACCGGTAGTCTGACCAAGGGAGCACCAGCCGACTTAGTCTTATTTGACCCCGACGCCCCCTTTGTTCTGGACCGCTTTAAACTGCATTCAAAATCCAAGAACACGCCGTTTGATGGTGCCCGAATGCAGGGCAAAGTTCTGGGAACATGGGTTGGCGGTAGATCTGTATTTCCGGTGAACACATGACCTATTTGATTGTCGCACTTCTTGCATATCTTCTGGGTTCGGTGCCATTTGGGCTGGTCATGGCGCAGTTATTCGGGTTGGGCGACATCCGCAAAATCGGCTCGGGTAATATCGGGGCAACCAATGTGCTGCGCAGTGGCAACAAGCTGGCCGCACTGCTGACGCTGATCTTTGATGCGGCCAAGGCGGGCGCTGCGGTTCTGATAGCCCGCGCTGTTGTCGGTGAGGACGCCGCCGGGCTAGCCGGGTTGGCGGCGATGCTGGGACATCTTTACCCGGTATTTCTGCGCTTCAAGGGCGGTAAGGGCGTCGCGACATTTCTGGGGACGTTGCTGGCATTGTCGCCGCCAGTCGGGCTGGCTGCATGCGCGACATGGCTGGCAAGCGCGCTGATCACCCGCACATCATCCCTGTCGGCGCTGATCGCGGCAACTCTCGCCCCGGTTTACACATATTTTATGTATCATAAGCACGGCGCAATACTCGTGCTGTTTCTGGCGGCCCTGATCTTCTACCGGCACAGCGCCAATATTCGCCGCCTTTTGGATGGAACAGAGCCGAAGATTGGGAAGAAGTGAAACCCACCCGATCCGCAATCAAAGCGCCAGTCTAATACGAAAACTCTTTGTAAACCCGGTTTAAATCCCCGCCCCAGTCGCCGTTGTAGTGGTCCAACAACTCGTCCGCCGGAACTTTTCCAGTCTCGATCGAATCCTTTAGCGCATTCAGGAAATGTGTCTCATCCGGGATCAATCCGCCTGCTCCGGGCATTGCGCGGGCCTTCAAACCAGCCTCGGAAATTTTCACGGCCTCGCGGGCCAACTCGTGCATGTTGATATTGCCAACCTGCGCCTGCAAACCATCCACCGATGCCGCCACCCGCAATGCCTCGCGGGTTTCTGCGTCCCAGTCTTTGACCAGATCCCACGCAGCATCCAGCGCCGTTTGATCGTAGGTCAAGCCAACCCAAAACGCCGGTAACGCGCACAGCCTGCGCCACGGGCCGCCATCGGCACCACGCATTTCGATGAACTGCTTTAACCGTGCTTCCGGGAAGCAGGTGGTCAGATGATCGGCCCAATCCGACAGGGTCGGCGTTTCGCCGGGCAATGCTGGCAGCTTTCCATCCAGAAAATCACGAAAAGACTGCCCCAGCGCATCAATATACTTACCATCCCGATAGACAAAATACATCGGCACATCGAGCATGTATTCAACCCATGCCTCAAACCCGAAACCGTCTTCAAAAACAAATGGCAACATGCCGGTCCGCGCTGGATCAAGATCACGCCAAATACGCGCCCTCCAGCTTTTGTGGCCATTGACCTTGCCTTCAAAAAACGGCGAATTGGCAAACAGCGCTGTCGCTACCGGCTGCAAGGCCAGTGCGACGCGCATTTTCTTTACCATGTCAGCTTCGGATCCGAAATCGAGGTTCACCTGAACCGTGCAGGTCCGATACATCATCTGTGTGCCGTGGGTGCCGACACGCCCCATGTAATCGGTCATCAGTTTGTAACGACCCTTGGGCATCATCGACATCTGTTCATGCGTCCAGATCGGCGCGGCACCCAGCCCAATGAATTTTACGCCGATTTCGTCGGCAACCGCCTGAACTTCGACCAGATGAACGTTAACTTCATCACAGGTTTCATGGATGCTGGCCAAGGGCGCGCCGGATAATTCCAACTGGCCGCCGGGTTCAAGACTGACATTGGCACCGCCCTTGGTCAGGCCGATGATGTTGTCACCCTCCATGACCGGATCCCAGCCGAATTTGCCACGCAGACCTTCCAGAACAGCCTTGATCGAACGCTCACCGTCATAGGGCAGCGGCAACAGCGTATCTTTACAGTAGCCGAACTTTTCGTGTTCGGTTCCGATCCGCCAGTCTTGTTTGGGTTTGCAGCCCTCGGCCAAATGTTCCGCTAGTTGGGAATAATGTTCAATTGGGCCACCGCCGGATTGAGGGATAGACATGTTTTTGCTCCGGCATTTTTTCTCTTGATTGTCAGAGAATTGGTGCTTGCCGGGCAGGAAGTCAATGTAGTGCGGGCGTCTTTGACTGCCAGATTACAACACACTCTTTCAAATTGCTGTTCATCTTGGCCAACATCGGTTCCAGACGCACACCTTCCAGCGACGCAAATACATCAAACAACGTTTCGGCGCCTTCGGCGTTCGTTGGTATCCGCAATGGTTGTTGTGACTGGTCATGCAAGACCCACTCTGGCGACGCATCCAGGCCGGGGTCGAGTTCCACCTGTTCAAGTTCAGCAACGACGACTGATCCCCCCTCGACAGGCCCAAAATATGTAACCTGACCTTCGACGACATGAACAACGCCAGCACCATCAACGCCAGCACGGAACCGCCCGCGTTGAATGCCGGCAAATACCAGCAATGCACCGGCGATTGCTAAAGACGTGCCGAGGATTGAGATAAACCCGATGCCTTGAACTGCCAGATAAAGCCCAACAAGAGATACGCAACCGCCGATTAAGGCATCACGGAACCGCCAGATACGTTCTTTTGCTTCAGCGCGGAAGAAAGACATTGGACATTTCCAATTACATAAAAACGGGTTGAAACATTAAGTGATACTAACACGTGATAACACCAAGGCCAATTTGTGGCATCCACCCACCTATTTACTGACAGCCCAAATTTCGGCGGATCATTGCCGAATCCACCCCCTAAGGCGTCACCAGTCCCCCAACGCGACTTGCCACAAGGTCATTGCAGCCACGGCTGCGGTATCGGCGCGCAAAATTCGTGGCCCAAGGCTAATCGGGTGGGTCGCTGGCATCGCAGCAAGCCTATTTCGCTCGCGGTCGCTAAACCCACCTTCTGGTCCGATCAATATAGCCCATGGCCCTGTGGGCAGGCCCGCTAACTGGTGCTCCTTTCCAGACAGGTTTTCGTCGCAGAACAACAGGTTTCGACCTGTCGGCCAATCCGTCAACACCTGCTCTAGCGGCACAAGATCGGACACTTCGGGAACAAACGTTCCGCCACACTGCTCGGCGGCCTCAACGGCATGGGCCTGAAGCCGGTCCCGGTGAACCCGGCCAGAATTGGTGAACTCCGTGGCCACAGGAAATATACGGGCCGCACCAAGTTCGGCGGCTTTTTCGACGATGAAATCGGTGCGTGCCTTTTTAATTGGCGCGAACAACAGCCACAGATCGGGCGGCATCTGCAACGGCTTTGTTTGTTCCCGGCATAACAACGACCCGGCCCGTTTCGTGGCCTCGACGACTTGTGCCAGAAATTCACCATCCCGGCCGTTAAACAGCAACACGCCACCGCCAATTTTCAGCCGCATAACACCAAAAAGGTAATGGGCCTGATCGCGCGATAGCGGAACTGATTGCCCCTCACTAAGAGGGTGATCTACAAACAACCTGATTTTTGCGCTCGCCATAAGGTTACTTCTATGACCCATACCGAAAAGACGCCAGACAAGAGCGGGCAAGTTTCTGACGCCGTTAGTGGAAATTGGGTGGACAGAAACGCGCCGGCTTGGTCGCGCCCGTATCTGCGCCTGTCCCGCGCAGACCGCCCGATCGGAACATGGCTGTTGCTCTTGCCATGCTGGTGGGGGGCATTGCTGGGCGCTGCATCGCAAGATAATTTCGGACTGCGGGAATTGTGGGTCATGATGGGCTGCGCGGTCGGCGCGTGGTTGATGCGCGGCGCTGGCTGCACCTGGAACGACATTACGGATCGGGACTTTGACGCAAAAGTTGAACGCACCCGTTCCCGCCCGATCCCGTCAGGGCAGGTTAGCGTCCGGCAGGCGGCAATCTGGATGTGTGCGCAGGCCCTGTTGGCGTTTGCCATTCTGCTAACGTTCCAAAAGGCGGCAATTTGGCTTGGAATTGGGTCACTGCTGCTTATTGCCGTCTACCCTTTCGCCAAGCGGTTCACATGGTGGCCCCAAGCGTTTCTTGGGTTGGCATTTAACTGGGGGGCTTTGCTGGCCTGGGCGGCCGTCACCGGCAGTGTGGCCTGGCCAGCTGTCGTTCTTTACGCAGCAGGTATCGTCTGGACGCTGTTTTATGACACTATCTATGCACATCAGGACAAAGAAGATGACGCCTTGATAGGTGTTAAATCGACCGCGCGTTTGTTTGGAAG
>JAHRVC010000098.1 GCA_019090885.1 Marinosulfonomonas sp.
ACGTGGCCGATTGTGCCGATGTTGACGTGCGGCTTATTACGTTCAAACTTTTCCTTTGCCATGCCGTATGGTCCTTATCGTGTTGGGGCCAATTGGCCCAATTGAACTTCGCGCGCTCGGTAATCGACATGCGTAGATTAATCAAGCGTCAGTTAGTCGAGGTTTCGACCGTCGGCACCTCTTCGGGTAATGGCGGCAACCCAATCCATTCCGGGTTCTGCAATATCCATTTCTGAATGCTGCGCGCAGCGTTGTTTGCCAGGTTTTCCAGCTGCTTTACTTTATTTTGCGTCAAACCCGAACCAAGCAGCGTTTTTTCTGACAAGCCTTCAAATACGGTAAAGACTTTTTCTTCTTCATTCAGCTTTGTGCCGGATTCGTCGTCCCAAAGGGTCACCGTTACCACCAGCACTGATTTGGGCGTGAATACTATTGGAACACCGGGCATTGCCAACGCATAGGCATCTATCTTTGCGCCAATATTATAGAATTTCTCACCCTCATAACCACCCAGACGATGTGTCAGCGCAAGCGTTAGGGCGTTCTTAAGTTCTTCATCTTCGATCGTGCGCGAAAACGGGCCGATCGCAGGTTCGGAAACAACGACTATATTATGCCCAAGGCGAAAGTCACCCATCGCAACTTGCGGTTCATCAATTTTCGCCTGTGTCGCACAGCCCGCCAACACCAAAAGCGCCGCGCCTGTGATCATTCTTCGCAACAAAATCAACATTTTCCCTACCTCACCCGTTTTCTTTGAAATAGCCCACCAAACAATGCAACGCAATCAAAGCAGTAGCATTAGGCCGAACGCCCTAATTAAACAGATTTTCGCGAGGGAACCCACGCGGCGCCATGCGCCCGGCACCGGCACGTTTGCCAAGCCATTCGACCAACTGTGTTTCAGTGCGCGTCCGACCCGCAGGATCGTGCCAGCTTAGGCCTTCGCCGTAGGTAAAGGTCGTGGCATCCGATAGCCCGCCGTCTTTGTATTTTTGCATCCGAACGCCCTTGCCCCGGCCCATTTCCGGCAATTCATCCAGCGCAAAAATCAACACTTTACGGTTCTCACCAACGCAGGCCACATGATCGCCGCTAACCGCCCGGCACACTTTTGCCTTCACGTCATTCTTGACATTCAAAACCTGCCTTCCGGTTCGGGTTTGGGCCAGAACGTCATTTTCCGGCACGATAAACCCGTCACCCGCCGAAGACGCCACAAGCAACCTGCGACCGGCCACATGAATGAACAGATCGACGATGTCAGCCTCGTTCGGCAGATCCACCATCAGGCGCACCGGTTCACCCATACCACGCCCGCCGGGCAGATTGGCGGCGAGCAATGTGTAAAATCTGCCGTTGCTGCCAAACAGAACAATCTTGTCGGTGGTCTCGGCATGAAACGCAAAACGTTGGCCGTCGCCGTCCTTAAATTTCATCTCTTTGCTCAGGTCGATGTGGCCCTTCATCGACCGTATCCACCCCATCTGTGAGCAAACGATCGTCACCGGCTCGCGGTCGATCATCGCCTCTAATGGAACATCTTCAAACTCGGTCGCCTGCGCAAACTGAGTGCGCCGCGCGCCACTTTCATAGTCTTTGCCAAACATTTTCTTGGTCTCGCGCAACTGCTCGCTGATCCGCGCCCATTGCAGCGCCTCATCTTCCAGCAAGTCTTCCAGCCCGGCGCGCTCGAGCATCAATTCGTCCCGCTCGCGCTGCAACTCGATCTCTTCTAACCGTCGCAGCGAGCGCAGGCGCATATTCAGGATCGCCTCTGCCTGCACTTCGCTTAGCGAGGTTTCTGTTTCCGACGCCCCGTCGCGCAAAGTCAAAGGCGAAACATAGTCTTTTTCAGACGCGGCCCGCGCCCGCGGCGTCGCCCAATCCTCAAACATCAGCCCAGCTTTAGGATCATCATCGTAACGAATGATATCAATAACCCGGTCAAGATTAAGAAAAGCGACAATAAAGCCTTCCAGCACTTCCAGCCGATGATCGATCTTTTCCAGTCGAAATTTCGAGCGGCGTTGCAGAACTTCGCGCCTATGATCAATAAAGGCGCGCAACACTTCTTTCATGCTGCAAACTTTGGGTGTCAGCCCATCAATCAGAACGTTCATGTTCAGGCTGAACCGCACCTCAAGATCCGAATTGCGCAACAACATTCCCATCAACACATCCGCATCGACATTTTTTGAGCGCGGCTCCAGAACGATACGAATATCTTCGGCGCTTTCATCCCGGACATCCGCCAGAATGGGGATCTTTTTTATCTGGATCAGCTCGGCCAGTTTTTCAATCAACCGCGATTTCTGCACCTGATAGGGGATTTCAGTAACGACAACCTGCCACTGACCGCGACCCAGATCCTCAATCTCCCACTTGGCCCGCAACCGAAAAGAGCCGCGCCCGGTGCGATAAGCCTCAACGATGTTTTCACGCGGCTCAACGATGGTCCCGCCGGTCGGAAAGTCAGGCCCCGGAACAAGTTCAACCAACGTTTCGTCGCGTGCATTGGGTGCTTTGATTAGATGCAGGCAGGCATCGCAAAGCTCGACGATGTTATGGGGCGGTATATTGGTGGCCATGCCCACGGCAATTCCGGTCGATCCATTTGCCAGCAAGTTTGGATAACTTGCGGGCAAAACTACAGGCTCGCTAAGCGTGCCATCATAATTGTCGCGAAAATCGACAGCGTTTTCGGTCAACCCCTCAAGCAGCGCTTCGGCGGCAATGGTCATCCGGGCCTCGGTGTAACGCGCGGCAGCCGGGTTATCACCGTCGATATTTCCGAAATTTCCCTGCCCGTCGACCAGCGGATAACGGACGTTGAAATCCTGCGCCAAACGCGCCATCGCATCATAGATCGCGGCGTCCCCATGCGGATGGTAATTGCCCATCACGTCGCCGCTGATTTTCGCTGATTTGCGAAACCCGCCGCCGGACGCAAGACGCAGCTCGCGCATTGCATAAAGAATACGGCGATGAACCGGCTTCAGGCCGTCGCGCGCATCCGGCAAAGCCCGATGCATAATCGTGCTAAGCGCATAAGTAAGATAACGATCGCCAATTGCCCGGCGCAAAGGCTCGGATACATCCATGGGTCCGGTTGTGGGGGCTTTCGTGGCGTCGCTCATATTTGGTGTGATAGCTTTGCCTGTTGTTAGGGTAAAGCAAGCTTGTGCGAATAATCCGGAAGTTTTCCCCACGACATCCGAAGCAATTCAATTATATAGCGCACCTATAGTTTAAAAGGGCTGCCGCTTTGATTCGTTTGACGCTTTTATTAATGCTGTGTTTGTTCGGCGCTATGTATCTGGCCGACAACCTGCCGACACCCGCGCCGAAACTGTTAGCAGCGGCGGTTCCCGACCAGACGGTCGAACAGGCAGAGACTGCGCCGGTTGCCGCGCCCAAACCGGTTATCGTTGCGCGCGCCCCAGTTACCGCACATTTCACGACGCCCAGGCTGGTGCTGCCAGATGGAACAGTCCAAACGGTCCCTGCGCCAGTGGCCGCGCAGATCGAAACAGCAGCCGTTGCCGGCGGCATTACCAATCCACCGAACACGGTCCGGTTTGTTAGCAACAAGCGCGTGAATGTTCGCGCCGGCCCCTCAACCCAATTTGAAGTCGTCGATCAGGTTCTTTTTGCGGACGCCGTCGAGATCATCGGTGACGCAAACGGTGAATGGGTTCATATTCGCATCCAAGGTGACGGGGTCGACGGATATATGGCCAGCCGCTTTCTGCAAGATGCAGCCCCAACCCAATAACCGCCGGATTTTGTGATTGCCCGCGCGCAACCTGCCCGTTTAGACAGGGTAAAAAGGCCGGGTATGACAGACAAATCAATTCTAATCACCGGATGCTCCTCGGGTATCGGCTATGACGCGGCACGCACGTTAGCCGGACGTGGGTGGCGGGTTTTCGCAACCTGCCGCGTCGAAGCCGACTGCGAACGCCTGCGCAACGAAGGGCTTGAAAGCTTTCCGCTGGACTACGAAGATCCGGGTTCGATCGCCGCTGCGATGGATGAAGTCCTTGAACGGACAGGCGGCACGCTTGATGCGCTGTTTAACAACGGCGCCTATGCCATTCCCGCCCCGGTCGAAGACATACCGCGTGATGCCTTGCGCGCAATTTTTGAAGCCAACCTCTTTGGCTACCACGACCTGACCTGCCGGGTGATCCCGATCATGCGCGCACAAGGGCACGGACGGATCATCAATTGTTCGTCGGTTCTGGGGCTGTTGGCGATGCGCTGGCGTGGAGCCTATAATGCGACGAAATTCGCGCTAGAGGCGCTGTCGGACACATTGCGGCTGGAAATGCGGGGGACCGGCATTCATGTCAGTCTGATCGAACCGGGGCCGATCGCCACCGATTTCCGCATCAACGCAATCAAACAGTTCGACAAATGGATCGATTGGGAAAATTCGGCCCGTGTTGATCAGTATAAGGCTGATTTGCTGGACCAGTTAAAATCGGGAAGCGATGGCAATGCGTTTGAACTGGCCCCATCGGCCGTTACTGCCAAGCTGATCCGCGCGCTTCAATCACCCCGCCCAAAGGCGCGCTATTTCGTGACAATCCCGACCTATGGCGCGAATATACTGCGCCGGTTTTTTCCGACCCGAATATTGGACTGGCTATTGTCACGCGGCTAGCGGCGAATTGACCATTCGCAAATGCGCATAAAACCGCTACATCATAAACGAACGCAACGGCGAAAGGTTTTCAAATGAAGGACGATCCCCTTTTCATTATTGTCGCCATTGCGGTGTTTGTCGTGCTGGCCATCCTGATGGTTGGCATCGGTGGTTTCGCCAAGGGCGGCGAATTCAACCGCAAACATGCAAATCGCATCATGCGCTACCGCATTTACGCACAGGCATTTGCCGTAGTTCTGATAATCGTTTTCGTTTTGATACGCCGCAGCGGGGGCTAAAATATGGTTGTTCTCAACAAAATCTACACCAAAACTGGCGATAAAGGCGAAACAGCCTTGGGCAACGGAACGCGGGTTGCAAAACATTCCTTACGCGTCACCGCCTATGGAACTGTTGACGAAACGAACGCCGTTATCGGTGTCGCCCGCCTGCACGCAACAGGCGCGTTGGCGGATCAATTGGCTATGATCCAGAACGACATGTTCGATCTGGGGGCCGATCTGTGCCGCCCGGATATGGAAAAAGATGCCACGGCTGAATACCCCCCACTTCGGGTGACGGATGCACAAGTCGCGCGACTCGAATCTGAGATTGACGCGATGAACGACGTGCTGGAACCGCTAAGGTCATTCATTCTGCCCGGCGGGTCGGCCGTGGCGGCCCATCTGCATATGTGCCGAACAGTATCACGTCGCGCCGAACGACTGGCGGTCGAACTTGGCGACGCAGAACCAGTTAACCCGGCCGTTATTAAATACCTAAACCGCCTGTCTGACTGGTTTTTTGTAGCCGCACGCATGGCAAATGACGAAGGACGCGCAGATGTCCTGTGGGTTCCGGGTGCAAACAGATAAGACTATCGGTCCGACCATCTCATATGCACTCAAAACAAGCAGCGGCGTTTTAGCACTGTTTTCTGACGCCATGACCAGATAACAACCCCCCGAATGGCGAAAAGGCCGGAATACGCTGGCCAAACTATGGAGAATTTTCGAATGAAAATACTGGTGCCTGTAAAGCGGGTCATTGACTACAACGTGAAGGTCCGGGTCAAATCTGACGGAACCGGCGTTGATCTTGCCAACGTTAAGATGTCGATGAACCCGTTTGATGAGATCGCGATCGAAGAAGCGATCCGCCTGAAAGAAGCCGGAAAGGCCGATGAAATCATCGCCGTTTCCATCGGCGTGAAGCAAGCGCAGGAAACCCTGCGCACGGCTTTGGCCATGGGCGCTGACCGCGCTATTTTGGTGATTGCAGCGGATGACGTTCATCAGGACATTGAACCGCTTGCCGTAGCTAAAATTCTGAAAGCTATTGCTGACGAAGAACAGCCGGGCCTCGTTCTGGCCGGCAAACAGGCAATCGACAACGACATGAACGCGACCGGCCAGATGCTGGCAGCTTTGCTTGGCTGGAGCCAGGCGACATTTGTGTCTGAGCTGGAAGTTGATGGCGACAGTGCCACAGTGACCCGCGAAGTCGATGGCGGCCTGCAAACGATCAAGGTTAAAATGCCAGCTATTGTTACGGTTGACTTGCGCCTGAACGAGCCACGCTATGCAAGCCTGCCCAACATCATGAAGGCCAAGAAAAAGCAGCTGGACGAGAAAACAGCCGCTGATTACGGCGTCGATGTTACGCCGCGCCTTACAATCGTTTCCACCACAGAACCGGAAACGCGCAAAGCGGGCGTAATGGTTGAGTCGGTAGAAGAACTTGTTGCGAAACTCAAAGATGCGGGAGCTGTCTGATGGCTGTATTACTTCTTGCAGAAGTCAACGGCGGTGAGCTGTCTGTTGATGCAACTGCCAAAACTGTATCTGCTGCGAAAGCGCTTGGTGACATTACTGTGCTTTGTGCCGGTGCTGCCTGTGGTGGTGCTGCCGATGCGGCTGCGAAAATCGACGGCGTAGCAAAGGTGCTATGTGCGGATGATGCGTCTTATGGCAATGGTCTGGCCGAACCGGTGGCTGCACTGGTCGTTTCGCTTGCTGGTGACTATGAACATATCGTCGCCCCGGCAACGACACACGCCAAGAACGTTCTGCCCCGCGTCGCCGCATTGCTGGACGTCATGGTGATGTCGGACGTTTCCGGTGTCGTGGATGGCGCGACGTTTGAACGCCCGATCTATGCGGGTAACGCCATTCAGACCGTTACTTCGGTTGACGCGAAGAAAGTTCTGACGGTTCGCACCTCGACTTTTGATGCGGCTGGCGAAGGTGGCTCTGCTTCGGTGGACAAAATCGGCGCTGCCGATAACCCGGGCCTGTCCGAATGGATTGAAGATAAAGTTGCCCCAAGCGATCGCCCCGAGCTGACATCCGCCGGGATCGTCGTATCTGGTGGCCGCGGCGTTGGATCAGAAGAAAACTTTGCGCTGATCGAACAGCTGGCCGACAAACTTGGTGCGGCTGTTGGCGCCTCGCGCGCAGCGGTTGACAGTGGCTACGCGCCCAATGACTGGCAGGTTGGTCAGACCGGTAAAGTCGTTGCACCGGATCTTTATGTTGCTGTGGGTATCTCTGGCGCAATCCAGCACCTTGCAGGCATGAAAGACAGCAAGATCATTGTGGCGATTAACAAAGATGAAGAGGCACCGATTTTTCAGGTTGCCGACTTTGGTCTGGTTGCCGATCTGTTTTCTGCCGTTCCAGAGCTGATTGAAAAACTCGGATAACGAAACTGGCCCACCCCAAAAGGTGGGCCAGCCTTCGCTTCAATGAATACGTGGCAGGATCTCTTGTAGACGCCAGGCTGCCGTTTCATGGGCGACCGGACCAAGCATTTCGCTGGCAATAATTTCTTCCAGAGCAGTAAACGCCATACGGTGCCGCCCGGCATCAATTTCCGGCTGCGTTGCAACAACTTCCACAAGGTCCGACACCTGATTTGAAACCCGGCCAATCATTTCCCGATCGACGAATGCCGGTTCGGAATTCAGATCCCCGGCCTTTGCCGTATCATCCAGGCTATGCGCAGAAAGCCATAAAAGAACCACCCGCCCCTCGATCCGTGACATCAATAATTGCATGCGTGCAACCCATGCTTCTTTCAATTCATCGCGCACCATTGCGAACCTTTCCGGTGATATTTCATTCAGACAGCCGAGCATGTGCCGGTTGAAATGAAACTCGGTAAAGTCAACTTCCCGAAAAGCAGTCTGCAACCGCCCCGACGCCTTTACGAACCTGTCGTTGCGCCGCGGGTGCACAGAATAAAACCTGTTCGATAGATTTTGGGCCCCCATCACCTGAATGATTGTGACCTCTGCACCAGAGCAAATATCGGTCATAGCTGTGTCGTGCACGTACACATCATTGCCAGCATTCTGGCACCCCAAATTTACGACAGGCATTTGAATCAACTGCTCAAGCATTGCCGGATAAGGCACTTCCAGAAATTTTCCATATGTCTCAGAGCCGCCAATCACCGCACAATAAGGTTTGTCCAATCTTCGGCGCGGACCGCGAAACAGCAGTTTTGAATTGCCATAACGGCACGGATAATAGTCAAGGGCACCCCTGCCCAAGTGTTCATAGGCCATGTTTCCACCCACATTTATGTTTCACCCAAGGCCAGAATCGCAAACACAAGTTGCCAATTGGCTAACTGTAGAATTTGAGCAGAATTATCCGATGGTGGCTGCCTTGCACCAGCAATCCACAGGGTCTAAATATTCGCAGGAAATATTAAGGGGCTAACAATGGAAATTTCGACCGTAGGTGTGATCGGGGCTGGACAGATGGGCAATGGGATCGCCCATGTATGTGCATTGGCTGGTTACAACGTTGTGTTAACTGATGTTAACGAAGATGCTCTTAAAGCAGCCCTAGCCCTGATAGACCGCAACTTGGAACGCCAGGTATCGCGCGACAAAATTAGCGCCGATGACAAGGCTGCGGCAATGGCCAGAATTTCCACAACCGGAAAACTTGCCGATCTGGGCCAAAGCGATTTGGTGATCGAAGCAGCCACCGAGCGGGAGGCTGTAAAAGTTGCGATTTTCAAGGAACTTCTGCCGCATTTGCAACCCCATACGATCCTGACATCCAATACGTCATCGATCTCAATCACCCGACTGGCCGCAGGCACAGACCGCCCCGAAAAGTTTCTGGGTTTTCATTTCATGAACCCGGTGCCGTTGATGCAACTGGTCGAGCTTATTCGCGGCATTGCAACGGATGATGAAACCTACGAAGCGTGCCTGGCCGTTGTAAAACGCCTTGGTAAAACCGCCGCCACGGCGCAGGATTTCCCGGCTTTCATCGTAAACCGCATTCTGATGCCGATGATAAACGAAGCCGTTTACACCCTTTTTGAAGGCGTTGGATCGGTCGAATCAATCGATTTGTCGATGCGATTAGGAACCAACCACCCAATGGGCCCGCTTGAGCTGGCAGATTTCATTGGGCTAGATACATGTCTGGCAATCATGCATGTCCTGCATGACGGATTGGGTGACACCAAATACCGCGCCTGCCCCTTGCTAACAAAATATGTTGAAGCGGGCTGGTTGGGCCGCAAAACAAAACGGGGCTTTTACGACTATTCCGGCGAAACACCAGTTCCGACGCGCTAGCCGCCCTTCAAAGACAACGTATGTTCGCGCAACCACGCGACAAATGCCCGGGTATTTCCAGATTTTTCCTTCAAGAACTCGGGCGTCAAAGGTTTTCCAACAACGGGTGCCTGGGGCTTGTTCAAAGCATGGACGACTTCGTGCAACAATAATCCCTGACGTAACGTTGCCGAAATCCGCTCGCCCATAAGGTAAAGGCGCGAATTCTGACCAGGAAAATAGATCGGCAGAACTGTTGCACCAGATCGCTGGATCATCTTTGCAGTAAAAGGGTTCCATTCGCTTTCAATCGCCGGACCGAACCATGTTTTGGCTGCCGCAACTTCGCCCGCCGGAAACAGGATGATAACACCGCCGTCTTCAAGGTGCTTCATCGCGGTTTTCCGCATCTTCAGACTTTCCTTAAAGCTGTCCTTTTCATGGGGAAAGGGCACAGGAAGCATGAATTGGCTGATCTCTTGCACGCCCGAAATCAAAGAGCGGGTCAATATCAGAAAGTCGTCGCGTTTACGGCCCACTAATTCAGCCATGACCATGCCATCAACCATGCCATGAGGATGATTAGCAACAACGACCAAACCGCCGGTGGCAGGGATATTGTCGACTTGGTCCTCGGGGGTAATCAAATCTATCCCCATGAACCGCAGCGCCTGAGAAAAAAACTCCAGCCCTTCGGTCACACCAGAACGCTCGAACGCACGGATTTTGCGCAGCAAAGTAATTTTGCCCGTCATCCATTCCAGCGCGCGAATAGCATAGATTTTTTTGGGGTCAGTAAACGTTGTCGCATACGACAGCTTGCGCTTGTCATATGGCACGTAATTCTCAGGTGCATCCTGCTGGTCTGCCAGCGGTGTTTCCTGAAAGCTATCTACCAATTCATCCGCCTCGTGCATTTGGGTTCGTCCATTCACGGGTTCAGAATTCTTCGCCAAATCTGTCCGCAACTAGCAAGTCTACTGCATCAGCCAGCTTTGCAGCTTCGGCCCCGTCAGTCTGAACCTCAATAAATGTTCCTTTGGACGCTGCCAACATCAAAAGCCCCATGATGCTGTCGCCAGAAGCCGACATACCGTCTTTGGAAACCGTGGCCTGCGCATCATGGGCTTCGACAACCTCAACAAGCTTTGCAGACGCACGTGCATGCAGGCCTTTTTCATTGATGATACGCAATTTACGAAGATTTTCTTGGGTCATATACCTAACATTATACTGGAAAATTATCGACACTGTCGATGTATTTGCGGCCCGCTGCCTTGGCGCACTCCACCGCATCGGGAACGCTTAGATGACGGGATTTCGCCAGCTTTATCAACATCGGTAGGTTCGCACCATAGATGATCCGACGGTTAGAGGGGCTGCAAGCCAACAACGACAGGTTTGATGGCGAACCACCGAACATATCGGTCACGACCACGACACCATCGCCGGTATCAACCTCATCCGCGGCCAGACATATCTCTGCTTCTTTAGCAGCACGATCATGGCTCACTTCAATTGCGATTGCGCGCAGGCTGTCTTGCTTGCCGACAACATGTTCGACAGCGGCCAGATATTCTCTGGCCAGACCTCCATGAGCGACGATCACGATTCCGATCACGTCAGTTCCCCAATCTATGTCCTGAACTGCGCAGACCCCATGTCGCGCCCCTCAAGTTCCCGGTGCCGCTTAGACACCTGCCATCCAAATGCTGCAAGTGCATTCGCCAGCTTTTCCGCCACGACAACCGAACGATGTTGTCCACCGGTGCAGCCAAATGCAATCGACAGATGCGATTTGCCTTCTTCAGCGAAGGCTGGCAACAACAGTGCTACGATATCGCTGATTTTTCCAAAGAAATCTTCGAAACGCTCATCTTGCTCAACATAATCCGCAACTGTCGACGATTGTCCCGTTAAATTTCGCAATTTAGCGTCCCAATACGGGTTTCGTAAAAACCGACAGTCAAACACCATATCCACCCCACGTGGCAGTCCGCGCTTGTATGAAAACGACTGCACAGACACCGCTAGGCGGGCTTCGTCATTTTTGTCAAACCAGCGTCCAATCTCGGCCTTCAGGTTATGTGGCGTCAAATCGGACGTGTCGATCAACACTCCGGCGCGGGACCGTATCGGTTTGAGCAGATCAAACTCGCGCTCGATCCCCTGTATTGGTGTTTCAGAAACCGCCAGCGGATGCGGCCGCCGCGTTTCCGAAAACCTGCGAACGAGAACGTCGGCAGAACAATCAAGATACAACAGCTCGATATTCAGATCGGATTTTTCGCTAAACTGGTCAATTGCGTCCAACAACCGGGCCACTGAAAAGTCACGGTTTCGCACATCTAAGCCCAGCGCAAGCGGGCGCCCGATCGGAGGGCCATCCAGAAGACGCGGCAACAAACTAAGTGGCAGATTGTCGATCACTTCGAACCCGATATCTTCCAGTGCACGCACTGCCGTGGCCCGCCCCGCGCCCGACGGCCCAGTCACAAAGACCACCTTTTCACTGTGATTATCGTTGCGTTCAGGATCATGTCCGGGAACAGCCATCAATCAGTCCTTCCGCCCTTAAGATATTGCAAAATAGCGGCAGGGGAGTGACCACGCACAGGCGTATGAAGCAAAGGAAGCACCTGTCCCAATATGACTGTCGTGCGCGCGGGCGGCAGGCGGTGATCCTCTTGCTTGCTCAAATCCACCACAACGCGCAGCATCGCCATCGCCTGCGTTTCCGCGGCCAGAATTCCCACACCCCATGCCTCGATCCGCCCCCGAATCGCATCGGGGCAACTAACCTGCAACCCAATGTCAGTTCGCGTAATATTCGTTTGATCATCAGCGATCAGTAACGCACCCAGCGCCATCATTTCCAGCGCAAGCCCAGATTTTCCGGAACCTGACGGCCCTATAAACATGGCCGCCGCCGGACCGTAGCCAACGCAACTGGCGTGTATAGTGATGGTTTCTCTCAGCGGGTCAGACATGGCGGTCCTGATGAATTTGCGAACACCGCCTTGCGCGGTGCCCGCCTATTACTGCCTGATCTCGCGCCTCGTTTCCAGTGGCAGGCCTGACTGCTAGACTGGAATACCGACAACAAATCGTGCGCCAAGCGGCTCTGACATTATGTCCGCTTCAGTTGGACGAATGTTTTCGGCCCAGATAACACCGCCATGCGCTTCGACGATCTGCTTGGATATCGCCAGACCAAGACCGGAATTATTCCCAAATTGACCGACCGGACGCGACGTATAGAACCGGTTAAAAATCTTGGTCAAGGCTTGCTCTGGGATGCCGGGACCAGTGTCTTCGACCACAACCAAAATCCGGTTTTCTCGCTTGCGCGCCCATACCCGAATTGCATCGCCTTCATCGCAAAATGAAATCGCGTTGGATATCAGATTTACAAAAACCTGCGCCAGCCGGGCTTCTAGGCCCTGAATTTCAATTGGCTGGCCTGGCAGATCCGAAATAAACTCAATCCCTTTGCCTTTTGCCTCGGCACCAAGATAGTCATTTATATTGACCATCATGTGGGTCAGATCGAAGGCTTCTTCTTCTTCCTTAACCAATTCACTGTCCAACCGCGAAGCATTGGAAATATCACTGACGAGCCGGTCCAAACGCCGCACATCATGATCAATTACGTCCAAAAGCTTATTCCGCTGATCGTCGCGTTTTGCGATCCGCAAAGTCCCTACTGCTGATCGCAACGAAGCCAGTGGGTTTTTAATCTCATGTGCAACGTCTGCGGCGAACTGCTCATTTGCGTCTATTCTGTCGTAAAGCGCCGAAACCATCCCACGCAAGGCGCCAGACAGCCGGCCAATTTCATCGGGGCGGGCCGACAGGTCGGGAATGCGAACGCGCCCCGGGCTTACCTTGCGCGAGTTCCTGTCGCGGCCGACTTCTGCAGCGGCAGCAAGATCGGACAATGGGTTGGCAATGGTCGAGGCCAAAACAAGGCTCAGCCCGATTGACACCAAAATAGCGATAACGAACATCTGTAAGACCTGCTCGCGCTCGCTTAACACCAAGGCATCGATTTCTCCGGCCGCGCTGGACATTGCGACAACACCGGCCGCACGACCATTATGCATAATCGGCGTGGCCACTGAAAATATGGTGCTGCCAGTCGGGTCCAGCGCGGTAAGAACCCGCGTTTTGCCTGTTAATGTTCCACCAATCAGGCCGCGAACGTTTTCTTCCGGGTCGAAATTTTCGACCACTGGCATCGACGGCGCTAACAGGTTCGCCAACCCTTCAAAAATAGAGTTTAGAAAATTCGTGATGATCGTATTACGTCCGCCCACCTGCAGACCTTCAATCTGGCTCGCTTCATCGCGCGCCTTGCCGACGGCAGTTGCTACAAGGTTTTCGTTTCGATCAAAAACGTAAACTATGGCGCCCTCTTGTAGATCCAGACCAGCCAGCAAAGCACCCGGATCAACGCCCTCGCTGGTGATCAGACTAAAAGAACCGGTGGCGGGCAGCACTGCTTCCATCACATCGGCTATCAACTCGGATTCGGCGACCAGACCAATTTCACGCTGTGCAACCAAGCTGTCACGGAACGGATTAAGGTAAAGAACCCCTGACACGAGGATAATCAGTGCCAGCAGGTTGAACGTGACGATTTTGCGCGCCAAAGGCGAGCGATTTATTGATATCAGGCCACGCCGAGCACGCTTTGCCCGCACTTCCAACGACGACACGGTCTGGGGGGCGACCCAGTCGTCCCCAAGCACAATATCCACATTTTTTTTCTGTTTTGGTTGGCGCACGTCTACCCTCGACGCGAGTGTCATTATTCTTCGTTATACCTGTAGCCAATACCGTACAGCGTCTCGATCGCCGTAAACTCATCGTCGACAGTCCGCATTTTTTTGCGAAGTCTTTTGATGTGGCTATCGATCGTACGGTCATCAACATAGACCTGATCGTCATAGGCCACGTCCATCAGCTGGTCGCGGCTTTTCACAAAACCGGGCCGTTGAGCAAGCGCTTGCAACAGCAGGAATTCAGTGACGGTCAGCGACACATCTCGCCCCTTCCACGTCACCGCATGGCGCAGCGGATCCATGTTCAGCTCGCCGCGCGTCATTACCTTATTTTCTTCCCCTTCCGGGGTTTCACCGGTTTCGATAGCTTCCTGACGGCGCAAAAGCGCCCGAATACGTTCAACCAGCAGACGCTGCGAAAATGGCTTTTTCACATAATCATCAGCGCCCATCCGAAGGCCCAGAACTTCGTCAATTTCATCGTCTTTGGAGGTCAGGAAAATCACCGGCATCGCGGATTTCTGCCGCAACCTTTGCAACAGGTCCATTCCGTCCATCCGGGGCATCTTGATGTCCAGCACAGCCATATCAGGCAAGCGTTTATTAAACGCATCAAGGGCAGCCTGCCCATCATTATAGGTTTCCACCTCAAAACCCTCGGCCTCAAGAGTCATAGCGACCGACGTCAGGATGTTCCTGTCGTCATCAACCAACGCAATCCGCGACATTTTTGGTTTCCTTATTCTGCTCTGTGTTTGTTATTTTTTTAGTATAGTCCCGTTTCCGCACCCTAGAATCAACAACTAAGTGCGAATCACCTGGCAGCCTTTGCAATATCAGAGAACAAAAGTCGTAATCTTTGACTAAATTGTCTCACTTACGGACAATGCTATTGGCCAATCTACGTCTGGTTGCGCTAAATTGGCCTTGATTGCGCTAACGGTGCTTAAGCGTCCTGTTCGTGAGCAAATTCCGTATGTTATAGAATTTTATGTCTGGTCAGGCTCGGCCCGGCACTGCGCGTGATTGTAATCTCAAAAGCTGTCTGCGTATCTGAAAATTTACCCAGCGACGCAGGAGAGCGGGAAAATGATAACTGGCAAAGTAAACCCATCAAAAACATTGGCCGATCAGGGCATTTTGGATGTTGGGAACGTTTTTTATAACCTGCAGGACCCAATGTTGGTTGAGCAGGCTTTGCAACGCAAAGAGGCAACGCTGGGAAACGGCGGCGCTTTGCTGGTTACAACTGGCAAACACACCGGCCGTTCGCCAAAAGACAAATTCGTGGTCCGGACTGCTTCGGTAGAAGACACCATCTGGTGGGAAAACAACGCGCCGATGGAAGAAAATTCCTTTGATATATTGCGCGCCGACATGCTGGAACACATGAAGGGCAAAGACTACTTCGTGCAGGATTTGTTCGGTGGGGCTGATCCAGCACATAGGCTTGATGTGCGGGTGATTACAGAACTGGCTTGGCACGGCCTGTTCATTCGCCATTTGCTGCGGCGTCCTTCCAGTGTCGAACTGGAATCCTTTGATCCTGATTTCACCATCATCAATTGCCCCAGCTTCAAAGCGAACCCTGAACGTCATGGGTGCCGATCTGAAACGGTCATTGCGATCAACCTTGATAAAAAGATCATTCTGATTGGCGGCACGGCCTATGCGGGCGAAAACAAAAAATCTGTGTTCACCCTGCTGAACTATCTGCTGCCCGAAAAAAACGTCATGCCGATGCACTGCTCGGCCAACCATGCAGTTGGAAACCCAATAGACACGGCAATTTTCTTTGGCCTGTCCGGAACTGGAAAAACGACATTGTCCGCCGATCCATCGCGCGTTCTGATCGGCGACGACGAACACGGCTGGTCTGATCGCGGCACGTTCAACTTCGAAGGTGGTTGTTATGCAAAGACGATTAACCTTAGCGCCGAAGCCGAACCTGAAATATATGCCACCACATCGAAATTCGCGACTGTCATCGAAAACATGGTGTATGATGAAGACACCCGGGAACTGGATTTTGAAGACGACAGCTTGACCGCAAACATGCGCTGCGCCTACCCGCTGCATTACATTTCCAACGCGTCCGAAACCGCACTTGGCGGCCATCCAAAGAACATTATCATGCTGACGTGTGATGCTTTCGGTGTCCTTCCACCCATAGCGCGGCTAACGCCAGCGCAGGCAATGTATCATTTCCTTTCAGGTTTCACATCCAAAGTCGCTGGCACAGAAACCGGTGTGACCGAGCCAGAGCCGACATTTTCCACCTGTTTCGGTGCGCCATTCATGCCACGCCGTCCAGAGGTTTACGGCAACCTGCTGCGCGAGAAGATTGCCAAGCACGGTGCAACCTGCTGGTTGGTCAATACCGGTTGGACCGGGGGCGCATATGGCACCGGTTCACGGATGCCGATCAAGGCAACACGCGCTTTGTTGACGGCAGCTCTTAACGGCTCGCTCGCCGATGCAAAGTATCGCAACGATCCAAATTTCGGGTTTGAGATACCAGAAGCCGTGTCAGGAGTTGCCGACATCCTGCTCGACCCGCGCCGCACATGGGATGACAGCGCAGCATATGACCGGCAGGCGAAAAAGCTGGTGACAATGTTTGCCGACAATTTCACTCAATATGCCGACCACATCGACGACGATGTAAAAGCTGTGGCAATTGGCTAGATAGCAATATCAGGTTCGACGCCGGGTTGATTTAATTCGGTCCGGCGTCAGCCAAACACGCCCCGACGAACCAGATTAAGCCCGGCAAGCACCAGAATAGCCAGCGTCAGACGACGAAACTTGTTCTGATCCAACCGATCCTGAAACTGAAAACCTATCAGCATTCCGACCACTGCGGGCACCACCATCCACAGCGAAAACTGAAGTGTCTGGGCATTCAGAACACCAGATTGCAGATGGGCAAAGAACAACACCACCGCGCCAGTTCCAAAAATCACGCCCTGAACGCGGATCTGTTCGGCCTTCGGGGTGTCGATTGCCGTAAGATAGGCCGTTGTCGGCGGCCCCCAAACACCGGCGATACCCCCGATTATACCGGCAAATACCGCCACGAAAGCCTCGGTTCGTTTTTGAATTTCCGGGCGAATATGTGGCCGCCAGCCCAATAGCTGCGAAAGTGAAATCAGTGTAATTGGAATGCCGACAAGCAGAAACATCTTGGCTGGCGTCAGAAATGAAACCAATTGCGCGCTAAGGATTATGACGACCAGCAGGATTGCCAAATAACGGCGAAACCGTTTCATCGACGCCCATGCTTCGGCTAGGCCACCGCGTAAGGTTTGCATCACGTTGGACAAGACCGTTGGAATGATAAGTGCCGCCAGGGCCAGTTCTGGTGAAAGAAATGATCCAAGGCCGGATATCATTATCATCGGCATCGCAAAGCCCACAGCGCCCTTCACAAAACCTGCAAGCAAGGTGATCGACAACGCGAGCACCCAATAATACGGATCAATCAGCCCAAACACCGCTTCCATTTCAGCCTCCCTTTCTAAACCCGCTGCTTTTAACAGAAACGCTGACATTGAACATGTGATTTTCGCCCGATATTCGACGGCGCCTGTCGAAACCCGGTGTGTATACCTTGTGCAGACCGATCCGGCGCGCCAGACTAGCGTCATGTTTCGATTGATATTTGCACTGCCACTTTTGCTGGCCAACTGCGCCACCGACGAAACCATCTCGGGGCAGGTCGAGCCTTCTGCTATATTTCAGTTGGCCGAAATAGACGGCACACCATTCACATCGACAGCAACGATCTCATTCCCCGAAGAGGCACGAATTTCCGGGCGCGGCCCCTGCAACACCTATTCGGCCAGCCAAAATGCGCCTTATCCATGGTTCGAAATCAGCCCGGTCTTGGCGACGAGGATGGCTTGCAAGAACTTGGCGCAGGAAATTGAATTCTTTGAAAAGCTCTCGCAGATGACACAGATCGAAGTGGCCGGAGATACCCTTATTCTTCGCGGGACGACTGAGGGCGAGTTGGTGTTTCAGTCAATCGCCGAGTGACGCGCGATCCGATCAACCAACCGCTGACGGGCCTGCGGCAACTGATTGCCTCCTAATTGCGCGGCCAACCGGTTCGCCAGAAAATACCCGGTCGTTTTCAACCCTTCCGAAACATCGCCAAGTTCGCCCATCCCATGCCCCAGCAGGCTTTCTGGCAACGGCAGCATCCGGTCGGCCCATTCACCCGCCGCCTCGGCACTAACCGCCCGCCCGGTTCTGGGCGACACATAGGCCAAATCGTCCAGCGCCCCGGTTACTGCACATTTGGTCAGATCCAGACCAAAGCCCAGTTCATCAAGCAGGGCCAGTTCCCACCTGAGATAGGCCAACGGCCATGCCTCGGAATTTCCCAGTAAATCCAATAACGTCATCGTTCGCTGATATAGTAGCGGGTGGTTTTCGCGCTCTGGCAGGCTGAAACCAAGCAAACCGGTAATCGCATTCAGGCCCGCCATCGCCATTCGATCACCCATTACGGCCGCAGCCCGGCTTTTCACTGGCTCCACTTTGAATGCACCCAAATGTTCGTCCAACCGGGCCCGCCAAGTTACATCCAATTGCGCACCGGGTTGCAGGATCGGTGCAACCTTGCGGCTGGCGCCCCCGCGCACCACACCTGCGTGGCGACCGTGTTCAGCGGTAAAAACCTCGATGATGGCCGAGGTTTCCCCGTGCCGCCGCACGCTAAGCAATGCACCCTGATCCCGCCATTCCATGGCGCAAACGCTACTCTGACAATCCCGGTTCGTCGAGCAGATGTCGCCCTTGCCGGTCTTCAACCTCCAACACCCACAGATCAGGATCAAATTCACCCTGACGGACCAAAGCTGCATCAACCTCGCGCTCGACACCTTCGCACAGAACGATCCAACGCCGATCCCCCGTCATCAGATCAAACGAGCGTTGATAGGCCACGGCATTGCCGTCCAATGTGTTGAGCTTAACAAAAACCGCGCCCGCCGTCGCATCGCCCTTGGACGTCACAAATGCCGGAATGTTAACCAACCGCAATCGCGTCAAATAGGCCGAAACCCAAAGGTCAGCGGTCAGACGGCTCATGTATTCCCGTCAGAAAAATTAAGCCCCATTTCAGAGTAGCGTTCTTTTTCGTTCAGCCAGTTGGGCCGCGTTTTAACCTTTAGAAACAGGTTCACTTTACAGTCAAGAAACTCTTCCAGCTCGCGCCGCGCCGCAGTGCCAACCGCCTTGATCGTTTCGCCCTTGTGGCCCAGCACGATACCTTTGTGGCCATCGCGGATCACATAGATCATCTGGTCTATGCGAACCGATCCATCCTTGCCTTCGACCCAGCTTTCAGTTTCGACAGTCAATTGATAGGGCAATTCCTGATGCAATCGCAGTGTCAGCTTTTCGCGCGTCATTTCGGCGGCGATCATCCGCATCGGCCAGTCAGAAATCTGATCTTCCGGGTAAAGCCATTCGCCTTCTGGCATCTCACCCGCAAGCCACTGACGAAGATCATCAACACCGTGGCCCTTTTCAGCTGAGATCATAAATGTCTCGGCGAAATCGAACCGGTCGTTCAGATCCTTGGTCAGCGCCAGCAGCGCCGGGGCTTCGACTTTATCGATCTTGTTAATCGCCAGCACGACCTTTCGGCCCTTGGTGCGTTCGGCCAGACCCTCAATTATCGCCTCTGTACCTTCGGTCACGCCACGATGCGCCTCGACCAGCAATACGACTGCATCGGCATCCGCCGCACCACTCCATGCGGCGGCGACCATCGCGCGATCCAACCTGCGGCGCGGGCGAAACAGGCCGGGTGTATCAACGAATACGATCTGTGCATCACCCTGCACCGTTACGCCACGAATGCGGGCGCGGGTTGTCTGAACTTTGTGGGTGACAATGGAAACCTTGGCCCCAACCATACGGTTCAGCAATGTTGACTTACCGGCATTCGGTTCACCAATCAAAGCGACAAAACCTGCTTTTCTAGCTGACATTAATCGCCCTCCATCTGTGCGAGCATTTCACCGGCGGCAATTTGTTCCGCCCGGCGCTTGGTTGCGGCTTTACCTTGGGCGCTTTCGCCCGACGCCAACCTGACCTCGATGGCAAATATTGGCGCATGGTCCGGGCCGCTACGCGACGTTTCGACATAAGCCGGCGGCGTTTGCCCGCGGGCCTGCGCCCATTCCTGCAATGCAGTCTTAGCGTCCCGCGCGTCTTCCGCCACCGAATTTATCCGGGCGTCCCACAGATTAAGCACAACTTTACGCGCCGTTTCAAACCCCGCATCAAGATAAACAGCTGCAATCACCGCTTCTAGCGCATCTGCCAGCAACGCGTGTTTGCGCCGCCCGCCTGATAGCATTTCAGAGCGCCCCAACTTTAGCACAACGCCCAGTTCAATCTCGGCGGCGACATCGGCGCAGGTTTCCTTGCGAACAAGTGCGTTGAAACGGGGTGCCATTTTACCCTCGCTTGCATCAACATCGGCCCGAAACAGCGCTTCGGACACGGCCAAGCCAAGCACCCTGTCGCCAAGGAATTCCAGCCGTTGGTTATCGGGTCTTGTCTGCGAAGAAATGGAGGAGTGCGTTAAGGCGCGGATCAGCAGTTCAGGCTGCGCAAACTGGTGGCCCAACCGGCCCTGAAAGGCCTGAACCTCGGCGCTTATTTTCAATTGACCGCCTTGAAAAAGCGGTTCGCGCGCCATGTCCAGAAATACAACATCGAGCGACCAGCCGACGAGAACATGATCCGATCCGCACGGCCGATCAGGTTTTTATACGGAACAAATCCAACACCAAAAGCCGACTGTGCGACGCGGCTGTCAGTCGAATTATCGCGGTTATCACCCATGAAAAAATAGTGGCCCTCAGGCACGGTATAAATCGGTGTATTGTCCAGCCCGGTTGTCCGTATGTTCAGCATGCTATGGCTCACGCCGTTTGGCAGCGTTTCGATAAACCGCTCTTTGTTGCAATCCCCGCCCAAGCCAACACCGCCCTGCGAACACTGTGGCAGACCGCCAAGCGGCCCCTGCTTTTCAAAAACTTCGGTGAAAGTTCCGGCAGCAACCTGCGGGGCGACGGTGCCGTTGATGTAAACCAAACCCTCTTTGACTTGAACGCGATCACCAGGCAGCCCCATTAGCCGTTTGATAAAATCTTCACCGTTTACCGGATGGCGAAATACGACGACATCGCCCAGATCTGGTTCGCTGCCAAAAATCCGCTCGGAAATAGGGCATACAGCAAACGGGCAGGACACAGCAGCATAGCCATATGCCATTTTGTTGACGAACAGAAAATCGCCGATCAGCAATGTGTCTTTCATCGAGCTGGACGGGATCCAGAACGGCTGAAAAAACAACGTCCGGAACACACCGGCAATTAGCAGAGCATAAACCACGGTCTTAATCGTCTCGACAATTCCGTCTTCTTTCTTCGCCGTGGCGGCCATGTGTATTCCTGTCTTTGGGTTGCGTCCCGGCTAAATGGTCAGCCCGGCGGGCGGAGTCAAGCGCTTGGCAATGCTTCGATCAACACAAAGGCCTGAGCCCAGGGGTGATC
>JAHRVC010000099.1 GCA_019090885.1 Marinosulfonomonas sp.
CGTCAGACCCAAATCTGGCCGAACGAGTCTGCGCCGAGGCTGTGGCAGCGGCAGAGCGTCTGGCGGCTTGCAATATTCCGCAACGATTTGCGATTAATCTGCAGGTCGTCGATCGAATAGCGCATGCAGAGGAAATATGTCTGGGCTCCTATATGCCCGGAGAGAAAGTTTTAAAAATCACTTCCCCAAATCAATTTTCGGCGGTGATTGACCCGGACAATATTTTTTCGCAAATCCCAACGCTCGAGCTGTTCGATAGCCTGATTGTTCATGAGTTAACGCATGCGCTGGTTGATCAGCAGCCCTACAAAGGGAAACAATGCCTCGAAAATCAGGAGTATATGGCATACGCTATGCAATTGGAGGCAATGTCGCCAGCTTCGCGGAAAATTCTTATTGATGCCGCCGGGGGGGGAATCGAAGTCACTCGCGAAAGATTGAATGCCTTTATTGCCATCGCCGCGCCCTCGAAATTTGCCGCTTGGTCCTGGATTCACTTTTCGGCACCTCAGAATGGTTGTGATTTCGTAGGCAAGCTCGTTTCTGGTAAAACAACGCTTAAGTTTCCCTAACTCCAAGAGCCCCTGCTTATATGTGAGAGGAGAATGCCAATGGCAGCCTACGTAATTTTTGACGTCGAGGTTTTTGATGCGGAGGAATATCAGGAATTCATGTCCGGGGTGAAGCCGGCGCTGGAAACTGCTGGCGCGAAATACCTGTCACGTGGCGGTGCGGTTAAAGTTTATGAAGGCGACTGGGAGCCGCGCCGGATTGTGTTGCTGGAGTTTCCGTCAATCGCTGCGTGGGAAGAATTTTATTACGGTGATACTTATCAATCGCTTAAGCAAATCAGGGATGCGTGCAGTTCCGCGCGTTTGGTGAGCGTCGAGGAAAGCTAGAGAGCAGCGGCTTCGCTTCAACAATTGGGTACATTCACCGCCAAGCCGCCAAGCGAGGTTTCCTTGTATTTCTCGCTCATCTCGACACCGGTCTGACGCATCGTTTCAATCGCTGCATCCAATGGCACGAAATGCTGGCCGTCACCGCGAACGGCCAGCGAGGCCGAGGAGACGGCCTTGATCGCGCCCAGCCCGTTGCGCTCGATACAAGGCACCTGCACCAACCCGCGCACCGGATCGCAGGTCATTCCCAGATGATGTTCCAGCGCAATCTCGGCGGCGTTTTCGACTTGCTCGGGGGTGCCACCCAAGACGGCTGCGAAACCGGCGGCGGCCATCGCGGCGGCAGAGCCAACCTCGGCCTGACAGCCGCATTCCGCACCCGAGATCGAGGCGTTATGCTTTATCAGCCCGCCAATCGCTGCGGCTGTTAGTAAAAATTCGCCGACCTGCGAGGGGGCAGCGCCTGGCACATGGTCCAGCCAATAGCGGATCGTTGCCGGGATAACGCCAGCCGCACCATTGGTCGGAGCGGTGACAACCTGCCCGCCGCCTGCGTTTTCCTCGTTCACGGCCATCGCATAGACGCTGATCCAGTCGTTGATCGTATGGGGGGCGGACAGGTTGTTGCCGCGTTCCGCCAGCAATGAGGCATGGATGCCCGGTGCGCGACGGCGCACATTCAGCCCGCCCGGCAGCACGCCGCCGGTTTCCAGCCCGCGCTCGATACAGGCATTCATCACCGTCCAAAGTTCGTTCAGGCCCTTGTCCAATTGATCCGCCGGCATCCGCGACAGTTCATTCTCGCGTTTCAGGGCGGCGATGGATTTGCCGCTGTCGGCGCACATCTGCAACATTTGGGCCGCGGATTTGAACGCATGGGGCACAGGTGGGCCGTCATCGGTGTCCTTGCCTGCGGCCAATTCAGCCGCTGTCAGAACAAAGCCCCCACCGACGGAATAATAAATCTCTTGCGCAATCACATCGCCCTGCGCGTCGACTGCTTTCAGGATCATTCCGTTGGCGTGCCCGGGCAGGGCGTGTTCATAGTCAAAAACCAGATCAATCTTGGGATCAAATGCCAGTGGGGCCAGCCCGTCCGGGCTGACGCGCCGCGTTGATTTGACCTGTTCCAGTGTCGCATCGGCGCGGGCGCGGTCATAGGTTTCCGGCTGAAAACCTGCCAGCCCAAGGATTACCGCGCGGTCGGTTGCATGGCCAACACCGGTGAAGGCCAATGAGCCGTGTAGCGAAGCACGCAGCCCATGGGCCGCAAACGGCGATGCGCGCAGTTGATCCAGAAACCGCGCTGCTGCCACCATTGGCCCCATTGTGTGGGATGAGGACGGGCCAAGGCCGCATTTAAACATTTCAAAAACTGATAGAAACATCGCGTTATCCGTTCTGCCAAATTCCGCTAAGTTTTGCGGCAAGTTGGCTGGCGCGTCAAAGTTAAAAACGACGCTTGGGCGGCGAAACACGCGCATGGCTGACGCAGGCTTGGATTGGCGCGAATTTCTCTCGCGCCGGGGTGTCAAGTTACCTATAACAAGGCAATCACGGAGTCGCTGCCACGGAGTCCCTGCACATGTCCGAAAACCTGTCACCAATTGATACCGCAAAATTTGTCGCCGCCAAACGCGCCAGTGCCTTTGTCGAGGACGGCATGAAGGTGGGGCTGGGTACCGGCTCGACCGCCGCATGGCTGGTTAAATGCCTTGGTGAAAGGGTGCAAAGCGAAGGGCTGCGGATTGTCGGTGTTCCGACCTCGACCCGCACAGCGGAAATCGCGCAGCGCGTTGGCATCAAGGTCGTGTCGCTGGATGAGGCCCGCTGGCTTGACCTGACGATTGATGGAACGGATGAATTTGACAGCGAGCTGAACCTGATAAAAGGCGGCGGCGGGGCATTGTTGCAGGAAAAGATCGTGGCCACCGCAAGCGATCAGATGATCGTGATCGCGGATGCCTCTAAACGGGTCGAAAAACTGGGCGCGTTTCCCTTGCCGGTCGAAGTGATCCCGTTTGGTTGGCAAACTTCAAAGGCGCTGATCGAGGAATTGTTGTTCTCGATGGACGTGTTAGGCCAAAAATCCCTGCTCCGATTGAACCGGGACGCGCCCTATGTGACGGATGAGGGAAACTATATTCTTGATCTGCACGTTAAAAGTATCGGGAACGCCCGGCAGCTTTCATTGGTGCTTAACCAGGTCCCCGGTGTCGTCGAAAACGGCCTGTTCATCGACATTTGTGACGTTGTTGTGACCGGCCATGGGGATGGCAGGGTTCAGGTCGAAGACATAAATACCGGCATGCGGGAAGAAGACCGCGTTGAATTTGCGGCAAGCGACAATATTTTCGTCGACTTGGCAGAATAACCTTTGATGAATGAAGGAGGGCGTATGGCCTTCGATTATGATCTGTTTGTTATCGGCGGTGGTTCTGGTGGCGTGCGCGCGGGCCGGGTGGCTGCTGAAACCGGGGCCAAAGTGGCGCTGGCGGAGGAATACCGGATGGGCGGCACCTGCGTAATTCGCGGCTGTGTGCCCAAAAAGCTGATGGTGTTTGCGTCGGGGTTTTCCGGAGCGATGAAAGACGCGCAGGACTATGGCTGGTCGGTTAAGGCGGGCGATTTTGACTGGGGCAAGTTTCGCACCCGGCTTCACGGCGAACTGGATCGGTTGGAAAACATCTATCGCACCAATCTGGCGCGCCCCGGCGTTGATATTTACGACCAGCGTGCGGTTCTGCAAGATGCCCATACGATCCGTCTGGCTGATGGGCAAACATTTACCGCCAAGCATATTCTGGTCGCCACGGGGGGCTATCCGTTCGTGCCCGATACGGTTCCGGGCCACGAGCTTGCATGGACCTCCAACGACGTTTTCCTGATGGAAAAACTGCCCAAAAATGTGCTGATCGTGGGCGGCGGTTATATTGCGTGCGAATTTGCCTGCATCCTGAATGGGTTGGGTGTTGGCGTGACGCAGTATTATCGTGGTGCGCAGGTTTTGCGTGGTTTTGACGATGAGGCGCGCGGTCATATCGCCGAGATGATGGGGCAGCAGGGGGTAAACCTGCATGTGGGCACCGATGTTGAGCGAATGGAAAAACGTGGCGCGGGCATCTGGGTTAAAGCCACGGACGGGCGCGAAGCGGAATTTGATGCGGTGATCTATGCGACCGGGCGCAAGCCAAACTCGGCCGGTTTGGGGCTGGAAGAGGCGGGCGTGAAGCTGGGGCGCTTTGGGCAGGTCGAGGTTGATGACTATTCGCAAACCTCGGTCCCATCTATCTTTGCAGTGGGGGACGTGACGGATCGGGTGAACCTGACCCCAGTTGCGATCCGCGAAGGGGCGGCGTTTGTCGAGACCGTGTTCAACGGCAATCCGACAAAACCAGATCATGAATTGGTCGCTTCGGCCGTTTTCACCCAGCCTGAATACGGCAGCGTCGGCATGACCGAGGAAGCCGCCCGTGATGAGCGCCCGATCGAAGTTTACAGTGCTGCGTTCCGGCCAATGCAAAATTCCTTCATCGGTAAGGACGAACGGGTCTTGTTCAAACTGATCGTTTGCACAGAAACGCGAAAAATTATTGGGGCGCATATAATCGCGCCGGGGGCCGGTGAGATGATCCAAATGATCGGAATTGCCGTGAAAATGGGCGTAACCAAGGAAGATTTCGATCAAACAGTTGCAGTTCACCCCACAATGTCCGAAGAGATTGTGCTAATGAAAGCGCCAGTGCGCACTGCTTGA
>JAHRVC010000100.1 GCA_019090885.1 Marinosulfonomonas sp.
ATGGGCTTTTCGCTGAAAGCCGCCGGTGCCAGCAAAGCCGCAATCGAAGAAAAGGTTGGCGAGGCTGCCCGCGTTTTGAAGCTGGAACCCTTCCTTGATCGCCGCCCCAAGGACCTGTCTGGCGGGCAGCGCCAACGGGTGGCCATTGGCCGCTCAATCGTGCGCGACCCGACGGCGTTTCTGTTTGACGAACCACTGTCCAATCTTGATGCGTCCTTGCGCGTTGAAATGCGTTATGAGATCGCCAAGCTGCACCAGACATTAAAATCAACGATGATCTATGTGACCCACGATCAGGTCGAGGCGATGACGCTGGCAGACCGGATTGTGGTGCTGGACGGCGGTAAAATCGCGCAGGTCGGCAGCCCGCGCGAGCTGTATAAAAGCCCGGCAAACTTGTTCGTGGCTCAGTTCATCGGCAGCCCGAAAATGAATGTGATGCCCTGCAATACGTCGGACGGCGCTTACGTTCTGGACGGCGGGCGTGGTGGGAAATTTGGCGGCGATCATGCGGCGGTTTCTGTCGGCATTCGCCCGGAACATATTCAGCTTGTTAAACCGGGCAAGGGCCAATGCGACGGCAAGGTGGACGTGCTGGAATATCTTGGCGCGGATACATTTGTGATCGTCGATGGCGGTGCCTTGGGCCAGATCACCGTGCGCCTAAGCGGGGATGCTGACCTTAAGCCGGGCGCGCCCGTCGGATTGGATTTTGACGCCGGGCAGACGCATTTCTTTGACGCGGAAGGGTTGGCTGTTTAGGCCCAACACAGTTTCAACGATTTTCAGTCAATCTGCACCTGCGCACGGGCATAGCTTTCGCCGGTTTCACTCAGATCATCATAAAGCACCTGCACCTCGACCGTCTGGATCGAATTGGCGGCAAACGTCACATAAGGCAAAAACCCATCCGGCGTTTTCAGCGCGTTCGGGGCCGCGTCATCACTGTAACACGGCTCGGCCTGATAGACCTTAAAATCACCGCCATTCACCGCATAGCTGATCTGATGGGTGCCACAACGCCATGACAGAAGGTTGGTGAAATAAAGCAAATCCTGCCCGTCCCAAAGGCGAACCGCGATCCATTGTGGCTTGATCGCCTCAACGATTGGTTTCACCTCGCCTGCCGTCATGAATTTACCCGTCGGGGTCTGATCCTCGGCCTCGAAACTGGCCTCTGGCTGGCTCAAAACCTGCGGAACTTGCGCGCTGCCATGGCTGGTAGGATTAAGCATCATCCCGGCACCAATGCCCGCCATCAGTAGAAAAATAAGCAAATCCAATTTGATACACTCCAAAGTTTACGTTCAGCGATCCCGCTTTTGGCCCGGCGCAATCCACGCTATACTGGCAAAAAAGTGAGCAGCGTCAACATGACGGCAAAAAACGGCAAACCCAAAGACTTCAACGTGGTGATTGTCGCCCAGCATGGGCGGCTGATGTATGAGGCGTTGCTGTTCGCGGCCTCATTGCGCCATTTTGATCCGGATTTCACCGGACGGCTACTGATCGCAGAGCCGCGTCACGAAGATAAATGGCCCAACAATCCGGTGATCCGAAACCACGCGGTGCGCGATTTATTAACCGAAACTTACGACGCCGAATTCGTGCCCTTCACGGCGCAGCATTTTGGCCGCAGCTATCCACCTGGCAATAAGATCGAGGCATTGCTGGCCCTGCCCGAAGGCGAACCTTTCGTTTTCTTTGACACTGATACGCTGGTGACCGGCCCGCTTTCAGCCGTGCCGTTTGATTTTGAACGCCCCTCGGCCTCGCAGCGGGTGGAAGGAACTTGGCCCAAGCCAGAGCTTTATGGCCCCGGTTACGCCGATATTTGGAAATCGCTTTACGACCGCTTTGATCTGGATTTTGAAAGCACGCTGGACCGCTCGCAGCCAGACGAATACTGGCGCCGCTACATGTATTTCAATGCGGGCTGGTTCTATTACCGATGCCCGCGTGAATTTGGACAGCGGTTTCTGGATTATGCGTTGAAAATCAAAGGCTCACCGGGTGAAGCTCTTGCAGCGCAAACGCTCGACCCGTGGCTCGATCAGGTGGCTTTGCCGCTAGTAATCCAGTCCTTTGGTGGTGGGCGCGACATGCTGCCAGCCGATACGCTGGACGGGGAAACAACAGTTCACTACCGCACCTTCCCGCTGTTTTATGCCCGCGAAAGCGACGCGGCGATAACAAAACTGGAAGAAGTGGCCGCGCCCAATAAGCTTAAGAAAGTGCTAAAAGAATACGAGCCGATCAAACGCACGGTCTATCAAAACCGCGGCCAGAAAGTGCGCGCGCTATTTGATCGCGACAACCTGCCAAGGCGCGAACAAATGATCCGTCACCAAATTAAGAAAGCCGGGTTCTGGATGCGCTAGGCGCAAAATGAAGACCATCCAACAAGCCCTTATTCAGGAAAGATTTTTCCCATATCATCAAACCCCTTAATCTCAATCGGATTACCCGACGGGTCGCGAAAGAACATCGTCCATTGCTCGCCCGGCTCGCCCTTAAAACGGATCGTGGGTTCAATGACCCAGTCCACGCCAAGGCCCGTCAAACGATCGGCCAACACACGCCAATCTGCCAGTGCCAACACCACGCCAAAATGCGGCATCGACACCATATGCGCCCCAACTTTTCCGGTAGAAGCAGTGGCAAACGGCGTGCCCAAATGCAGTGAAATCTGATGGCCGAAGAAATTGAAATCTATCCAGCTTGTCGTCGAGCGCCCCTCAACACAGCCAAGAACCTCGCCATAAAACGCCCGTGCGGCATCCAGTTCAGTGACGTTAAAAGCAAAATGAAACGGTGTTGGCATCGCGGCCTCCTGCAATATTTGGGCCAAGCATAAACCAGATCACCCTGATCTTCACAAGACGCCCAGATTGTCGGAACGGTTGCGCACACGCCGCACGGTCCTTAAACCTTACCCAAAGTTAACCTGGAGGAATACCAATGTCCGAAGATGGCCCAACATACGGCTTTGACACGCTGCAAATCCATGCAGGCGCCAAGCCTGATCCCGCAACCGGGGCGCGCCAGACGCCGATTTATCAGACCACGGCCTATGTGTTTCGCGACGCCGACCACGCCGCCGCATTGTTCAATCTTCAGGAAGTTGGGTTCATCTATTCCCGCCTGACCAACCCCACCGTGGCGGTGCTGCAGGAACGCATTGCAACGCTTGAGGGTGGCGTTGGCGCAGTTTGCTGTTCATCCGGCCATGCAGCCCAGATCATGGCGCTGTTCCCGCTTATGGCACCGGGGCTGAACGTCGTTGTGTCCACGCGGCTTTATGGCGGCACGATCACCCAGTTCAGCCAGACCATCAAACGTTTCGGCTGGAACGCGACATTCGTTGATTTTGACGATCTGGATGCGGTTAAGGCAGCAATTGATGACGACACCCGCGCGGTTTTCTGCGAATCCATCGCCAATCCGGGCGGCTACATCACCGATCTGGACGCCATATCAGCGATTTCAAACGCCGCTGGCGTGCCGCTGATCGTCGATAACACAACGGCCACCCCGTATCTGTGTCGCCCGTTTGAACATGGCGCATCGCTAATCGTGCATTCAACCACGAAATACCTGACCGGCAACGGCACCGTGACCGGCGGTTGCGTGGTTGATAGCGGCCAGTTTGACTGGTCCGCGTCAGACAAGTTCCCGTCCCTGTCACAGCCCGAACCAGCCTACCATGGCTTGAAGTTCCACGAGACATTCGGCCCGCTTGCGTTCACCTTCCACGGTATCGCAATAGGCCTGCGCGATCTGGGCATGACGATGAACCCACAAGCGGCGCATTACACGCTGATGGGCATCGAAACCCTGTCGCTTCGCATGCAACGCCATGTAACCAACGCGCGAAAAATCGCGAAATGGCTGGAAGATGATCCGCGCGTCACCAAGGTGACCTATGCAGGCCTGCCCTCGTCGCCATATTATGACCGGGTCGAAAAAATCTGCCCGCGTGGTGCTGGCGCTTTGTTCACTTTCTCGATCAAGGGCGGTTATGAGGCGTGCGTGAAACTGGTCGATAGTGTCGAGATTTTCAGCCATGTGGCCAACCTTGGCGACGCGCGTTCGCTGATCATCCACTCGGCCTCAACCACGCACCGTCAGTTGGATGAAGCACAGCAGGAAGCCGCCGGGGCGGCAGCGGATTCTGTGCGCTTGTCGATCGGAATTGAGGATGCGGACGATCTGATCGCCGATCTGGATCAGGCGCTGACCAAAGCCACGTCCTGACATTTGGCCGGGGGCGGGTTTGCGCCTGCCCCCGCCTTTTCGGCGCTTAATCGGCGATCCCAAATATCATTGAAACCGAGGCGCGAATTGACACTTCGCCCTGAGCAATCGGCACCGCTTGCATTGACGCCATTTCGCGCGCCATCTGCGGTTGCGGCGCCCCGCCCGAATGTGCGTTCAGATCAATCAGCGGCCCCAATGTAACCCCCGCCGCATCGGCCAACAAACTTGCCTTGCGCATCCCGTCAGCAACCGCGTTCTTTAGTGCAGCCTCGCGCGCGGCCTGCGAATCCTGCAAGCCAAACCGAAGGCCGTTGAATTCATTGGCACCGCTTTTCACCACCAAATCTAAAATTGTGCCCAGTTTGGCTATTTCGCGCACCCGCACCGTGACCTGATTGCGGGCGGCAAAGCCAACAACGCTTGGGCGGGTGTTGGAATTTGAACGGTTAGACCAGACCGGCGACAGTGACAGGCCACTTGTCTGCACATCGCGCGCCGCGATGCCGGCCTCGCTGACCTGATCCAAGACGGCCGCGGTTGCTTTTGAATTAACACGCAGTGCTTCGCCAGCCGTGCGGGCCTGCGATGCAACCCCAAGCGAGATCGTCGCCATATCCGGGATCATATCAACGCTGCCCTGTCCGGCCACACTGATGCGCCCCAATGGGTCGGCTGCTTGCGCCGGAAAGCCCAGGATCACCGCCACAAGTGAGACAATTATCAGGCGCATTTTATCCTCCGAATTTATGTTTAGGCATTGGTCACCTTTTCAGTCGACATTTGCAAGTTTATGGGGCTTTGACAGACTTTCGCTCGGCGAATTCCTGCTGTAGACTGGTCATGTAAACGGGTGGGCTGCTACCCGGTAATTAACGTGTGGTAGACTGTTAGGATGAAGCCAAGTTTCGCGCTAATTCTCAGCCATGAAGGCATTCGGCTGCTGCGGCGGGCCTCAAGTGGTTGGCGGTCTGTGGGCGAGGTTTCGCCAGAAGCCCCGGACCTGACAAAACAGCTGAAATATCTACGCCAAACGGCCACTGACCTGTCTGGCGGTAATTTTTCGACCAAACTGGTCCTGCCTAATTCGCAGATATTATACACGCGGATCGAAGCATCTGGCCCAACAGACAAGCACCGTGAACAGGAAATTCGCAACGGGCTAGAAGGGCTGACACCGTATCAGGTGGATGACCTGTATTTTGATTGGTGCGATTCGGGTGATGGCTATGTTCAGGTCGCCGTCGTTGCGCGCGAAACCCTGCAAGAAGCCGAAGATTTCGCACTTAAGCACCGGATGAACCCGGTGTCCCTTGTGGCCACCCCCGACACCAGTGATTTCGGGAAAGAGGCATTTTTCGCCGCGACCCTGTATTCCCACACCCTGCTTTCAGACGGGGAACTGGTCGAGCCGGATCAGCAGATAATCTCGGAAATCAGCCAATCGGAAAGTTCCGACACCCCAGTTGTCAAAGACACCGACGCAACTGAAATTGTGCCGCCACAGGCGCCTGCGCCGAACGCAGATGAAACCGATCAACCAGAGCTAAACGACAGCTCCGAGCAATCAACACCCGATACCGATCCTGCCGACGATAGCGCCCGTGATGTTGCCAGTGAACCCACATTCACCACCCGCCGTCAGTCGGGCGACATGCAGTCTGACCAAGAGCCGCTGCGCCTGAAATGGGTTGCGCCGCGCATCGCGATGACAGCCCCCGCTGAAATTGCGCCCGCTGACATCGTGGATGACAGTGCGCACGATAATATCGAAGCGGTTCCAGTGACTGCGCCGAACCTGCAAGCGGGCGAAAATCCAAAGGCATTTCTGGCCGAGCCGGACGATCGGGTTTCGGATCATCGGGTTTCGGGCAAACGCGCACCGACGATCCCGCTGGCACCCGATTCTGCGCCCCGCCAACCGACCGACGCCCAAACAGCTGGCCAACGCAAAAAAGAAGCCCGCGCGCTTACTATTTTTGGTGCTAGAAACCGCAGTGAAGCCGGCGGGCGCACTTGGCGTCCCGGGGCACCCATTGTGGTTGGTCTGGCAGCAGCACTCGCCGTTATTGCGGTCGGCACAGCCATTTTTATGGGTGTACCGGGTACATCTGCAAAGTTCTGGCGCAATGACACCGCAACCGGGCCCGGCCTGACAGCGCAGGCGGTCGTGGCCTCTTCAGCGTTCATTGATGAAAGCGCCCAAACAGCAGCGCCGCACCCCGACAAAGCCCCCGCTACGATCGAAATTGCGTCCCTAGATGCACCAAATATCAGCACAGATGCACTGCTCGCGCCGACACACGAGGAAGCGATCGAAGCAGAAACTGCCGCACCGCTGACACCGCTTCAGGCACAAGAAGCCTTTGATATATCCGGCATTTGGCAAATGGCACCGCGGCCACCGGCAGACCTAAGCACCGACCGGATCGACCGGGTCTATGTTGCTTCTATTGACCGGGCCGTGGTCAGCAATGACGCCGTCGCATTGCCACCTTATGGCGCGGTAAACCCCGATGCACCGATTTCAGCGGCCCTGCCACCACCACCACCCGGGATGACATTTGATCTGGATGAACGTGGGTTTGTGCGCGCAACGCGCGATGGCGCACTGACGCCGGACGGCATTCGTGTGTTTGCAGGCAAACCTGCAAAAACCCCGTTTCTGCGCCCCGGAACGCCCCCCCAGATTACTGAGGCTCCTGCCCGGTCTGCTGAATTGGCCGCATTGGCGAAAAAACGTCCGATTTTACGCCCGGCAAACCTGATCGAACAATACGAAAAAGAACGCTTTGGTGGCCGTTCGCTGGCCCAAGTTGGCAAAGTGCGCCCCAAGCTGCGCCCGGCTTCGGCACAAGAACGCGGGCTGGTCACGACGCCATCGGTCGCAACTGTGGTTATGTCCCAATCGCGCGTGCCAATAGCCCGACCGGGGAATTTCCAGCCTGCCATTCTAAAAGCATTGGCCGAGGCATCCGCGAACCCGGATGTAGTTGTAACTTCGGCAGCAACTGTCACCCGCGTTGCCCCCTCGATCCCGACCAAGGCATCGGTTGCCACCGAGGCGACGCAGAAAAACGCGATCAACCTGTCGGCGGTCAATCTGATCGGGGTCTATGGCTCGTCCAGCGAACGGCGCGCATTGGTTCGGCTGAAAAGCGGGCGCTACGTAAAAGTGCAGGTAGGTGACCGCCTTGACGGCGGACGCGTGGGCGCAATCAGCGCGACAGAATTGCTTTACACCAAGGGTAATCGAAACCTGAAACTGAAATTACCGACTGGGTAATTCCAAAAACCGGCCACAACCTAGGCTGTGCAATTTAAGAAAGACCTATGGAAAATTTTCTGGTTCAGGCGACGATTTACCTTGCCGCCGCAGTGATCGCTGTTCCAATTGCCAGCCGGTTGGGGCTGGGATCTGTGCTTGGGTATTTGCTGGCAGGTATTGCCGTTGGCCCATTGATCGGGCTGGTTGGCGGGAATACCGAAAGCCTGCAACATTTCGCCGAGTTTGGCGTCGTGATGATGCTGTTCCTAATCGGGCTTGAACTGGAACCCCGCGCGCTTTGGGACATGCGTCACCGCCTGTTAGGGCTGGGCGGATTACAGATTGTGGTGACCATAACACTGGTGGGGGCCGCGGCGATTGCGCTGGGGCAAACTTGGCAAGTTGCCTTGGCTGTCGGGATGATATTTTCGCTGTCTTCAACGGCAATTGTTCTGCAAACCCTTAACGAAAAAGGCCTGATGCAAACCCCGGGTGGGCGCTCGACCTTTTCGGTGCTGCTAACTCAGGATATCGCGGTGATCCCGATGCTGGCGCTGATGCCGCTGCTGGCGATATCAGCGCTGAGCCACGGGGCTGACACGGACCACGCAGCAAGCATGTCGCTGGTCGAGGGCTTGCCGGGCTGGGGCGTGACACTGGTGACATTGGCAGCCGTTGGGGCTGTTGTTGGCGTCGGCACCTTCCTGATCCGCCCGGTCTTTCGGTTTATCCATGGTGCCCATTTACGCGAAATGTATACCGCCCTTGCGCTGCTGATTGTGATCGGCATTGCTTTCATGATGTCGCTGGTCGGCCTGTCCCCTGCCCTTGGCACATTTATGGCCGGTGTGGTTCTGGCCAATAGCGAGTTTCGCCACGAATTGGAAAGCGACATAGAGCCGTTCAAGGGGCTGTTGCTGGGCCTGTTCTTTATCACGGTCGGCGCAGGCATTAATTTTGCGGTGTTGTTTGGTGACCCGCTGGTGATCGTCGGACTGACGCTGGGGCTGATGGCATTGAAAGGCCTTGTTTTATTCGTGCTGGGCCGGGCGTTTGGCCTTAAAGGGCGCAATCAATGGCTGATGGCATTGGGATTGGCACAAGCCGGCGAATTTGGTTTTGTGCTGGTCTCATTTTCGGTTCAGCAAAACGTTATCCCGGCTGACTTGTCCGAAACGCTGTTGCTGGTCATCGCCCTGTCGATGCTGCTGACGCCGCTGTTTTTCATTCTGTTTGATGTCCTTAGTAAACGTATGCACGCGGCAAGCCCTGAAACCGAAGCTGACGAAATTGATGAACAGCATCCGGTCATCATCGCCGGGATCGGGCGTTTTGGGCAGGTGGTTAACCGGTTGCTGCAAAGCACGGGGATTGCCACCACCGTACTTGACCACGATCTAGAGGCGATCCAACTGGTGCGGGCCTTTGGCGCCAAGGGTTTTTTCGGTGACCCGACCCGTCCCGACCTGTTGCATTCCGCCGGTCTGGATAATGCGCGGGTTCTGGTGGTCGCGCTGGATGACAAGGATGCCACGCTAAAGTTAGTCAAATATGCCCGCGGACACCGGCCCGATCTGCATATCGTCGCACGCGCCAACGACCGGATGCATGTGTTTCACCTTTACCGCGCCGGGGCCAATGACATCGTGCGCGAAATGTTTGACTCGTCCCTGCGCGCCGGGCGTTATGTGCTGGAAAATATGGGCCTGTCAGAGTTTGAGGCGAATGAAGCCGAAACGATGTATTACAAGCATGACCGCAGCGCGATGCGGGAATTGGCCGATGCGTGGGACCCCGACATCCCGCTTGGCAAAAACAAGGCCTATATCGAAACCTCCCGACGGTTGGACAAAGATCTGGAATCCGCGTTGCTGGCGATGATGAACGGTAAGGGCGACGACGAATAAATCAGCCGTCACTTACCCCGGCTTCAGCAAAGCTCGCCATGCCGGAATGGCAGGCCACCGCCCCTTTCAGGATGCCAATCGCCAGTGCTGCGCCAGAGCCCTCGCCCAGCCGCATCCCCAGTGCCAGCAGCGGTTCCTTATCCAGACGCTTTAGCAATTCCCCATGCGCGGCCTCGGCCGAAACATGGCCCGCAACACAGTGATCCAACGCCCCGGCTTGGGCAACTTCCAGCGTGGCGGCGGCGGCGGTGCAGATATAACCGTCCAGTATTACCGGAATGCGCACGACACGGGCACGCAAAATTGCCCCCACCATCGCCACCAATTCGCGCCCGCCTAAACAGCGCAGAATTTCCAACGGATCACGGGTCGGATTGGCCGCAAGCCCAGCCGTAACAACCCGCGCCTTTAACGCAAGTCCCGCGTCATCAACACCGGTTCCCCGCCCCGTCCAGTCCCCTGCTTGGCCGCCATACAGCGCCGCCGAAATCGCCGCCGCGCAAGTCGTATTGCCAATGCCCATTTCGCCAGTCACCAACAGGTCCGCGCCCGCATCAACCGCGTTCCAGCCCGCATTCAGAGCGGTAAAAAATTCATCCGGTGGCAGTGCCGCGCCGGTGGTGAAATCGCGGGTTGGGGTTTCCAAGTTCAGCGCATGCACATCCATTTTGGCACCAAAAGCCCGCGCCAACTGGTTGATCGCAGCGCCGCCACCCTGAAAGTTTGCCACCATCTGCGCCGTAACTTCAGCCGGAAACGCCGACACGCCCTGCGCCGTCACCCCGTGATTGCCAGCAAATATTATCACCTGCGGGTTTTCCAACTTGGGCTGGGGATCGCCGCGCCAAGCCGCATACCAGATCGCCAGATCTTCCAGCCGCCCAAGTGCTGCCGGTGGTTTGGTCAGCAGGCCGTTGCGCAGGGCTGCACCGGCCATTGCCTCGGCATCCTGAACCGGCAGGTTGGCAAGAATATCGCGCAGCTCAGAGATGGTTTTTATATCAGGCATGTTCATTCGGTCCGTTGATTATCGCGTGGCCTCATGTCTTTATTGGATGCAGATAAATGGCAAGACGAAAGGCCCGCACAGATGAGCAAAAACGGTGGCACACGCCTGCAGGCACAGGATTTCATCCAAGCTCTCGGCCTTCTGACCCGCCTGCCCGTTTCGGCAACCGGCGAACGTGGCGCAAAGGCCGCATGGGCATGGCCACTGGCCGGTGTCGTTATCGCACTGTTGGCAGCACTTGCCGGGATAATTACGCTGTGGCTGGGCCTGCCTGCTGGCTTTGCCGCAGGTTTGACAATCGCCGTGCAGATCGTTGCAACCGGCGCAATGCATGAGGATGGGCTGACGGACTGCGCCGATGGGTTCTGGGGCGGCTGGTCACTGGAGGAACGGCTTTTAATCATGAAAGACAGCCGCGTTGGCACCTACGGTGTGTTGGTTCTGGTGCTGTCGGTTGGCCTGCGCTGGTCCTTGCTTTCGGTGTTATTCGCCCATGGCTGGGTTTTCGCCCCGCTGATTGCCAGCGCCGCCCTGTCGCGTGCGGCAATGGTCGCTGTGATGGGCTACTTACCTGCGGCCCGAGCCGAGGGTTTAAGCGCCGCAACAGGCCAACCGGACAGCGAAACCGTCATAATGGCAGGCCTTACAGCCTTGGTCACAGCACTGTTGGTTTCAGGCTTTTCAGCCATTTTGGCAGCGCTGTTCGTTGCCGCGACCGCATGGCTTCTGGCCCTGCTCGCACGCAACAAGATTGGCGGACAAACCGGCGATGTGATGGGTGCCTGCCAGCAGCTATGCGAAATTTCGGCCCTGATGGCGCTTACCATACTGGCAACCTGACTGGGGCGCACAAGGGCACATTCTGAATAGCAGACTAGGGTCCACCACAACAGAAAACCGCCGCCCCGGCGGGACAGCGGCCTATTCGTTTTTCGACGCCTTTATCAGGCAGCGCGCGACATCAGCACATCACCAATCTTGGTTTGCGCCTCCACTTCCTCGCCACCGTTTACGGCAGCAACTTCGCGCGTCAGGCGCTCAAGTGCTGCTTCATATAGCTGGCGCTCGGAATAGCTTTGCTCGCGTTGATCGTCGGTGCGGTGCAGATCGCGCACCACCTCGGCGATGGCCAGCAGATCGCCGGAATTGATCTTTTGCTCGTATTCCTGTGCCCGACGCGACCACATCGCCCGCTTGACCTTGGCCTTGCCGCGTAAGGTCATCATGGCGCGCGTAATCGTGTCTGGCGAAGATAGCGAGCGCATGCCAACCTCGATCGCCTTATTGGTCGGAACCCGCAACGTCATTTTGTCTTTTTCAAACGCGATGACGAACAGTTCCAGTTTAAAACCCGCAACTTCCTGTTCCTCAACGGACACGATCTGCCCCACTCCGTGGGATGGGTAGACCACCAATTCGTTCGGCTGAAAGTCCAGTTTTCTTGATTTACTCATTTAGGTCGTATCCTCGTCTTGGGCATTATTCAGGGTGTCAAAAACACCTTGGGGCGGTCCAGCCCCCCGGTGGAAATTCATATTTTCGCGCTAATTTAACGGCCCGCTGCCATGTTGGCCCGGCGGGTTGTCTTTGATCCTTGGTTCGTCATTGAAAATGAACATAGCACAAATATCACCCAAAATAAAGCCGCGTGCCGCGAATTGGCCCATCAACCAGCCTGAAAAAAGTGAAATTACCGCTTTTTGCGTCAATACGTTACGTCAGTAGCCTAACGTAACGAATCGCTGTTCAGCCGCCCTCACCGGGCTTTTCAGAGAAATATTTCTCTAGCTTGCCGGCCTCGCCATCGTGCTTTTCGGCGTCTGCCGGGGGATCTTTTTGGGTGATGATAACCGGCCACAGCTCGGAATACTTGCGATTGAACTCTACCCATTTCTCGGTTTCCGGCTCGGTGTCCGGGCGGATCGCATCGGCAGGGCATTCCGGCTCGCACACACCGCAGTCGATGCATTCATCCGGGTGGATCACCAACATGTTTTCACCCTCGTAAAAACAGTCCACCGGACAGACTTCTACGCAGTCGGTGTATTTGCAGGCAATGCAGGCATCGTTGACGATATAAGTCATGTTCGAACTCGGCAATTTCAGATCAGGGAACTGACTAGATCAGCACGGCCGATCATTCAAGCGGCGCATCGCGGGAAAGACGCATGTCGCGGCGATCTTTCTTTGTCGGGCGTCCTTTTCCCTCGGTTTTAGGGCCAACGGGACGTTTTTCCTGCACCGGGGTCAAATCGTCATACAGCATTGCGGCCTCGGGTGCGGGACCGCGCCGTGTGCCCGGCGCCAGAATGCGAACCACGCGGATGCGCGAGCCCTGCGCAAATGTCAGCGTATCACCCGCACCCACACCCTGCGCAGGCTTTGATATCTTGTCCGAATTCAGCCGGACATGCCCACCCGTCACCTGCGTCCGAGCCAGCCCGCGGGTTTTGAAAAACCGCGCATACCACAGCCATTTGTCGATGCGGATCGTGGCGCGCGGTTCACTCAAATCAGGTTTTGTCCTTCAGCCCCATCAAAGCGGCCGCAAAAGGGTTGTCGGGATCAATCTGTTTTTCCGGCTTTGGTGGACGGGCCGAAAAGGTTTTTGGCTTGTCGCGCCCCTCGGGGCGGCGGCCTTTGGCGCGTTGGCCCGGTTTACCCTGTTTTTTGGGCTGAGGGCGGCGGCTCTTTGTGTCTGCCTCGCGCCGGGCCGGACGGTTGCCACCCCATGTGAATGTGTAAAACACTTCCG
>JAHRVC010000101.1 GCA_019090885.1 Marinosulfonomonas sp.
CCTCTTCCATCAGCTTGTCGCCCGGAACGACTTTGTTGACCAAACCCCAGTCCATAGCGGTTTGCGCATCATATTGACGACAGAAAAACCAGATTTCCCGCGCGCGCTTTTCGCCCACAGTGCGTGCCAAATAGGCCGAGCCCCAACCCGCATCAAACGATCCAACCCGTGGACCAGCCTGACCGAATTTCGCGTGTTCTGCGGCAATCGTCACGTCACAAATCACGTGGATCACATGGCCACCACCAATGGCGTAGCCGTTCACCGCACAAATAACCGGCTTGGGAATATTGCGGATAACCATGTGCAGGTCATCAATTTCCCACAGACCATTTTCGGACGCGCCGTAACTGCCGGTCTGCGCCATTTCCTTTTGGTCACCACCGACGCAAAACGCCTTTTGGCCTGCCGCTGTCAGAATGACCACGGCGGCCTCTTTGTCAGCCCAAGCGCGTTTGAAAGCGTGGATCAATTCCTCGATCGTGCGACCGCGAAAGCAGTTCAGCCGATCCGGGCGGTTGATTGTAATGGTCGCGATACCTTCGCTGACTTCGTAAAGAACGTCTGTGTATTCCATAGTAAACTCCTGTTATTTTAATGGCTTAGCCCAAAAGGGCGCGTGCGGGATCGAAACTGCGCAGCAGCGCAATTTCGGATTGTTCGGGGGGCGGGATGCGTTCGACGTTGGCCCGAACCGGCAGATCGCTGCCGGTTGCCTCGCGAATGGCGGCAAGCGTTTGGTCTTCTTGCCCCGGTTCGCAGACAAGGCCCGCGATCTCAAGCGCGCCGTTTTCGTTGCGCTCAAGCCAGCACAGATCGGTGGCAACACCGGCCAGATTCTTGATCGGCGAGGTGGTGAAACTCAGTTCCGGCGCATAGCGGCCCTTTTTCAGCGGCATCACGATCAAAACTTCGGATGCGCCACCAGCAAGGTCATTTGCCCCGCCAGAGCCGACGATCAGCCGACCACTTGCGGTGCGGGACGAATTGATATTGCCGCGCGCATCAATTTGCCCGGCCGCCAGAAGCGACAGACAATTGCGCGCCCGCGGACCGGCCAGCACACCAAGCGTGCGCAGAAAGCTGGAATGAAATTGCGAAGAAGCCGCATTGGGACGGTTGAACAGATATGGATCGCCCGCGATCGGGCGAAAGCCGACCATGCCAGTTTCGGCGATAACGGCCACGTCGATGCCTTGATCGCGGCACAGTTGTTCGGCGCCCCAGGCTGCCAGATGCGACAGGCCGATACCGGCAAAAAAGCTTTCCGATCTGCCACTGGCTGCAAGCCCCACAGATTTACGCATACCGACAACGGCGGCGCATTCTTCGGGGGACGCCGGGGCGTCGGCATCTTTGGGCGTTTCCGGAATTGGATCAAGTGCGGATGCACACAGAAATTCCAGATGATCCTTGCCCAAGCGGGCCAGATAGCTGTCGTGGTCACTGGAAAAGACCCAGTCTTCCACCCATGCACGCATCGCTTCCGGATCACGTGTCAGGGCGCGCATGTTTTTGCGAAACGCATAATCCTCGGCATAAGACGCCACGCCTTCTTCTTTGGTCCACACGAACTGCCCTTGTGGATGGGCGCCATAGGGTGCCTCGACAACACGGTCCACCAGATGGCCGGGAATGCCGGTTCTTGGGCCAAGTTGGCGGAATTCTTCCGGGCTGACGACCCGCTCGGCGGTTACGATTAGTTTGCGTCCGGCAAAAGCGGCCCAGGTTTCTTCCGCGTCAGGGCCGTGGATCACCGTGTTACCAAGCGTGTCGGCAATCGGCGCGTGCATGAATGACACGTCTGGCACCAGCGCCGGGATGACGGCCTGTTTTTCATTGGTAAACGGATCGGTAACCAATGCGCGCCCCTTATCGCGCCACAGGCCAGAACCATGCAAGCTGTTGACCGGAACAAAGGGCCAGCCCATTGCGCCCGCCATCAGGCGCAGCGTCATTGTCAGGTTGGTCCAGTCGGGATCACTTTCCGGGTTCTCGGAAAAAGCGTTCTGCAACACCTTTGAGGGCGACGGCGCCGGGTAGGTATTGCCCGAAAACGCCGCTTCCAGCCGGTCAACGACGCCAGCAGAAACCAGAATGGACGCATATTCAAGCAGACCCGTGGCAGCCAGCGTCAGCGATTTGGTGTCGCGAAACTGGCGCGCCACCTCGTAAACTGCCGCATGGCTGCGGTTATGGGTAATGCCAAAACAAAGCACGTCGCCCTTCTGGACGATGTCAGAAATCGCTTGTTTCAGGGTGACGTGTTTGTTCATGTTCTTAACCATTTTTAAGCCTAGTCAACCATCGTCAGGCCGCCGCTGACGCTTAGCACCTGCCCGGTTACGAACGACGCACGATCAGAGGCGAAAAACAGAACGCCATCAGCAACTTCGCTTGGTTGGGCAACGCGCTTCATCGGAATTGCGTTTTTCAGCGCTTCCTGCATTTTTTCACTTTGCGAGGCAAACAGCGGCGTATCGGTCGGGCCGGGGCAGATGCAGTTCACCCGCACATTGTTGCGCGTCATTTCGCGCGCAAGGCTTTTGGTCAGCGCGATCACGCCCCCCTTGGCACCCGCATAAACGGTTTCCCCGAATGAGCCGACACGGCCCGCGTCGCTGGCCACATTAACGATACGGCCAGAGCCAGATTCGATCAAAAGCGGCAAGAAAGCGCGGATCGTCTGAACTGGCCCCATGAAGTTAAGGGACATGATTTTATCCCAGTATTCCGGCGTATTTTTCATGAACGGTTCGATGATATCCCAGCCCGCAGCATTAACCAGAATGTCCAAGCCATTTCCGCCAGCTTCGATCTCAGCGGCCAGTGCCTCGGATGACGCGCGGTCGGTGACGTCCAGCTTTTTGAAGGTCGCGCCATCAATCTCGGCAGCAGCGGCCTGACCGGCGGCCTCATTCACATCCGTCAAAATTACGGTGGCGCCAGCTTGGGCAAATCCGCGTGCAACAGCGTTACCAATGCCTGATGCGGCGCCGGTAACAAGGGCAGTTTTTCCAGTAAAATTCATTCTTTTTCTCCGTTTAGGGCAAGGTTTGATTTCGGCTCAGCGTTTGAAAAAACCAAGCACGCGGTCGCGGGCTTCGTCGGTTGGCATCAGGATCGCTGGCTTTTCCAGTTCGACGGCAAAGCCATCGCGGTTCGGGTCGCGAAAAGCAGCGATGCAATCTTTGGATTGCACCAACGCCTGTCGTGAAAGTTCAGAAATTCGTGTGGTGGTTTCGTCGCAAAACCCATCCAAATTGTCTGGCTCGACAGCCCATTGTGCAACGCCAAGGCGCGCGGCCTTTTGTCCGTCAATCAGCTCGCCACCAAGGATCAGACGCGACGAAACGCCAGGGCCACAAAGGCGGGTCAGGCGCTGTGTTCCACCGGCTCCGGGGATCATGCCAACGCGCGCTTCGGGCAGGCCAATCTTGGCCGCCGTGGAAACGATGCGCATGTCGCATGACAGCGCCAGTTCCAACCCGCCGCCCATGGCCG
>JAHRVC010000102.1 GCA_019090885.1 Marinosulfonomonas sp.
TCGCAAGGCCCTGACGGCCCATAAGGTCGACATTGATCCGCGCCTGTTGTTCTACCCGTCCAACACGTTTTCGCTGAAAAATAACAACGCAACATCAATGGAAATGCGCGAAAAGCAGCGCGACCTTGTGAAGATGTATAAGGAAGAAGGCCACGTTGTGGACTCGGTCTATGTAATGACCGCCTTTGGTTGCAACTTTGAAGGCAATATCTCGCAGGCCCGGGTGCTGGAAGATTTCCAGTTCGTCATCGATTTGTGCAAAGACGAAGACATTCCGCTGCCGATCCTGACGATTGCCGACACCATGGGCTGGGGCAACCCCGAAGCCGTCAAACGGATGATCGGTGCTGTGCGCGACCTTGCGCCCGAGGCCCGCATCGGCATGCATATCCACGACACACGCGGCATGGGCATCGCCAATATGCACGCCGCCCTGTCAATGGGTGTCGACATGTTCGAAAGCTCGATCGCTGGTCTAGGGGGCTGTCCGTTTGCCGGTCACGGCCATGCGCGTGCCGCCGGAAACGTCTGCACCGAGGACGCGGTATTTATGTGCCATGAACTGGGTATCGAAACCGGAATTGATCTGGACAAACTAATTTTGGCCGCCGTAAAAACCGAGGAAATCATCGGCGCTCCGCTGATGGGCCGGGTGATGCATTCCGGTGGTCTCGACAAATATCGCAAGGCAGGATGAGGGAATACCAATGTCAAAAATTCTTGAAGGAAAAGTAATGCTGGTCACCGGCGCAGGTGGCGGCATCGGTCGTGACATCGCGCTGGCAGCAGCGGCCCACGGCGCATCGGTTGTGGTCAATGATATCGGTGCCTCGCTGAAAGGCACGGGCGCTGACGCATCCCCTGCGCAACTGGTCGTGGATGAAATTACCGCCGCCGGTGGCGCTGCCATCGCCAACGCCGACAGCGTCACCGAACCTGACGCCGCGCGCGCCATGGTCGCGGACGCCGTGTCTGAATTTGGCCGCATCGACGCCGTGGTGAACAACGCCGGCATCCTGCGCGACGGGTTTTTTCACAAAATGACCTATGAGGATTTTGACGCCGTAGTGAAGGTGCATCTTTACGGTGCCTTTAACACCAGCCGCTCCGCTGCAGATCATTTCAAGGAACAGGGGTCTGGCGCGCTGGTGCATATGACCTCGACCTCTGGTCTGATCGGCAATCTGGCACAGGCCAACTATTCCGCCGCCAAACTGGGCATCGCGGCCCTGTCCAAATCCATCGCGCTGGACATGCAGCGTTGGAACGTGCGCTCTAACTGTATCGCGCCGTTTGCATGGAGCCGGATGATTTCGTCAATCAAAGTGGACAGCGAAGAACAGCGCGTCCGGGTCGACAAAATCAAGCAGATGACCCCGGCAAAAATCGCCGCCGTTGCGGTTTTCCTAGCCAGTGATCGCGCATCCGACGTCAACGGCCAGATCCTGGCTGTGCGCAAAAACGAGATCTTCGTGATGAGCCATCCGCGCCCGATCCGCTCGGTGCATCAAAGCGACGGCTGGACCCCCGAAGAGATCGCCGATCACGCGATCCCGGCGCTCAAATCCAACTTTGCGCCGCTTGAAGTGTCCGCAGACGTATTTTCATGGGATCCGGTATAATGCCCAAACGCAAAGACAAAATCACCTCTGACATTGGTTGGAGCACGCCGGACCAGATTAAGGTGCGCGGGATGGATCTGCCCAATGAAATATTGGGCCACCTGAACCTTGGCGACATGGCGTTTCTGCAATTGACAGGACGCCAGCCCACGCCCGAAGAATCCATCGTTTTCAACGCGATAACGGTGACTTTGGTGGAACATGGCATCACCCCATCCGCCATCGTGGCGCGGATGACCTATATGGGCGCGCCGGAATCTCTGCAGGCGGCAGTTGCTGCCGGAATTTGCGGGCTTGGAACGGTGTTTGTTGGCTCGATGGAGGGGGCTGCAAAGATGCTTTACGCCGCCCTGCCCCAGGAACAACTGGGCAAAGGCGCCGATCTGACCGCGCTCGCCAAGGAAACCGTCGCAGGCTTTACCGCCCGCAAGGCCATCGTGCCGGGGTTGGGCCATCCGGTGCATAAACCGGTCGATCCGCGCGCCCCGCGCCTGTTCCAGATCGCCGCCGAAAACGGCAAATCAGGCGAATACATCGCGCTGATGTTGGAAATCCACAAAGAGGCCGAGGCGGTGTCTGGCAAAATGCTGCCAATCAACGCCACGGGTGCTATTGGCGCTATTTGTTGCGAGTTTGGCTTCCCCTGGAAAATCGTGCGCGGCTTTGGCGTTATGGCGCGCTCTATTGGCCTTGTCGGGCATATTCTGGAAGAAAGCACCAACCCGATATCTTATGAGCTTTGGCAACGGGCCGAAGAGGAAATCCTTGAAACCAGCGGGCCTGACGCGGGTTAGGTTTTCGTTTTTGGATGTGTGGTTTTAAGGTCGAAACTTAATGCATATCGTTTAAAACTGGCCGTTCGCAGAGAAATGCGGACGGCTGGTTTGAACCCTTAGTAGCTGTTACAGTTCGGCGCTTAAACAGTCATTGACCAGTCAAGTATTCTTTCACAATATTTAGACATATCAAATAATTTCACAGCGATCTTTTGTAGGCACCACGATGGTCCAAAGCACGAATATATGGGCAAATATACGTCGCGAATGGGGTGATGACTTACGTCCGACGGTTGCATCATTAAACAACGCTGCGAATTTGCTCTACCGCCTTAAGCCCCTAAATTTACTTCCAGAAATTGCGCAACGTGGGTATTGGCCTACTGTGATATTATCTCGGAATAACAAGCCTGTTGACATCGAGGTTCTTGACTTGCACTTCGAGTTAAACGTGTATCCGCCTTTGGTTCCAGGGCCTCTGTTCGACGTTTGCAAATTTGATGCAGAATGCGAGACGGACTTGGTTCGGCTTGTCGAGACATTAAAAGGCTCTTTGAAATAAGCTCGTCTAAGTCCAAAACGCCTACACCCAACTACCAGCCTCATCAAAAAAAACGCCCGCAGTATAACCACGGGCGCTCCATCGAATTATTTAAATCCAGCCCTAAATCAAATCGGGCAATCCTTGCGGAAATTTGGCGCACGTTTTTCACGGTGTGACAGCACGCCCTCTTTCACGTCTTCGCCCATAAAGCCCAGCATTTCGAGCGCTGTTGAGGCGTCAAAAATCGGCCCCGCCTGACGCAGCCAGTTGTTAAGCGAATACTTGGTCCAGCGTGTCGCACTTTGTGAAGCAGTCGCAAGATCGGTCGCGATGTCCAGAGCCGTTTGCTGCAGCTCGTCGTCTTCAACACACATGGACACCATGCCGATACGATCCGCTTCTTCGCCGGTGATTGGCTTGCAGGTCAGCAGATAGTATTTCGCCTTGGCCATGCCACACAGCAGCGGCCAGATGATCGCGGCACAGTCGCCCGCAGCCACACCAAGACGCGGGTGACCGTCAACGATTTTGGCGCGTTTACCAGCGATCGAGATATCGGCCAGAACGCCCACAACCAGACCAGCACCAGCCGCCGGACCATTGATTGCAGAAATGATCACTTTGTTGCAATTGATGATGTTGTAGACGAGGTCCTTGGCTTCTTTCCAGGTCTTCATGATCTCATCAAAATTGCCGACCATGTTCTCGATCAGACTAAAGTCACCGCCCGAAGAAAATGCCTTGCCCGCACCAGTCACGATTACCGTGTTGATATCGGGGTCGCGGTCAATATCGACCCAGATATCGGTCATCTGGGTGTGGGTTTCCGCATCGACCGAGTTATATGTCTCGGGGCGGTCAAAGGTGATCCGCAGAACGCGCTCGGCTGGATAGTCGAACTTCAGTTTGTGGTATTTTGCATAACGATCAGACACTGTGTTTTTCCTTTTCGATAGATTTCGGGGATTAGCTGGGCAGGTTCAAAACTGCCTTTGACAGAATGTTTCGTTGGATTTCGTTAGAGCCGCCATAAATTGTGGTTGGGCGCGATTTGTAGAAATTTGACAGCACATCAATGCCGACATTGCCCAGTTGCACTGGGCCAAGTGCGCCGCCATCCGGGCCAGCAACCTCGATCATCAGCTCTGATATTTTCTGGAACGTCTCGGACACCCAAATTTTCAGCATCGAGACATCGGCGCCAAGCGTTTCACCGCGCTTCACCTGATTGGCGAACCTTGTGTAAAGCGCTGCGTGATCTTCCACATCCAGCGCCACTTCGGCATAGCGGTCGCGAAACCCCGGATCGGCGAACGCGCCGCGTCCTTCGGCCAGTGTCTTTAGCTGCACCAGCGCGTTTTGCGCCATGTTGGGTGCGCCGATAAAGATACGCTCAAAGCTAAGCAGTGCCTTGGCCATTGACCAGCCGTTGTTCAACTCGCCCACCAGATTGGCCACCGGTGCGCGCGCGTCATCAAAGAAAACTTCGCAGAATTCCTTTTCGCCGCTCAGGGTCGTGATCGTGCGCACTTCAACACCCGGCTGATCCATTTTTGCCAGAACAAAGCTGATGCCCTGCTGTTTCTTCGGGGCGTCCGGGTCGGTGCGAACCAGCATGAAAATATGGTCCGCATCATGCGCCATCGTCGTCCAAATTTTCTGACCGTTGATCACAAATTCGTCGCCATCCACGATCGCGGTAGTGCGAAGACTTGCCAGATCCGACCCTGCGCCGGGTTCAGAATAGCCCTGACACCAGATCGTTTCGCAACTTAGGATCCGAGGCAGCCAGTATTCTTTCTGCGCGTCGGTGCCAAATTTGATGATCAGCGGGCCAACCATCTGAACGCCCATGTCGCGCCCACGGGTGACACCCCAGTTCTGCTGCTCTTCGTAAAAAATCAGGATCTTGGCTGCGTCCAGCCCCATGCCGCCAAATTCGGCTGGCCATGCAGGGGCAACCCAGCCCTTGGCGTGCAGTTTCTTGTGCCAGTCTTCGATTTCGGCAAACACCGGACGGTGCGCCACATTACGCAGTTCTTCGGGGTATTCGGATTGGAAAAACTGGCGAACGTCTTTGCGAAAATCATCGTCGTTCATTGCATTGTAATCGGTCATTGTGCGGCCTCCGCGCTTAGCGTTGCATCCAGCCAGCGGCGGCGGTGCACTGCGGCGTCTCCTAGCCAAGCTGACAGAACCAAGGCGCGGTTCAAAAACAACCCGACGTCGTATTCATCCGTGTAACCAACCGCACCATGTAGGCGGATCGCCTCGCGGGTGATAAGGCTGGCAGCTGTGCAGGCGCGCGCTTTGGCGCGACTTGCCAGACGCGAACGCTCACCCGGATTTGTCTCGCCAGCCATCAGCGCAAGGGTTTCACGCACCCCGGCTTGGGCGATTTCCTGCGCGGTTTGCATATCAACAGCGCGGTGCTGGATCACTTGGAATGAGCCGATTGGCTTGCCAAATTGTTCCCGCGTGCGGATGTATTCCAGCGTCAGTTCCAGCGCGCTGCCCGACAATCCCAGCAGCTCGCAGGCGGCCAATGCGGTTGCGTCCGACTGAGACTGCTCCATCGCGACCGAGACATTTGCGCCCTCGGCCAGAACATCGGCTGATGCTGCGGTGAACGTAATTTCATGCAGCGCATTTCCGTCCGACTGGGGCTGGGCCTGCGCGCTCACGCCGCTTGCATTGGCATCCAGCCGCAGCAATGCCGGGCCGCTGTCGCCCTGTGCCAGAACCAGCACAATGTCGGTAGATGCAAACCCAACAACCCAAGCCTTGGCTCCGGTGATCGTTTTACCATCAAAGCGGCAATCAACCGTGTCAGACAGACCGCTTGGACCGCGTTCCTGCCACGCCAAAGCAACGGCTTTTTCACCGCCGATAACCTGCGCCAAAAGCGGATCATCCGGGCATAATTGTTCCAACAGTGAAACGACCAGCCCAACTGTGGCCACCACCGGTTCGGGTGCTGCAACGCGCCCGATTTCTTCGGCGATAACACCAGCAGCGGGCAAGCCCATGCCAAGCCCACCAGCCTTTTCGCTTGCCGAAACGCCCAGCACACCGGCCTCGGCCAGTTCTTTCATCACGCCTGCGTTCCAGCCTTCGCGGGCGCCACGTGCTGCGCGCGCACGATCCAGCCCACCAGCCCGGTCCAGCAACGTGCGCACACTGTCGCGCAACATTTGCAGGTCTTCGTCAGACTGTGCAGTATCAACCATATCCGTCATTCGCCGTCCGCCCCTTTGCGCCGCAACATCGCGGCAGTTTCCA
>JAHRVC010000103.1 GCA_019090885.1 Marinosulfonomonas sp.
ACATCCTCCAAGGGTGCATGCCCGCGTGAAGTGGGGCGTATAGGACAGAATCACGCCCTTGAAAAGAAGAATGTCGCGATGCCCGTTTGTGGGACGTGAATTGCGAAATTACGGCAACGCGCGCTGGCCTGACTATCTGTGGCGGGCAGGGCGGTGGCGGGCAGGCGGCTGGGGTGTTTCAGGCCCAGTTGTCAGAAAATCCCTTGGGCACCAGCAATATATCGCGATCGACATTGTTAATGTCGCGGTGTCCGCAAAAGGCCATCGTCAGGTCCAGTTCCTTGTGGATCACTTCGAGCGCACGGGTCACGCCCTGTTGGCCCATTGCACCCAGCCCATAGATCGCGGAGCGCCCGATATAGGTGCCCGTTGCCCCCATCGCCAGCGCCTTTAGAACGTCCTGACCAGACCTGATGCCGCTGTCCAGATGAACCTCGATCTTGTCGCCGACCGCATCAAGAATACGTTCCAATGACCGGATCGACGACAGTGCGCCATCAAGCTGGCGACCGCCGTGATTGGATACGATGATCGCGTCTGCGCCGACCTTCACGGCCATTTTCGCGTCCTCGGCGTCCATGATGCCCTTCAGGATCAGCTTGCCGCCCCAAAGTTTTTTGATCTCGCGGACCTTGTCCCAGTCCAGCCGGGGGTCAAAGGCTTCTTCGGTCCAGGCGGATAGAGAATTCAGGTTGCTCACGCCCTTAGCGTGGCCAATGATATTGCCAAACGAGCGGCGCTTTGTGCCCGCCATGCCTGCCATCCAGCGCCATTTGGTCGCAAGGTCGATGATATTTCCAAGGCGTGGGCGCATGGGAATGGTCAGGCCATTTTTGATGTCCTTGTGTCGCTGTCCAAGGATTTGCAGATCAAGCGTCACCACGAGCGCGGAACAGTTGGCGGCCTTGGCCCGTTCGATCACGTTGCGCTGAAAACTGTCGTCGCGCATCACATAAAGCTGAAACCAGAACGGATGCGGGCAGTTTTCTGCAACGTCCTCAATTGAGCAGATCGACATCGTTGAAAGCGTGAACGGCACGCCGAAATCCCCGGCGGCATTGGCGGCCTTTATCTCGCCGTCAGCGCAATGCATGCCGGTCGATCCAACCGGCGCAATGGCAACCGGCATGGCCACATCCTGCCCGACCATTTTACTGGCGGTGGTTCGGTTGGTCATATCCACGGCAACGCGCTGGCGCAGGTGAATTTTCTCAAAGTCGCTGATATTTTCGCGGAAAGTCTGTTCGGTCCAACTGCCGCTTTCGCAATAGTCATAGAACATCTTAGGGACGCGACGTTTGTAGATGCGCTTAAGGTCTTGGATGCAGGTTATGACAGGCATTGTTAAATCCCCAGTGTTGGCGCGGTTTTTGGGTTATGCGCGATGTGCACCTTCGGCCAAACCGCGAACAAACGCCAGAACTTCATCGGTAGATTTCCCGGCCGCAATTAAATCAACGATTGCAGAGCCCACAACAGACCCATCGGCCACTTTGGCAATAGCCTCGGATCGTTCCGGCGTTTTGATGCCAAAACCGACGATTACCGGCAGATCGGTGTGGGATTTGATACGCGCTACTTCTGGCCCAACATCGCCCGCCTCGGCGCTTGCAGCACCGGTGATGCCGGTGATTGAGACATAGTAGACAAAGCCGCTGGTGTTGGTCAGCACTTTGGGCAGACGCGCGTCGTCGGTTGTCGGGGTGGCAAGGCGAATGAAATTCAGGCCAGCCTTTTGCGCCGGGATGCAAAGCTCGCTGTCTTCTTCGGGGGGCAGGTCAACCACGATCAGCCCGTCTATTCCTGCGGCCTTCGCGTCATTTAGGAAATTGTCGACACCGCGCGAGAATATCGGGTTGTAATAGCCCATCAAGACAATCGGCGTTATATCATCGCCCTTGCGGAACTCTGTCGCCAGGTCGAGCGTTTTTTGCAAAGTCATCCCAGCGGCAAGTGAGCGTTGCCCAGCCAGCTGGATCGTCGGACCATCGGCCATAGGGTCGGTAAACGGCACGCCTAGCTCGATGATATCAACACCTGCGCCGGGCAGGCCTTTGACGATTTCCAGCGAGGTTTCATAGTCGGGGTCGCCAGCCATTATATAGGAAACGAACGCCTTTTTTCCGTCCGCTTTCAACGCGGCAAACTTGTCATCAATCCGGGTCATTGCGCTTCCTTATTGTTTGTTCGCACGCATGTGCCGAATGTCGTTGGAAAAATCAATCACTCATATACTCGGGTCCATAGATATTGACCATCCACGGCATCGCGAATTTGTCGATGCAGGTCCCAAAACCCGGCGACCAGAAAGTTTCGGCAAATGGCATCTGAACAACGCCGCCTGCACTAAGCTTTGCAAAGACCTGCTTGGCCTTTTCCTGATCACGCCAGCCAGTTTGAATCTGAAAACCGCGTGGTGGATGATAGGGCTCGGCCGAGCCATGATCCGAAGCCATCAAAATTCTATTGCCCAGTTTTAGCTGGGCATGCATGACTTTGTTGCGCATCTCGGGTGACATTTTGTCAGACCCCGGCATTTCGTTGAACCGCTGCATAACAATGATTTCGCCATCAAGGGCATCTGCATAAAAATCAAATGCTTCGGCGCAGTTCCCGTTGAAGGTAAGATACGGGTTCAATTCCATGGAATGCTCCTTTTGATGATGTGATTTACAACACTTGTGCCACAATAAGCATGCCACTAGAAGGCTTCGGCAAATTGAGGATATTTAGATGGGCTTTAAAACTGGAATTGTCGGGCTTCCAAATGTTGGGAAGTCGACGTTGTTCAATGCGTTGACGCGAACGGCTGCTGCGCAGGCGGCGAATTTTCCGTTCTGCACGATCGAACCCAATGTGGGCGAGGTAGCGGTGCCAGACGCGCGTCTGGATGTTCTGGCCGATATTGCCGGATCAAAGCAGATCATTCCCACCCGGATGACCTTTGTCGACATTGCAGGTCTGGTTAAAGGTGCTTCCAAAGGCGAGGGGCTGGGCAATCAGTTTCTGGCCAATATCCGGGAATGCGATGCGATTGCCCATGTGGTGCGCTGTTTTGAAGACGGCGATGTAACCCATGTTGAGGGGCGCATTGATCCGGTCGAGGACGCGCAGACCATTGAGACAGAGCTGATGCTGGCGGATATGGAGTCGATTGAAAAGCGGCTGCAGGGAATTTTGCGCAAAGTGCGCGGCGGCGACAAAGAAGCCGTGCAGCAGGAACGCTTGTTGCGGGCGGCGCTGGCAGCACTGGAAAACGGGCACCCCGCGCGCAGTGTTGTGGTCGTTGAAGACGACGAAAAGGCATGGACAATGCTGCAATTGCTGACGTCAAAGCCAATCCTTTATGTGTGTAACGTGTCCGAGGGTGACGCGGCAGAGGGTAACGAACACTCCAAAGCCGTGCAGAAAATGGCGGCCGAACAGGGCGCGGCGGCGGTCGTGATCTCGGCCAGGATCGAAGAGGAAATCAGCCAGCTGGAACTTGAAGAAGCCGAAATGTTCCTTGAGGAAATGGGCCTGAAAGAGGCCGGGTTGGACCGGGTGATCCGGGCGGGATACGAGCTGTTGAATTTGCAAACTTATTTCACAGTCGGCCCGAAAGAAGCCCGCGCATGGACAATCCCCGAGGGCACTCTGGCACCGCAAGCGGCCGGGGTTATTCACGGTGATTTTGAGCGTGGCTTTATCCGCTCGGAAACGATTGCTTACGCCGATTATGTTGCTCTGAACGGTGAGCAGGGTGCCAAAGATGGCGGAAAAATGCGTGTTGAGGGTAAGGGCTATACCGTCAAGGACGGCGATGTTTTGCATTTCTTGTTCAATGCTTAGGGCGGCCGGTGCTGCCTTTGAAATCATTTAGGCCGTTACTTGCGAACCCTAAGCAATTTGCGCAGTTGATTCGAGATTGTTTTGTTCATTGCCAGAGGTTTTGCTGAGCCAGAGGTTTTGCTGACCTGCCTGTGGTTCAACAGGTGTTGTTGGCCCTTGCGCATATTGCAGTGCCGGACAACGAGCCGAATGCTATTTTCAGCCGCTTGGAATACATGAAAACTGGAACATTTCTGCGGGTTGACTGATTTTGCCGGATCGCTGACCATTTCCCCTTGTCCCCGCCGATAGCCGCGATTAAACGGGTCGGCGGAGACGTGGCCGAGTGGTCGAAGGCGCTCCCCTGCTAAGGGAGTAACGGGGAAACTCGTTCGAGGGTTCGAATCCCTTCGTCTCCGCC
>JAHRVC010000104.1 GCA_019090885.1 Marinosulfonomonas sp.
CAGCGCCTTATCCACCTTTGCCCGGCGGTCTTTCATTCGGTACATGCGCCCGATGAAATCAAGGTTTTCCCGTATCGTCAGATCTTCATAAAGCGAAAACCTCTGGGTCATATAGCCGACGTGTTCTTTGATCTGCCGCGACTCTGTCTGAATGTCGTAGCCCAGACATTGACCTTCGCCACCGTCCGGCGTCAACAACCCGCACATCATACGAATAGTCGTGGTTTTACCGCTGCCATTTGGGCCAAGAAACCCGTAGATCGCGCCTTTTGGTACTTCCATGTCAAAATCGTCAACAACCTTCCGGTCGCCGAAAATTTTGGTCAGACCACGGACCGATATTGCCAGTTCCGGCGTGTTCATGGTTCGCGTCGCAACGTGATCGGTTGTCCCGGCAACAATCCAAGGCTGTCGGTCAGAATACCCTCGGCGCGAAACACCAGACGTGCCCGTTCATCGCGGCTGTATAGGATTGGCGGTGTGTATTGCGGATCCGACGCCATACGCGTAATTTCGACGGCCAGTCCGTCGGTGCAACCATCGCACGACAAAGCCAGCATATCGCCAATGGCAAACTGCGCCCGTTCTGGTTCCGGTAAAAAGAACAGCGCTTTTAGGTTGCCGGGCGGCAGAATGGACATCGTCGGGGCGCCGGTTCCCACGACTTCGCCGGCGCTAAAGAACACCCTTTCAACAAGTCCGGTTGCCGGTGACAGAACGATCCGGTCATCAAGGGCGGAGCGGGCAAGATCTGCTTGGGCGCGGGCGGCTGCCAGCGATGCTTCGGCTGCAACAACTTGGGCATCCCGCGCCGGCAACTCAGCCACGCGAAGCTCGGCACTTAACTGCGTGACCAACGCGTCGGCACTGTCCAGCGCTGCCATCTCGGCCTCAACCTGAGCCGATGGCAAAAGGCCCCGTGCGGACAGTTGCTGCGAGCGTTCAAGGGTTGTCTGCGCCAGATGCTGATCTGCCTCGGCACGAGTCAAAGTGGCACGGATTACTTCAATTTCTTCGCTCCGCCGACCGGTTTGCAGGTTTGTCAGGTTCGCCTGCGCCACAGCAACCTGTGCCTGGGCCGCGCGCAGGCTGGCTTTTTGCCGGGTGTCTTCAAGTTGTAGCACCAATTGCCCCAGAACAACCTGATCGCCCTCTTGCACAGTAAGCGAGACAATCCGCCCCGAACCAGACGGTGCGACATGCACATAGTCACCTTCAAGGTATCCGTTAAAAACTTCATCTGGCGGTTGCCCAAATCCGGGAAGAACAAATGCAATGGCGCTTACAAGCCATGTGGGAAGACTGCTCATTTCTTAACCTCCGCTTCAGGTTCCAGACCGGCGAAAAGAATGCCTAGATGGTTGTCGATCAAACTTTCAAGTTCCAGACCATTGTCCGGTTGAATTGCGAATACTTCTGCCAACATGACATGCAGCATCAAAGGGCCGATAACGCTTCGGACCGTTAGCTCAGGGTTGACCTGACGAATATGCCCACCTTCAACCCCTTGGGCGATCAATGCCGTCAAAGCAGGGATGACTTTTTCCAGAACCTGAGCCCGATACATTTGCGCAATTTCAGGCGCATTCACGGCTTCGCGCATGACCAGTTTGGGCACAGCGAAAACACTTGGCCCCGTCGCAGCGGATGCCGCCTTTGTCATGAACTTTCGGATCACCGGACGCGGGTCACCACGATATCCCGCAATCACACTCAGCGCCTGATCGGCTGTAGGCACAATTGCACGGCGCACAAGACCCTCTAAAAGCGCCTTCTTGGAGGGGAAATAAAGATAGACCGCCCCTTTGGACAGCCCGGCACTGGCCGCTACCTGTTCCACGGTCGTTTTTGCGAAACCGTTTTGCGTAAACAACGCCAGCGCCGCATCTAAGACTTCATCTGGGCGCGCATCTGCCCGCCGTCGAAATTTCGGACTATCGCCTGCAGGATTGACGGCCTCGGCTGGCTGGCTTGATTCTTTGCGCATACCCACTACTAACTGACCAGTCAGTTAGTAGCAAATTCCAAAAAACCTGCCTGACCTGCGTCAGCGAACACTAGTGAAGACGCGCGTGCACCAAATACCCTTCGATATCCTCTTCGCCCAAGGCCTTGAGGGCTTCGAGGCGATGCAGACCTTCGATAAGAACAAACCTGTCCTTGCCTGCGCGCACGCGGATCGGCGTGGTTTGCCCCTCTTCCAACATGCTCTCGGCAATTTCCTGAACCTTGGCAGGGTCCAACGTTTTCATTTTTTTCACCGGAACATAAATTTCAGAAATCGGGAAAGATTGCCTTTGTAACATATTTAGCTTCCCTCTCGTGGAACACCTGCCGGAAATCCCCGCACCATCGGATGAAACGCCGCTGTCAAACAATTATCAAGTGTTTCCGCCCCAAATGAAACCGGCTTTGCTTTTCCGGTCCAATCCAAAACAGTTCCGCTTGACATACTCCCCGATTTAGCCACGATTGATAAAACGTTTAATCAACCGAATCTGGCATGCAACCTAAACTGCGAGACATTGCGAAAGATCTGGGCGTATCCACCGCCACCGTATCCAATGCGCTTTCTGGCAATGGGCGGGTATCTGTTGAACTCAGGGACCGAATTCGCGCCAAGGCCACCGCAATGGCCTATTCTCCGAGCCTTCAGGGTCGGGCCTTACGGACAGGGCGCAGCGGCGTTATCGGGCTGATCCTTCCGGACATTTCAAATCCGCTATTCCCGGCCTTTGCCCAGTCGATTGAGGCTGCTGCCGAGAAGGTCGGTTACGGCGTGCTGATTGCAGACTCGCACGGTAACACCGACGGTCAAAATGACGCCTTGCTGCGGATGATGCGTCAGGGTGCTGACGGCATCGTCATAATTCCACGCCGGGGCACTCGGATGAAAGACCTTGGGCTGCCAGTTGCGGTGGTTGATACCCCCTCAACGCCCGAAAATTCGGCATCCGCAGATCACCAAGATGGCGGCAGGATTGCTGCCCAACACCTTCAAGACCTCGGGCACAAAAAAATTGCCCTAATTGCAGACAGCCGGAATTCTTCCGTCCAGAATGACCGGATTGAAGGGATGAAAGAGGCGATGAACCCTGACACGGAATATTGCGTGTTTTGGCAGGAAGATAACCGGCGATTGGATTTCGTATCGTTAGTGGCCGAGGGCTATACCGGGTTTATCGCAACTTCCGACCTATACGCTTTGTCCGCACTAACACAGTTACAACGTGGCGGAATTTCGGTGCCCGGTCTGGCCAGCGTCATGGGCTTTGACGACCTTGCGTTTTCGGCCGCGATTGCACCGTCCTTGACCACGCTTGCCCAAGATACCGACCAGATCGCCACCCATGCGATCGCGTGCCTGACAGCACAGATCGAGGGGACGGCACCGGTCCAAAAAGTGGTGGTTCCAATGACGTTAATAAAACGAGACTCAACCAAAGCTGCCCCAGAAACTTAACAACATGGAGAAGATAAAATGCTGAAGAAAATCATGCTAACCAGCGCGGCGACAATGCTGCTGACTTCGGGCGCATTCGCGCAGGACAAAACGCTGACGATATCCGTCTACAGCTTTTCGCAAGATGCGTTCAAGGAATTGGTTTACGGCCCGTTTGAAGAAATCTGCGATTGCAAGATCGTTGTGGAAACCGGCAACTCTATCGAACGGCTGGCCAAGATCGAGGCCAACAAGGCCAATCCGGTCATCGACATGGCCGTGCTTTCCACCCATGACGCGCTCGGGGCGGCACGCAAAGGTCTGCTGCAGCCCATTGATGCGTCTGCCCTGTCCAACTACGACAAGCTTTATGACATCGCCAAAGACCCACTGGGTGACATGCTGGGTGTGGGTTATACATTTTATGCGACCTCAATCGTGTATCGCACTGACAAAGTTACCGTCGACAGTTGGGCTGATCTTTTATCACCTGAACTGGCCGGCAATGTTGCCTTGCCCGATGTGTCCACCAATCAGGGGCCACCGTCGCTTTACATGATCGGCAAAGCCATGGGCGATACGTCGACCGACCTGACAGCGTCAATTGCCGCTGTGGGTGAAAATGCCGATGACATCGTTACTTTCTATGTCCGTTCGTCGCAGTTGGCACAATTGATGCAGCAGGAAGAAATCTGGGCCGCGCCGGTTGGGCGTTTTGCCTGGGGACGCTTCAAAGATAACGGTCTGCCAATGGCATGGGCTACCCCGAAAGAGGGTCAGACAGGCGGCATGAACGTGATGGTCATGACAGCCAACAACGGCAACGAAGAGCTGGCGCATAAGTTCATGGACTTCTGGCTTTCGACTGAAATTCAGACAGCACTGGCCGAAGCACTTGTTGACAGCCCGGCCAACTCTGAAGTTGTGGTGTCCGATGAAGTGGCTGCAAACCTAACCTATGGTGCCGAAACTGTGGGCCAACTAGACCTGCTTTCGCCAGACACCATTCTTGATAAGCGCGAAAGCTGGCTGGATCAGTGGAACACAAAGGTCGTTAAGTAGGCCATGTTTGAGAACCGCGCAGTCGGTCTTGCGCTAACCCTACCCGCGGCGATCTTCGCCGCGGCCCTTTTTCTGGTGCCCGTGGGCATTCTGCTGTCCGAGGCTTTCCGGATCGACGGCAGTTGGTCTATCGGCGCCTACATTGATTTCTTTTCCAGTGCCCGCAACCGGACGGTATTTTTGCGCACGCTGAAACTTGGCGCTTTTGTCGCCGGGGTTTCAGCAATCGTCGGCTATGCCGCCGCTTTTGTGATTGTCAGCCTGCCGCCAACATCACGCGGCCGAATTTTCGGGCTGGTAACGTTGCCGCTGATGATATCACCTGTCGCACGAACATATGCGTGGCTTGTGATCCTTGGGCGCACAGGGTTCGTGAACCAAATTCTGGTCAACCTTGGCATCACTGACACCCCGTTTCGCATCCTGTTTTCCGAAACAGCTGTGTTTATCGGGTTGCTGCAACTGTTCATGCCGCTGATGATAATCTCGCTGGTATCAGCGATGGAAAACATGCCCAAAGACGCGGTTCCCGCCGCGCGCATTCTTGGCGCAAACTGGTTTCAGGTATTCTGGCGGGTGATCCTGGCACTGACCCGCGAAGGGTTGGTAATCGGTGGCACGCTGGTCTTCACCGGGTCGATGACGGCCTATATTACACCCGCGATTCTGGGTGGTTCCAAAGTGTTGATGCTTGAAACGCTGCTTTATCAGCGCGTCACCGTCGCCAATGATTTTGTTTCCGCCAGCGTGATCGCGATGATCCTTATCGTGATGAGCTTTTCTGCAAACCTGCTGCTCAAACGCATCGCAACCGCACGGAAAAGCCGATGAACAGCCGGGTTGCCACATGGCTCATTCTGGGCGTCACGCTGACGTTTCTGATCGGACCGTTCCTGATCATTATCGCGGCGTCCCTTTCCGCCGGGAACAGTCTGGCGTTTCCACCACAAGGGCTGTCGCTAAAATGGTTCATCAAGGTCTTTGAGATCGAAAGCTTCCGGGCCAGCTTTGGCGTGTCGATGTTTCTGGCCATCTTTGGCACATTTACAGCACTGGTGCTGGGCATCCCGGCCTCATACGCGATGACCCGCTACAAAGTTCCGGGTGCCGAGGCCGTTCGCCTGATCGTCTCATCCCCAATCATCGTGCCCGGCATCATCGTCGGCCTCGCGCTGCTGCGTTATCTGGTTATTCCAACTGGCTTTGGCATCGGCCCGGCGCTGTTTTTGGCCCACACGGCGCTGGTGTTACCTTATGCGGTGCGCGTTGTGTCAGCCAGCATGGAAAACCTGCGCGTCGACATGGAAGAGGCCGCGCTTTTGCTGGGATGCTCGCGCTTCGGCGCGTTCGTGCGTGTCGTTTTACCCAACATCCGCGGCGGCATTCTGGCCGCGTTTATTCTGGGGTTCGTGACCAGCTTTAACCAAGTGCCGGTATCGCTGTTTCTGTCAGGGCCGGGCTTGCGCACGCTGCCAATCGACATGATGGCCTATATGGAAATCAACTATGATCCATCGGTCGCCGCGCTGTCATCGCTGTTAGCATTCATGTCGATCGGTATCATTTTTGCGGCCGAAAAATTTCTGGGGTTATCAAAATATGTCTGACTTTGTTCTTCTGGAAAACCTGACGCTGGCTTACGGCAAGACAATCGCGGTCGAGGCGCTGAACCTGTCGATCAATCAGGGAGAGCTGATAACCCTGCTTGGCCCGTCAGGCTGCGGAAAGACCACGACAATGCGTGCCATTGCCGGCTTGATGCCTTTGCGCGGTGGCAAGGTTTGGATTGACGGCCAAGACGTGTCGCGCATACCGCCCAGCAAACGTCAGGTCGGGCTGGTGTTTCAATCCTATGCGCTTTTCCCCCATCTTAGCGTTTTTGAGAACGTCGCTTTTGGTCTACGCCTGCGCTCTGAACCCAACCTGAAGCAAGCCGTCATGGATGGGCTGGAAATGGTCGGGCTGGCCGAATTTGCAGACCGTCATCCAACCGACCTGTCAGGCGGGCAGCAACAACGGGTCGCGCTGGCCCGCTCGGTCGTGATGAAACCCAAAGTGCTGTTGCTTGATGAGCCTTTGTCAAACCTCGATGCGCGGCTGCGTCTGGACATGCGCACAGAGCTGCAACGGTTGCAAAAAGACACCGGGATCACGATGGTTTTCGTAACCCACGATCAGTCCGAAGCGCTGGCACTGGCCGACAAGATTGTCCTGATGCGCGACGGCGCAATCGAACAGATCGGCACGCCAGAGCAGATTTATTCTGCCCCGGTGTCCGGCTTTGCCGCCGATTTTGTCGGGTTTGAGACGATCCTGCCAGATGGCAAAGGCGGCGGGCAAGCCTGGCGACCCGGCGCAGTGGTTCTTGGACAGGGGCCCTACAATGGCACAGTGCGCGGCGCTTCTTTCGCCGGTGAGCGGCGTGAGTACGTGCTGGACAGCAAAATTGGCGTGGTAAAGGCCGACGTTTCTGTGGCGCACCCCGCGTTCGAGATAGGGCAGACGGTTGATTTTGATTTGCCGCCCGAGACCGCCGTGCAACTCGCGCGGGTTGATTGATGGGCATCTGGATCGACTCCGATATGGGCGCGGACGATCTGTTCGCGATTCTACTGGTAATGCAGCATCGCCAGGTCGACGGTATTTCGCTGAGTTTCGGAAATGCAACATTGGCTCAGGTTGAACAAAATGCGGTTGGCGCTGTTGGCGCGTTTGGCTGGACCGTTCCAATCTGGGCAGGCGCTGACCGTGCAATTCTGGGTAGCGTTGAAACCGCGGAACAAATTCACGGAACCTCAGGGATGCGGACACGTGGCGTGGCCCTTCCCGTTGGAAAACCGGCATTCGCACCTGCCCTTCCAGCTTTGTGCACATGGCTTGAGAGCAACGAAGATTGCGAGGTTCTGGCCCTCGGGCCGCTGACCAATCTGGCAACGCTTGCCCTGTCACGCCCTGACCTGCTTTCGCGCATTCGCCAAATTACATGGATGGGCGGCGGGGTAACGTCGGGCAACCACACACCGTCAGCCGAATTCAACGCATTTGCCGACCCCGAGGCGCTGGCTATTCTTTTGGCCAGAAACGTCCCCATTTGTATGGTCGATCTGGATGCCTGCCGTCAGGTTGAAATTACCGAAGCTGACGTATCTGACGTGCGCGCATCGGATCATCCACAAAACGAGCTGCTCGCCGACCTTCTGGGTGGTTATCTAGATATCGCCCTGACCCGTGGACGCGATACAATGGCGCTTTATGACCCGGTCGCAGCGGCAGCATTACTCCGCCCGGAATTGTTTACCTTTTCCTCCGCACATATCGCGACGGAACTAAGCGGCACTCATTGCAGGGGGCGCACCATCGTCGACACGCGAAACCCGGACCAAGCCAATGGAACGGTTATCTCCGGGCTGGACAGCGGCAATGTCCGCACACTCTGCCTGTCGGCATTGAAGGAAAACCGATGAAAGAACCGGATGATCTGAATGCGCCAGAATTGCGCGACCGCGCCGTTGCGGCTGCGCGGGGCGATGCACCATTTGATCTGCTGATCACCGGTGCCACCGTTGCCGATCTCATCACTGGTGAATTGCGCGCGGCTGACGTTGGCATATGCGACCCGTTGATTGCATCCGTTCATCAGCCGGGCAGCCGCAGCGATGCGGCAAGCGAAATCAAAGCTGATGGCCTTGTCTTAACGCCGGGCCTGATCGACACGCATATGCACATCGAAAGCTCGATGGTCACACCCGAAACGTATTGCGCTGGCGCCTTGCCCCGTGGTGTCACAACGATCGTTTGGGATCCGCATGAGTTTGGCAACGTTGCCGGTGTGGAAGGCGTCGAATACGCGACGGGCTGCGCTGCAAAATCGCCGATGCGGATGCTGACACTTGCCCCGTCCTGCGTGCCATCCGCCCCCGGTTATGAGACTTCGGGTGCCGATTTCGGGCCAGATGTTATCACCGATCTTTTGGCGCGCGACACCATTCATGGACTGGCCGAAGTGATGGATATGGCCGGTGTTACGGCTCGCGCACCCAGAATGCGGGGCATTGTGCAGGCCGGATTGAACGCTGATAAATTGGTGTGCGGCCACGCGCGCGGGCTGACGGGGCCAATGTTGCAGGCCTATGTGGCAGCCGGTGTAACATCGGACCATGAACTGACATCCGCCGACGATCTGGTCGAAAAATTGCGCGCCGGGTTGACGATAGAACTGCGTGGCTCTCACGACCACCTGCTGCCGGAATTTGCCAAAGTGCTGCACGCCCTGCCACAACTACCAACAACATTAACGCTCTGCACCGACGATCTTTTCCCCGATGACTTTCTGGCCACCGGCGCACTGGACGACGTGCTGCGCCGGATGGTGCGCTATGGTCTGGCACCGATGCGCACCTTGCAGGCGGCGACCCTGAATGCCGCTATCCGGCTTGGTCGCCCTGATCTGGGGCTGGTCGCGCCGGGCAAGCGTGCTGATCTGGTTCTGTTTGATGATCTGGAAGGGTTTAACGCCAAAACTGTGATCCGTGACGGAAAAATCATAGAGGCGGAAACAGAAATTAGCGCCCCACCAGCATCGCTAATGCAAACCTGCAAAATCCCCGCAATAAAACCCGAGGATTTCACCGTGCCTGCCCAAGGCCCGTTCGTTCGCATTGCCACGATTGACCGCCCGCGTTTTACTGAGTGGGGCGAAGCTCGTGCCAAAGTGGAGCGCGGCATCATCGTGCCGCCAGAAGCCGCGACCATGCTTGCGGTCACCCACCGCCATGGAAAACAGCCCGCCAAACCGCGTGTCGGTTTCTTGCGAGGCTGGGGCAAATGGCAAGGTGCATTTGCAACAACAGTCAGCCATGACAGCCACAATCTAGCGGTGTTTGGCGGCAACACCGCTGATATGGCCATCGCCGCAAATGCACTGATCGACGCGGGCGGCGGCATGGCGGTAGCGCAAGACGGAGAGTTGATTGCAATATTGCCGTTGCCGGTGGCCGGGTTGGTATCAACCCAACCTCTGTCCGAAGTCGCCGCAAGCTTTAGCGCAGTCAAGCAAGCGATGGACAGCGTCGTTACGTGGGAGCCGCCCTACCTTGTCTTCAAAGCATTGGTGGGTGCTAATCTGGCCTGCAATGCGGGCCCACACCAAAGCGACATGGGAATCGCGGATTCCTTGGCCGGAAAGTTGCTGGAGTCGCCGATTCTTGAAGATGGGCTGAGCTAGGCCAGCGCCTTGCGCGCGACCTCAACCCAGAATGCAACACCTGTGGGCAGCGCTGCATCGTTGAAATCATAACCGGTGTTATGATGCAAAGCACCGTCGCGCGCCGGTCCGTTGCCCAGCCAGACATAGGCACCGGGTGAAACCTCGCCAAAAACCGCGAAATCATCGCCTGCGGTCGAGGGCGGGAAATCCGTCACAACCCCGCCTTTGCACACCGCCTGCGCCGCCGCCAAAGCCACATTCGTGGGTGCGGCGACATTGACCACCGGCGGGATGCGACGGATGAATTCATAGTCAGCCGAAACACCCATGGCCTGCGCAATGCCCTGTGCAATGCGGCCAATTTCCTGTTCCAACTGATCGCGCACCAGCGGCGTATAGGCCCGCGCCGTGCCGCCAACTTGCACCATATCCGGGATTACGTTCAGCGCCCGCGGATCGCCCGCCTGAACCGAACAGGCACTAACGACAGAGGGTTGCAACGGATCGACCACCCGACCGGGGATGCTTTGCAGTGCGGTCAGGAACTGACCCGTAGCGGTGATCGGATCGCGTCCCAGATGCGGCTTGGCCCCATGGGTTCCGACACCGCGAAATGTAACGTGCCAACTGTCTGACGACGCAAGTTGCGGCCCGGCGACCACCGCCATCTGATCGGGCGCCAGCCCCGGCATATTGTGCAGGCCAAAAACCATGTCACAGGGAAACTGTTCAAACAGCCCCTCTTCCACCATTTTTTTCGCACCACCCCGCCCCTCTTCCGCAGGCTGAAAGATGAAATGAACCGTGCCCGCAGGGGGATCATTCGACAAAACCTCGGCCGCGCCAAGCAACATGGCCGTATGCCCATCATGGCCACAGGCATGCATTTTTCCGTCCGTTTGCGAGGCCCATGGCCGATCCACCGTTTCCGGCATTGCAAGCGCGTCCATGTCGGCGCGAAGTCCGACCGATCCCCCCTGCCCGCGCAACGTCCCAACGACACCAGTCCCGGCAATGCCCTCGACCACCTCAAGCCCAAAGCTGCGCAAACGCTCGGCCACGATCTGGGCCGTGCGAGTTTCTTCAAAGCCAAGTTCCGGGTGGCGGTGCAAATCGCGGCGCAGTTCGGTCAGCGCGTTGAAATCAATGAGCGATAGAGTTTCCATAAGGGCGATGTTAGCCTTGACCACACAGTTTGAACAGGAGTTAGCAACATTGCAGCCGCATGATTTTTGGCAGGACATCCTGCCCGCCAGCGCCGTGATTGATCCGCCGTTTCAGGATCGCTACCCTGCCCAACTTTCAGATGGTCGATTGCTTTTCCTTCCAATTCGACCGCTGAAAGGCACCAATTATGCGATTGCATCGCTCATCCTAAATCAGGCAAGTTTTTCCGTCGAATGCGCTTTGGCCGATGACTTGGCCAAGCGGTTGCAAGAATTCCGACCCGATGTAATTGTCGGCATGCCGACGCTTGGCCTGTCTTTGGCGCGCGCGGTTGCAGAACGATTGGGTCACGGCCGCTATATCGCGCTCGGGACGTCCAAAAAGTTTTGGTATGATGAAGCGCTTTCTGTCCCGCTCAATTCGATCACCAGTCCGGGGGCTGCAAAACGGCTCTATCTGGACCCGCGCATGCTACCGTTACTAAAATCCACCCGTGCTTGCCTGATCGACGATGTGATCAGCAGTGGCGCATCAATTTCGGCCGGGCTGGACCTTTTGAAACTGGTTGGCGTGGTTCCCTGCGCTGTCGGGGCTGCGATGCTTCAAACACGCCGCTGGAGCGATAGAGTGTCACAACGCCAGAGCGGCGCCAAAATACCTGTCGTGGGTGCTTTTGACACGCCGCTACTGGTTCAATCCCAGGAAGGTTGGGTAAGCTCGCCAGCGGCTGAAATTTGAACCGCACAAGTAATTATTCTTACCAGACGCTAAAAACTGTTTGCACCCGAAAGGCGGTAGACTGAATATTGACCCAAGCAACAACCACAGGTGTGCAATGACCAACAAAACAGCAGTCGTCACGGGCGCCGCGCGCGGCATTGGGCTGGCGACAGTCAAACTTTTTCTAAATGAAGGGCGCCGAGTTGCGATGATTGACCGGGACGGTTCCGCCCTGACGGCAGCCGCAGCGCAACTGGAAAATGTAATTCCTGTGATTGGCGACGTGTCCAAACCCGATCAGGTGGCGGATATGGCAACGCAGATACGATCAGAATTAGGTGCGATTGACGCCTTGGTGAACAATGCCGGGGTCGCCGACTTTGGGCCCATGGTGGATACAGATTTCGCACGGTGGCGCACAGTGATGGAAACCAATCTGGACGGGGTATTCTTATGCTCCTACCACTTCATGAACGACTTGATCAAAGCAAAGGGAACGATCGTTAACATTGGGTCGATCTCTGGTCTGCGTGCCAGCACATTGCGCACCGCTTATGGAACGTCCAAAGCCGCCGTCATTCATTTCACCCAGCAACAAGCTGCCGAACTGGGCGAGCACGGCGTCAGGGCAAATTGTGTAGCCCCCGGCCCGGTAAATACCAAACTGGCATTGGCCGTGCATTCGCCTGAAATTCGTGCGTCCTATCACGATGCGATTCCGCTGAACCGTTACGGAACCGAAATTGAAATCGCCGAACTGATTGTTTTTCTTAGCTCCGATCGCGCCAGCTATATTACCGGACAGGTTATCGCCGCGGATGGCGGCTTTCAGTCGACTGGTGTTGGATTGCCCGCGCTTCGGGACTGATCTGAAAACCAAAATACCAAAAACTTTTACCACTGTGGCAATCCGGCGATTCTCGCCCGGTCCGTTGATTTTATGGTTCAATTTCGTGGCCCACCAGTCAACTGCGGCTTGCCATTATCCTATGGTGACCATGTTTTGGACACAGTCTTGCGAGATGGTCATCACCGGGCATTAAGCCCTTGATGTGGGATGTGGGCGTTCAGCCGCCATTTTAGTGGGCATTAAATGAACTCTGTGCAGGCGACAGATGAGATACCGGACGCGGGATTTACCGACGTTCTGACACCGGGAACAAAGTTGCTCCACGGTCAGTTTACGATTGACCGATTCCTCAATAGCGGTGGCTTTGGAATGACCTATTTGGCATTCGACAGTCTGGATCGTCAGGTCGTCATCAAAGAGTGTTTCCCTGCCTCATTTTGCTACCGAAGCGATACTTTAGTGCGTGTCCGGTCGAATGCAAAAGCCGGTGAGTTCAAATCAATTGTCAAACTATTCGTTCAAGAAGCACGCCGCCTGGCAAAGCTAAGCCACCCTAACATCGTTGGTGTGCACCAAGTTTTTGAAGACAACGAGACAGCTTATATGGCGCTCGATCTGGTGGACGGCAAAGACCTGCTGGATATATTGGACGATGATCTGCGAAAATTGCAGCCGCATCAAATCCGCGACATTTTGGTCAAATTACTGGATGCAGTTGCATTTGTGCATGAACAAAACATCCTTCACAGAGATATATCGCCTGACAACATTATCCTTGATTCAAAAGGCAATCCTGTTCTGATCGATTTTGGGGCTGCCCGCGAAAAAGCGTCAAAAACCACACGGGCGTTGTCGGCTTTGATTGTCGTCAAGGATGGGTATTCGCCGCAGGAATTTTACATCGCCGGCAGTGAGCAAGGCCCGTCAAGTGACCTCTATGCTTTGGCCGCAACATTTTACCATCTAATTGTCGGCCATGCCCCGCCCAGCAGCCACGATCGCCTCGCAGCCGCTGCCGCGGATGAAAAGGATCCATTTGAACCGATCGCGCTGAATACGCCGGGCTACAATCTGGAATTTCTGGCCGCGCTGAACAAGGCACTTAGTTTATTTCCAAAAGATCGGATTCAGGCGGCTCAAGATTGGCTTTCCGAAATCGACCTAGAGAAACGGCGCGAAATCGCCCTTCAAAGGGCCAAGAACGACAAAAAAACCGAACAGGTCATTTCCAAACTAGTGGATGAGACCAACCAGGCCGTACTGGAAGCGCTTCAAATTGAAGAAAAGGTGCTGAACATTCCGGTCGAACCCGAGCCAAAGGTAAATCCGATGGCGGAAAAATTCCCAGACATGGGGCCAGAAGACTGCCCTGACGAACCCGTCGAAATCGTGGTCGAAAACAAGCCTGAACCCGAGACTGCGTGCGAATCGGAAATTGAAGAACAAATACCAGACCAGCCCAAAAGGTGGGCTTTTAAAGGTGCACGCAACAAACGGTCGATGAAGTGGTTCTGGAATGAAGAAAAAGTGCAAACTGATCATATTGGAAAGGCAGGCCCATGAAATTCATAAAAGAGCTGATCGCTATGAAGCGACTCGAGCAGGACGATTTTGAAACAACCGAAAGCGTCCAAGCCGAGAACGTCGATATTGAACAAGTGCGGGAAAACGTTTCCGACCGGGATATCATTTCCGACCAAGATATCATTTCCAAATTGTCCACGATCAGTGCGAAGACACAGGGGCAATCTGATCGGGCCGAACAGCACAGTAGCGATGATGCTGGCGCAAAAAGCCAAATCAGCCGGGTTCCGGATTTTACAGATATCGTGGCGAGCCGGCGGGTTCCTGAAACAACCACCCCCGAAAGCGAAGATTTCGACCCCGATGATTTTGACGATGACGACTATATGGATCTAGATGACGACGAACTATGGGATGAAATTGAAGACTTGGACGACCTAGACGATATAGATGAACCTATTGCGGCAGCAACTTTGGAACCTACCAAAGCGCCAACAATGGATCCGCCAAAACCAGTTGTTATGGCTTCACCAGCGCCACCCATCGTGGCCAGAAAAACATCTGAAATCCGAACAGCACCAGAACCCAATTTGACGGAAAAACCCGTGACTCAACCGCTTTCTGTTCCGGATGCCAAAACTCCTGACGTCCCAAGAAACATCGAGCCAGATGCTCGCGCCGCCGCTCCGGAACGCCCCCCAGCACAAGTAAAGAAAATTTGGGATCTTGAGCCGGGCACCACGGATTCCTCTCATCTTCGGCCGGTCACGAAAGCGCAAATTTCATCCGCCAAGCAAAAACCGGACCAACCAATTGCGGCCGCGGCACCGCCAACAGAAGTGCGCGCTGCTCCTCGGGCCGGACGGGTAAAAACCCGCCTTTTGGGGTTTGAACAGCCACAAGGCGCCGCAGCCAATCCATTTGAAGCATCTAACACCACGGCCCAATCAGCGCCCATCATCTTTCCAGTTGGATGGATGGTGGTCACGAAAGGGCCGGGTCGGGGGAATTCATTTTCCCTTTTCAACGGTGTTTCGCAAGTTGGACGTGGCGACGATCAGGCAATCAAACTCGACTTTGGCGATAACAGCATTTCCAGAAGTAATCATGCAGCGATCGCATATGACGCCGAGCAGCGCGCCTTTTATTTGGGCCATGGCGGCAAAGCAAACCTTGTGCGCCTGAACGACAAGCCGGTCCTGAGTACAGAAGAACTTTCCAATGGGGACCTAATCCGCATCGGCGAAACGACGCTTCGGTTTGTTGCTTTTTGTGACAGTGAATTTGACTGGGACCTAGATAACCAAGGTGAGACAAGCAATGCGGCAATCGCATAAACCACAATTTGACGTCGCATCTGCGGTCAGTCAGGGCCAGCGGGACTATCAGGAAGACGCGTTGATCGCCGATTTCCCAATCGGTTCCGATCTGGGTTTTGCTGTGCTTTCCGATGGCATGGGGGGGCATACTGCAGGGGATGTTGCCAGCAAAATTGTGGTCACTGAAGTTTTTAGTGAACTCAAACTGCAAAGCGGTAACGCCGAAAAATTCGAGACAAACGTCGGTGAAATCCTAAAAAACGCTGCTGTGGCGGCAAACGAGTGTGTTTTAGGCCATATCCGTAACAACCCACAGACCCGGGGAATGGGAGCTACGCTTGTCGCCCCAGTATTTATTGGGAACAATCTCTACTGGGTTTCTGTCGGTGATTCACCTTTGTTTTTGTATCGCAATGGCACTTTGCAACAACTCAACGAAGATCACTCTATGGCGCCGCAAATCGACTTGATGGTTAGCTCTGGTGCACTGGATGCTGATGCCGCCTTGAACCACCCTGAACGCAACTGCCTGACTTCGGTTCTTATTGGCGACGAGATTGCGCGTATCGATTGCCCACAAAGCCCCTTTGAACTTGAGCACGGCGATATCCTTATCGTTGCCAGCGATGGATTGCAGTTTCTGACGGATCATCAAATCGCCGCGGTTTTAGAAAACAACAGTTCAAAATCAAGTTCGAAAATAGCTGATATATTATTGAATGAGCTTGAGGGTTTGGCAGACCCTGACCAAGATAATATAACGTTTTCCGTGGTGAAGGTTCAGCACGGCGACCATCAACCAGCATATCAAGATTTGACAATTGCTGATGCCCCGCCCCCAACGCCGGGCACCTTGGCATCTGACGCATTTCGCTTTTTTCGCCGTTCAGCCACGTCTACGGATGCCCCTCAATGACCCATACGCTTGAATTGCAGCAGCTGGACAAGCTTTTAGCCAGTGGGCAACTTACAAAGGACGCCGCACAAATCGGCACCCGCCTGCTACAGCGAATTAATTCACCGGTTCGCGTGGTGATTTTTGGCCTGCCGGGATGTGGAAAATCCACACTGCTCAACGTCCTGTTAGGCAAGAAACTGATCTCTGAAAACACCTCAATCCCCACATTGGAAATTGTTTGGGGAACGAAAGAAAGAATGAGCCTGACTTTGCAGGACGGCGCAGTTGTGCATAGCGATTCAATTGCATGGGAAAAAATTGCCACGCAGAAACCAGCCTTCGTAAAAGTCGAACTGCCGCTTCCAATCCTTAAAAAAGTTTCATTCCTAGAGGTCGTGTCAGATGGTTCAAATGACGATCTAACGGCATCTCTGGACTGGGCAACACGACGAACAGACATTGCACTGTGGTGCTCGCAATATTTTTCGCCCGCCGAACAAGGTCTGTGGTCCCGCGTTCCGGACGCGATTAAAGATCACAGCATTCTGGCGCTGACCAAAGCGGACATTCTGTCATCCGAGGGCACCCTGTCCGACAAATTGGCAGAGCTACAGTCCGTTGCTGCAAATGAATTCCATAGCATGTTTCCAATCACGGCTTTGCAATCCAAAACTGCCACGGCCCCAGACGGATCAACCGATCAGGCGGCGTTGAACGAAAGTGGCGGCAAGGCTTTACATGCAGCCGTGATGCGGCTTGTTGAAGATGGGCGTCAAGCTGATCTGGACAGCGTGTTGATATTTCTCAACCGCTACGCACCCAAGCAGGATCAGTTGAGCAAACCGGTAGCAGCAAAGCCTCCTGCCGTATCGTCCGAACCAATCGTAATTCCATCACCCGCCCTGCCTTCAGATGCCTCTGGTAATGCAAAAGTGCCTGACTTGGAAAATCAATGGCCCGATGCGCTGCAATATCTCATTGATCGCGGCTGCGAATTGTCGCGAGTTCTAACCGACATGGAAACAAGCGATGCCGCGGTGGTATTGGATCATTGCGCGACAACAGCGGACAATTTGGCAGAGACATTTGACGATGAAGCTACCATCGAACCCGCCTTTTCTGCCCTGCAAAACGATATTTTGGAAACAGCAGAGACGATCTTGTTGATGCAACTGGAAAACGACGAGGGGCCGGCAGCCGATGCCGTAACGCTTCTTTTGCAATTGCGAAGAGGCATGGAGGCAAAACTGGCTGCATAAATTTCAATCGAATTGCGTATTTTCGCCAAATATCTGCCTCAAATTCAACATCATACAAGCGATAAATGGTAGGAATTAACTCCCTGACCGGGGTTTGTCCGAGATTTGTCAACAATCCCAAAATGCCGTTCGTTTCGGCGCATTTTGCGGTGACATGTAAGGTAACGCGAGTAACAAATGAACGCTGAGACCAGTATTGCACCCAACGATGAAGAGCCTTCATCAGGTAGCACGCGATTTCTTGGAATTGGGTCCTCGCGGTTGGACACCTATCTGGAAAAGTTAAATAACCTGAATTCATCGCTGGGAAAGCTTGCGGAATTCGGCGACGAAAAAACTGCGGCGACAGCACAGCGTTTTCAGCAGAGACTGGCTAGTATCGAGCCAAGCATCACAATGATTGGCCAGGTAAAAGCCGGCAAAACTTCCCTGGTCAATGCAATGGTCGGATGGCCAGATTTACTACCAGCCGATGTAAACCCTTGGACATCAGTTGTGACATCGCTGCACGTTTCTCCGCAACCGCAACCCGACGGCGACAAAGCGGTATTCAAATTTTTTGATCAGAAAGAATGGGACCGTCTGCTAAACAAAGGCGGGCGTATTGGCGAGTTGGCCAGTCGTGCCGGCGCCGACGAAGAGCTTGAAAATGTCCGTGAGCAGATCGAACAAATGCGCGAAAAATCGCGTTCAAGGTTAGGCCGGAAATTCGAACTGCTTCTGGGCCAGGAACATGACTACGGCTATTTTGATCAAGAGTTGATTGAGCGCTATGTCTGTTTGGGTGATGATTTCGACGACGACGAAGATGGGTTGCAATCGCCCGGCACACAGGGCCGGTTTGCTGACATTACGAAATCCGCCGACCTGTTCATGCATCGCCCGGATATGCCGATCAACCTTTGCATCCGCGATACGCCGGGCATCAACGATACCTTTATGATGCGCGAGCAGATCACGATTCAGGCCATTCGGGAAAGCCGTATCTGTGTCATGGTCCTATCTGCCCATCAGGCGCTGACGTCGGTCGACATGGCCCTGATCCGGCTAATTTCGAATATAAAATCCCGCGAAGTGATCATTTTCGTCAACCGGATTGATGAACTTTCAGACCCTGCCACTCAAGTTCCTGAAATCCGCAATAGCATCCGGGAAACCCTAAAAAATCACCAGGGGCCGACAGACGCACAGATAATTTTCGGTAGTGCCTATTGGGCCAACCGGGCCTTGACGGGATCATTGGATGACCTGTCCAAGGATAGCGCATTGGCACTGTTCAATTGGGCAGAAACTGAACTGGAATGCATGCCCGAGCAGGAAAATCCGGCGGACATGATATGGGAACTGTCCGGGCTTCCCGCCCTTTTTCGGTCTTTATACGAGCGGATCAGCGAAGGTGTTGGTCAGGAAGTTATCGATAAAGTTGCACGCAACGCGATAAACCTTGCCAATAGTCTGCACGCCACCAATCAGGTCATTGGGCCACAGGTGGACGTCAAGTCACTAGAGCATGTGAACAAAGAAGGTATCGAAAGTAACCTGAACCAGATTGAAGCCCAAACATTGAGCCAGCTACAGGACGAATTTACAAAACTGACAGATGGGCTCCACTCTCGGATTGATCGCTCGCATCGTGGTTTTCTGGAACGGGCAACGGCATCACTAATAACGCACCTTGAAAAAAACGGCGAAGAATCCGTTTGGCAATACAACCCGATGGGTCTGCGGGTCCTGCTACGCTCGGCATACCAAATATTCGGAGCGCGAGCCCAAGGGTCTGCTCAGAAAGTATTTGAATCAGCAGCCAATGACATTTGCGATGTATATGGGCGCACTTTTGGGGATTCTGGCGCCACATTCGCAATCCAGGCCCCGCCGCCCCCACGCATCCCACCGCCTGTTTTCCTAGGTCAGACAATTGCTCTGGATCTGCAAGGTAGTTGGTGGAAAAGCTGGTGGAAGAAACGCCGCGGATACCAAGCATTTGCCGACAGTTTTTATAGCATGATCATGGAAGAAACTGACCCGATCGTGAATGAACTAAAAGATACTCAGGCCACACATATTCAGGATGAAGCTGTGACGATCTTACGTGAGTTTCTATCCGACCAACGAACAATCCTGATGGATGCCGTTGAAAAAGCTGAATCCAATCCCGACGATCTACAGGATTTGTTGGGTGACCAAAAATATCAGGACCGTCAACAAATAGTGGAAGCTACGCTTTCCAGTTTAAACGCGCATGTCGCCTGACCAACAAAAAGGTTTCCTGCAATGACAAACTTGGACACGCCATCCGATCAAAACAGACAGGAAGTTGCACGCAAACCGCGCATCGCCATTATGGGTGAGTTCAGCGCAGGCAAAAGCACACTGTCTAATCTGTTGATCGGGGCAGCCCCCTTACCGGTGAAAGTCACGGCCACGCAACTTCCTCCGGTTTGGATATCGTTTGGTAATGGCGATGCAATTCGCGAAGATCTGGATGGCAACGAAAGCCCAGTTGATCTGAGCGACATCGCGAACATCCCGCTGGAGCAAACCCGATGCATCCGGATTTTCCTTGAAAGCGACATACTGGAGCTTTGCGACCTAATTGATATGCCGGGCATTTCTGATCCGAATATGGCCTCGGATGTCTGGGAACGGATGATCGACCATGCGGACGGCGTTTTGTGGTGTACGCATGCGACGCAGGCTTGGCGCCAAAGCGAGGCTGCCGTCTGGAAATCAATGTCCGAAGATCTGTATGAAAACAGCCTTCTTTTGCTGACTCGTTTTGACAAAATTCTAACCGAAAACGACCGCCGAAAGGTGGTTAAGCGGGTCCAGCGCGAAACCAAAGGTATGTTCTCTGGTCTTTACCCGATGTCCCTAACGCAAGCGGTCGAGGCCAAAGAGGATCGTGTTTTATGGGAACGAAGCGGCGCTGAAAAATTTGCGCAAAGTTTCGTTGAACTTTTGCAAAAACTGTCCAGTTCTCTTGGAAATGCAGAATTAAAACCGAAACCCAAACCGGTTGAGAATCAGGGAACAGAGGACGATCATAAAGTTTTCCGATTGGATCAGGCGGTCACCGACGTTCCAGCAGCACCTGTAATGGTTATGCCAACACGGGTCACTGTGGCCACCAGCGGGCGCCGTATCGCAAAACGCCCGGACCGGTCCAGCAACGACAGCTGGAAGGAAGCCGCACTTAGTTCCGACCCCGGCCTGACTGTTTTGGAAGGCGAGCGCGACCCGTCCTAAATCGCCGTTATTGGCCGTCTTAATTTCCTCAACAAGACACTTGTTTTCAGCCGTGCGAACCTAAAAAATCACACTTTCGAAATAACGCCGCTAGTGGCGGTAATTCTGCTCTATCAAGTGATAGGTCCAGTCTGGTAATATTGTCTGGAATTATATCAGAGTGTCCG
>JAHRVC010000105.1 GCA_019090885.1 Marinosulfonomonas sp.
CCGCCCTACAGCTTGCCAGCGGCCTTCATCGCGGCCTCTTTTTCAGGGTCAAGCCACCAGAAATCGAGATAGCCCAGCGCAAATGGTGGCAGGACGTCGGGATGCTCATAAATATCCAAATAGGATACCGTGTGAACGTCTTTATACCATTGCGGCACCCAGAAAACCTGCGCGCGCAACACCCGGTCCAAAGCTTTGACCGCAATGTGCAGATCCTCTTTGGTGTCAGCACGGGTCACGATTTCGATCAGCCTGTCCACCGCAGGATCCTGAAGGCTCGCAGAATTGAACACACTTTGTTCGGCCCCGGCCGAGCCAAAATACTGTTTTAGCCCCGCGCCCGGTTCCCGGTTCATTGAAAAACTGTCGTTTGTTATATCGAAATCTTTGGCGCGGGTCCGGGCCGTATATTGCGCTGAATCTACCCGTGTCAGCTTGGCGTCGATGCCAAGGGATATAAGGTTGGCCACATAGGGGTTCACAATTCGGTCAAACGACGGGCTGACGCCCAGAAATTCAACGCTCAGGACGTCGCCCGCATCATTGCGCCGTTTGCCGTCGTCGCCCACCGGCCAACCGGCCTCATCCAGAAGGGCAGATGCGGCGCGAAGGTTGCGGCGATCAAGCTGCCTTGCCGAAGACACAGGCCCATCTACAGCCGCTTCAGACAATATAGAGTCAGGCAGCAAACCGTCGTCCACAAGCGGGCGCAACAGTGCAACCTCCTGAGGTGTCGGAACCCCCTGGGCGGCAAGCTCACTGTTTTCCCAGAATGAGTTGATCCGGGCATATTGACCGAAAAACAGCGATTCATTTGACCACTCAAAGTTGAACATCATCGCGATGGCTTTGCGAACCCGGATATCCTGAAATTTTGGCCGAAGCAGATTAAAGACAAATGACTGCCCGCTGGCCATGTTTCCATCCGGCAGCTCACCCTTGAAATAGGTTCCGTCCTTGATCGCCGGAAAATCATATTGCGTGGCCCAGGTTTTCGAAAAACTCTCTATACGAAATGTGTAGGCACCTGCTTTGAAACCTTCGAATGCCGCAACAAAATCACCAAAGTATTCGACTCTGATCTTATCAAAGTTTTTCGCCCCAACAGAAAACGGGTGATTGGCGCCCCAATAATCCGGGTTGCGCCGGTAAACAATCCGGGCGTTCGGATCAAAGCTGTCCAGAACATAGGCACCCGACCCAATGGCTGGTTCCATCCGGCTTTCGTCCAGTTGCGCCCCGGTGCTGTCAAACCACGCCTTGGAAAAAACTGGCAAGCCGCCGACATTCTCGATCAGGTCGCGCCTTGGGACATCCGGTTTGAACGTGAACTTAATACGGTTAGCTTCAAGAACCTCAGCGCTTTCCACCTGTTGCCCAAGCACGGCGCGGTAAGACGGCAAGCCTTGCTCAAGAAACAATTCATAGGTGAATGCCACGTCTTGCGCCGTCAGCGGGCTGCCGTCCGAGAATGTAACATCGTCCCGGATGTTAAAAATGACCCAGTCCTTGCTTTCGGGGTATTCCATCGTCGTGCACAAAAAACAGTAGGCCGATCCGATTTCGTCTGCAGTGCCCGTCAGAAGGGCTTCAAAAAACACCGTCGACAATGCCCCTGCGCGCCCCTTGACCGAATAAGGGTTCATCGAATCAAACGTGCCCTGTGCCGAGATTGAAATCTCACCGCCCTTGGGCGCATCCGGGTTGACGTAATCAAGATGGGTAAAATCCTGCGCGTATTTCAGCGTGCCAAAGGTCGAAATCCCGTGGGTTATTGTGATTTCCTCGGCTTTCGCCAGCCCGGCCCATGCCAAAGCGACCACCAGAAATGATGCCCCAACGAACTTACCCGCGAAAGAAATCTGTTGCTGGTCCCGTGCCACGGCAATTGCATGTGCTTGTTTGGGTCGCATGTAGTTTCCTCCGCCCCGGATAGGGATGCTCATTCACCAGTATAGGTATCGTAAGCTAAATAGTGCGCTGCCCAACAATCAAGTTGATAATCCGTGAATGAATGGTGAACTGTGCGGTCCTTTCAAAGAAAACCCACGCAACAAAAAAAGGGTCGCCCAGCGTATGGGCGACCCTTTTGAACAAAGTTCAGCCGAATTAACCGCCAATCGTAGCCAGATAGGCAACCAGATTCGCGCGATCCTGAATTTTCTTAAGACCCGAGAACGTCATCTTTGTTCCGGCAGCATATGCCTTGGGGTTTGTTAAGAATTCGTTCAGGGCGTCTGGTGTCCAGTTCCCCGGCAGATCGGCCATTACGCCCGAGTATCCAAACCCATCGACCGAAGCGATATCACGGTCCAAAAGCCCAAAAAGATGCGGGCCGGTTGAATTGGCACCGTCATCTGTCTTGTGACAGGCTTTGCATTTACCGAATACTTTCGCGCCCTTGGCCACGTCAGCAGAAGCCAGAACTGTTGCGAAGCTAACTTCTTCAACAACCTCTTGGGTGCTGTGATCGTCTTCAACTTCGATGTTGTAAGCCATCGCATGTTCATCGCCGTGGCCATCGCCACCAACGTGATACAGGCTTTCAGCGGCCCAGTTACCTAGTAGAAATACCAACAAAGTGCCGCAAAGGGCGCCGATGATCTTAGTCATAGTCATTGTGTCGAACATGTCGCGTTCCGTCTGATGCAGATTCCGGCGCTATCTATCCGCTTCC
>JAHRVC010000106.1 GCA_019090885.1 Marinosulfonomonas sp.
CGATCTATGCCGGTGTGGCGACCCCCACCGAAGCGGGCGCGCTGGGCGCATTGAGTGCGCTCATTATCTCAGTTTTCAAAGGCAAGTTTTCATTTCCTGTGCTGGCGCAAAGTGTTCGCGAAACGGCAATAACCACGGCGCGGATTTTCTTTATCGTGATTGGCGCGGTGCTGTTCAGCCGGTTTATTGCGCAGGCCGGGGTGGCGTCGTATTTTGCCGATTTGATTGTTCAGAACCAGCCAAGTGATTTGATGATCGTGCTGTTTTCGGCCGCTCTTTTCATTGTGCTGGGTATGTTTCTGGACACGCTTGGGCTGTTATTGCTGACCTTGCCGATCCTCATTCCGATGTATGATGCTGCGGGCCTGAACATGCTTTGGTTTGGTGTGCTCACGGTCAAATTTGTCGAAATAGGAATGATAACACCGCCCGTCGGGCTGAACGTTTACGTCCTTAAAAGCGTGGTTGGAAAAACGGTGCCACTGGGCACAATTTTCCGGGGATGCTCGTGGTTTCTGCTTTGTGAAGTGTTTATTTGCGCGGCGCTTATAAGCTTCCCGGCAATATCGCTGTTTCTTGTCGACACTATGAATTGAGACCGGGGAGAATTGAAAACCGGGATTAATTAAAACCGGAGGGAATTGATAACGGAGGATCGAACTCAATACCTACGAAACCAACGATAACTGCATGAAAATCATGCAATAATTTGGCAAAAGCCAAAACGTCTAACTGGAGGAAGAAATGCTAAACATGTTACCTGGAAAATCGCCTTCGCGCGGTATGTTCGGACGGGCACTTGCCGTCACAATCGCAATGACCGTTGCCGGTCAGGCGTCCGCCAAAGACCTGACTTACGCGTCATACCTGTCGCCCTCGCACCTTATGAACAAGAACGTTCTGCCGGTCTTTTTTGATCGGTTGAGAGAGGCCAGCGGCGGCGAAGTTAACTTTAAACTAGTTGCTGGAGCGCAGTTGTTTGACAACAAAACGTCGATCTCTGCGACCGGAGAAGGCCTTGCAGAAGCAACAGCCGGGCTTTCCGCCTATGTTCCAAACCAGCTACCGCATTTCAATATGATGTTTGAAATGGCCGGATATGTTGGAAACCCAAAGGCGGGTGCGGGCGCTGCATTGCAGACTGCGCTTCTTGAGTGTGACGGTTGCACTGAGGATTTCAAAAAGCAGGGTGTTACAATCCTGGGTTCCTACGCGACATCAAGTGCAGCCCTTTTCTGCACGTCTGATCTGTCTTCTGCCGAAGACGTAAAGGGTCTGAAAATTCGTGTGTCCGGGTCTAGCGGTCGGATGGTCAAAGTCATGGGCGGAACACCCGTTCGTATGGCGCCGACCGATCTGGTTACGTCGATGGAACGCGGCAATATTGATTGCATCCTTGGGCCACTTTCCTGGATGAGCTCTTACAATCTTTATGAAATGGTCAAAACGATCGTTCTTTACCCGTTTGGCTCGTTTCCAAACGCGATCTCATTGGCGTTCAATACTGACGCATATGAGGGGCTGACCGACGAAAACCGTCAGGCGATCCTAAAGACGCTTCCTTCGCTGACAGCTGATTTGGTCATTGGCGTTTACGAAAATGGCCACGACGCAGCATTGGTTAAGGCCAAGGAAAGCGGCATTAAGATCCTTGAAGGTGGTGCCGACTTTGACGCGCTTGTTGCCCAATACCGTGCCGGAGACGAAGCTGTTATTGCAGAAAATGCAGCCAAGTTTGGCGTCGAAAACCCACAAGCTGTTATTGACACATTCAAGGCCAATGTCGCCCGTTGGGACGAACTGGTCAAAGGTGTTGATCAGGCGCAGTTCGAGCAACTGCTTTGGGATGAGATTTATTCCAAGCTGTAAGGCTTCAATTACAGCATCACTCTAAAAAAATGGCCCATTCATCATCTTAATGAGTGGGCCAAATTTATTCGCCCCTTTGGCTAGTTAAGCTGCAGCCAACTTAGGCTTAGGCTTTCGCTTTACGGCAATCCAAAGCGCACTAACGATCGCTAGGTTCACGACCCCAGCAATGGCCGCGTTGGCGAAAGTCCAAGTGTAGTCGCCGGTAAGGTCGAAAAACAGCCCACCTTGCCACCCGCCTAATCCGTGGCCAAGAAATGCAAAGGCAAGTATCACGCCCATAGACGAAGTCCGACGCGCCGGGGCGGTAATGTTTCGCGCCGTCACCAGTAAGGTCGTCATCACGCCCGCATAACCAAAGCCATAGATTGCGGCGTAAATATAGAAGCCTTGCAAGCTGCCCAGAAATACGAACCCAAAAACCAACACTGTCTGCCATGCGGACGCCAGCAAGTAAGACGGAATTGCACCGATGGTGTCGGCGATTTTGCCAAAGGCAACTCGGCCAGCAATCGCAACCAGTAACATCGTCAGCAGCACGCTGCCAGCCGCGGGTGCTCCAAACCCCTGACCCTGAATAAGCGGCATCAGGTGCATCAGCGGCACGGCCATGCAAGTGCAGCAGAACACTACGGCAATCGACAGCCACGCTGTGATCAATGTGTTTGGCAGCCCGGAGGGTGTTTCATCGGACAAAGCCTGTTGTTCCGGGGGCATCGGCGCTTCACGCAACAGCAGCCACAAGGGCAACAGCGCCAAAAGCGTAATAAGCCCCTGAATGGCCATCGCATTGCGCCATCCCATCGCCTCGATCAGAAACGCGCCGCCAAAAGGCACAGCACCCTGTCCCAGTGCTTGCCCCGCCGACAAAAGCCCAATTGCCAGACCGGCACCGCGAGAAAACCAATTGCCGACAAGCGCTGTCAGAGGGGCTGACAATGCACCGCCGCCAAAGACACCGGCAAGAAAAAACAGCGCATAAAGTTGCCAAAGTTCACTGGCGCGGGATGCAAGTAATGTGGCCAGCCCGGCGCTTGCTATGCCCATCAAAGTTATGGGGCGAATGCCGTATTTTTCGGTGGCAAACCCCATGATGAGCGAGCCAAAGGCAATCCCGATCAGCCCGCTGGTATTTATCAAAGAGATTTCGCCACGCCGCCACCCCTCAGCCTGTTCAAGGGGCACCACATAGACCGACAATCCGTTTACCAGTTGCCCCATCGTCAGCGCTAAAATGACCGCCGACACAATAAGGATCACCCAACGGTAAGGATGATCTTTTTTCTGATCCAGAATCTGTTGCACGGTATTCTCCCGATGCCGATGTTTTAGTGTCGCAATCGCCAAGCCAGTCATTCGAAGTTATTTAACTTCGGTTCTACACGGCATTGTCAATAGGCTGTTCTGATCTATCGCGTGCTTGCTATTGGCGGCTTGGAACGAATGGGCCTTTGCAAATTAGTGTCCGCGTTGATACCCATTTCAGTCAACTGGCGGCCCTTCAGTCAAGCCGGGTAACCGAAAGTGATGTCTGCCATGAACATATCAGAATCCCTTGCCGTTGAGACCAGCGAACGTCTGTTGCGCGAACAATGCACCGACACGGTGTTGGCTGCGGCCGACGCCGGTATCTGGCAACAGGCGCTATGGGAACAGTTGACCGAGTTTGGCTTGCCCGTCGCGCTGGTTGGCGAAGATCAGGGTGGCATTGATTTGAGGATTGCCGAGGCGTTCGCAATCTTCCGTCTTGCCGGTCAGGTCGCCTTGCCATTGCCGATCGTTGAAACCGTCCTTGGCAACTGGCTGCTAAGCCGCGCCGGGTTGGAACCGTTTGAGGGGCCGGTGAGTCTTGTTGATGGCACCGCGTTAAGCTTGTCGGCGAAAAACGACGGATGGCACCTAAGCGGTGGTGCACCGCGTGTTCCGTGGGGGCGGCGCGCCGATATCGTGGTGCTTGTTGGCGGGAAGGTTGCACGGGTAGGGCGCAAAGGTGTCACCGTATCCGAGGGCACGAACATCGCCGACGAGCCGCGCGACGGTCTGGCCTTTGACGCGCAACTGGAAAACGCCGCCGTTGCTGACCTGCCGGGAAAAACCGACCTTATGGCAGTGCTGGCCGCGGCGCGCTGCAACCAAATGGCCGGAGCGATGGAACGGGTTTTCGAACTGGCGACGGCTTACGCGCTGGAGCGCGAGCAGTTTGGCCGCCCGCTGGCCAAATTTCAGGCAATCCAGCAGAATCTTGCGGTATTGGCCGAACAGGTCGCGGCCTCTAACGCCGCCGCGGAAATGGCGGCAGAAGCGGTTGAGGGTGAGATCGGGCGCATCGCCGTTGCCGCCGCCAAAACACGCGTCGGGGAAGCGGCGGGAATTGCCGCCTCGATTGCGCATCAGGTGGTGGGCGCGATGGGTGTCACGGAAGAATTTTCACTGCACCATCTGACGCGCCGACTTTGGTCATGGCGCGAAGAATATGGAAATGAAACTTACTGGGCGCGCGAAATTGGTCAGGCGACAGCAAAGCTTGGGCCAGATGCGCTTTGGCCCGCAATTACAGCGGTTTAGGGGGCGAACATGGACTCATTGAAATTTTCTCCGCCGCCGGTATCAAAAGCTGCCGAAGACCTGCGCCTTGAAGTGCGCGCCTTTCTGAAGGACGCGCTGGCAGGCCAAACCGCAACTGAAAAGGCCCAAAGCTGGAACGGCCATAGCCCGGAATTTAGCCGCTTGGTCGGCAAACAAGGCTGGCTTGGGATGACATGGCCCAAGCAATACGGCGGGCAGGAACGCAGCGCGCTGGAACGCTATGTTGTGGTCGAGGAAATGCTGGCCGCAGGGGCGCCGGTGTCGGCCCATTGGATCGCCGAACGGCAAAGTGGCCCGACGCTACTGCGCTATGGAACGCAGGCGCAACGTGATGAAATTCTGCCAAAAATCCTGCGCGGCGAATGCTATTTCGCCATCGGGATGAGCGAACCCAATAGCGGGTCTGACCTTGCCTCGGTGCAAACGCGCGCCGTTAAAACCGACGGCGGGTTTGTGGTGAATGGATCTAAGATCTGGACATCAAACGCGCATCTTAGCCATTACATGATCTTGTTTTGTCGCACCGATGCGCGCAGCGAAGATCGCCATTCCGGCCACAGCCAGTTTCTGGTGGACATGAAAACGCCCGGTCTGGAAATCCGCCCGATCCTGTTTTCGACAGGCGAGCATCAGTTCAACGAAGTTTTCTTTAAGGATATGTTTCTGCCGGATGCGGCGCTGATCGGAGAAATGGGGCAGGGCTGGAAACAGGTGACAGGCGAGCTGTCTTTTGAACGCAGCGGCCCGGACCGGTTCCTGACATCCTTTGCCGCCGTCAAGGGGCTGTCGGGGCGAATTGGCACCGAACCTGATGATCGCGGCGCGATTGCGCTGGGGCGCATTGTGGCCCATCTGATGGTGTTGCGGCGCATGTCACGCTCAATCGCGGGGATGTTGGAAGATGATCTTGATCCCGCACTTCAGGCGGCAATCGTTAAGGATCTCGGCACATCGCTGGAACAGGAAATTCCGGAAATCGCCCGTCAGATCATTGCAGTAGAGCCGGGCGAGGGGGCGGATGGCGAACTGGAGGCAATGCTTGATTACATCATTCAGCACGCGCCGACATTTTCCCTGCGTGGCGGCACCCGTGAAATCCTGCGCGGCATCATCGCACGTGGTGCCGGGCTGCGGTAGCGACCCGCTTTACGTTACATCCAGCTTGGTTGCGTCGTATTCAAACAACCAGTCATACCGCTGGCGCACCTTGTCGGGTTGCCATTGTTCCTCAACGTAGGCCACCGCTTTTTTAGGCTCGGCCAGTGCCGGATTGTGAAACCTGTCCACATTCGCACCTGAGCCAATCACGATATCAGTGGCGCGTTTGACCCGCAGGCGGTGGTAGGTTGCAAGTGCTTCCTGCGGGGTGTCGCCTTGGGCCTTCAGGCAGGCAGCCAGCACGAATGCATCCTCGATTGCCATCACCGCCCCCTGCGCCAGAAACGGCAAGGTCGCATGGCAGGCATCGCCCAGCAAAGCAACCCGCCCGTCACACCATTCTGGCAACGGCGTGCGTTCCACCAACGCCCAACGAAACACCGTGCCCACGGCTGGAATGATCTTATGCAACAGGGGGTTCCAGCCCTGAAAATCCGCCAGACATTCCTCAATCGTGCCAGCCTCGGTCCAGGATTCGCTTTTCCATTCGGTATTCTCAACAATGCCGACAAAATTCAACAGCTCGCCACCCTGGATCGGGTAAGTGATGACATGTGCGCCGGGCCCGACCCAGTTGGTGCCAACCGGGCGGCGTGCCTCGGGTGGTATGGCGTCCATCGGTGCTAACCCGCGCCACGCCATCAACCCAGTAAAGCGAGCTTCGGGTGCCTGAAACATCTGCTTGCTAAGCCGCGAATGAACCCCGTCCGCGCCGATCAGAACATCGCCCTGCACGCGGGTCTTTTCGGTGATCAGGGTCACGCCATCCCCGGTTTGTTCAAATCCCAGACATCGCTGGCCGGGGTGGATCGCGCCGGGTTTCAGGCACTCGACCGCCTCGCGCAGCACCTTATGCAAATCGCCCCGGTGGACCATCCAGTAGGGCGCACCAAACCGGCGCACGGAATCGTCGCCAAGATCAAACAACGGCCAGCGCTGGCCACTGTCCCACATCCGAACCTCTTTGGCTGCCGCCTCGCAGATCACCGGGCGCAGGGCATCTTCCAGTCCAAGCTCAATCAACAACCGCGTGCCGTTGGCCGAGATTTGCAGGCCCGCGCCAAGTTCGCCCAACTCGCTGGCCTGTTCATAGACTTCAACGTCAATGCCCTGACGCAGCAGCGCAATCGCCGATGTCAGCCCGCCAATCCCGGCACCCGCGATCAGCACTTTCATTGATTTGGTCAATCCACCCTCCTGTTTGGCGGGGCCCGATATAGTTTGCCGGGCAATATCAAGGCTCCATCCAGAACATTTGTTCAATAAACTGCCCGGAATGCAAATGCGTTTATGCAATCGCTGTTGCCTAAACCTCCCCGGATTTTTATAGTATTTTCAATCCAGATCGACGATGCGCCAAATTCCGGTTGTGTCAGGAACATAAGTTCACAAATCGAAGGGAAATTCCATGCTGCAGAAACTTCATCACGTTGCATACAGATGCACCGACGCTCAGGAAACGATTGAGTATTATACCAAAAACCTCGGCCTAAAGCTGGTCCATGCGATCACCAATGACCGGGTTCCATCGACACAGGAATGGGCGCCGCATCTGCATATCTTTTTTGAGATGGAAGACGGCAGCTATATCGCATTTTTCGAAGTCCCGACGTCACCACCTGCCCAGAAAGATCCTAACACTCCCGACTGGGTTCAGCATCTGGCGCTGGAAGTGGCGGATGAGGCAACCTTGCTTGCCGCCAAGGCGCGGCTGGAAAGCAACGGCATTGATGTGGTTGGCGTTACCGATCATGGGTTTTGCAATTCGATCTACTTCTTTGACCCCAGTGGTCACCGGCTTGAATTAAGCATTCGGCGCGATAGTGCAGAAGCCAGAGCTGAGTTTGAAGCCGGCGCTGGCTTGATTGTGGATAAATGGGCAGAGCGTAAGCGCAGTGGCGAGTTGCAACCGGAAGCGGCGGGTTAAACATGGCGGGGCAAAACACAAATGAACCGGTCAGCGCAACGGGCTGCCCGGTTAGTGGAATGGTGTCGCCAACCGGGTGCCCGGTTTCAGCGTCCGCGGCTGAATTCAATCCATTCGATGAAGAATATGCGATCGACCCGGCGAAGGTTCTGAAATGGTCGCGCGACCGCGAGCCGGTGTTCTACAGCCCCGAGATCAACTATTGGGTGGTCACCCGCTACGACGACATAAAAGCGGTTTTCCGCGACAACATCCTGTATTCCCCCGCCGTGGTGCTGGAACCGATCACCCCGCCCTCGGATGAGGCGCGCAAGGTGCTGGCCAGCTACGATTATGCGATGAACCGCACCTTGGTAAATGAGGATGAGCCCGCCCATATGGAGCGCCGCCGCGTGTTGATGAAGTCCTTTGAGCTGGACGAGTTGGCGCATCACGAACCGATGGTTCGCCAGCTAACAAGGGAATACGTCGACCGGCTGGTTGATAAGGGGAAGGCCGATCTGGTCGATGAAATGCTCTGGGGTATTCCACTGACGGTGGCGCTGCATTTTCTTGGTGTGCCCGAGGAAGACATGGACACCCTGCGCCAGTATTCGATTGACCACACGGTCAACACATGGGGGCGCCCTTCGCCCGAGGAGCAGGTCAAAGTTGCCGATGGAGTTGGCAAATTCTGGCAGTTCGCCGGGCAGGTTCTGGAAAAGATGCGCCAAGATCCGTCGGGCAACGGCTGGATGGAATACGCGATCCGCAAGCAAAAAGAACTGCCTGATGTGGTGACCGATAGCTATCTGCATTCGATGATGATGGCGGGGATCGTAGCGGCGCATGAAACCACCGCCAACGCGGCGGGCAACATGTTCCGCTTGCTGCTGGATACCCCGGATGTTTGGGAACAGCTTTGTGAAAACCCGGCTTTGATCCCCAATGCAGTGGAAGAATGTCTGCGGTTTTCTGGCTCGATTTCAGGCTGGCGGCGGATAACGACCGATGCCACAGAAATTGACGGTGTCGAAATACCCAAAGGCGCGCGGCTGTTGATCGTGTCCCATTCGGGCAACCACGACGAGCGGCATTTTGAAGACCCGGATGAGTTTGATATTTTCCGCCAAAACAGCAGCGAACATCTGTCGTTTGGCTATGGCAGCCATCAGTGTCTTGGCAAAAATCTGGCCCGGATGGAGATGCGGATTTTTCTGGAAGAATTCACCAGACGACTGCCCCATATGCGCCTGAAACCCGGTGCCAAAATTTCCTACCTGCCTAATACTTCGTTTCGTGGACCCAATCACCTTTGGGTTCAGTGGGATCCGGCCCAAAACCCGGAACGAAGCGATCCCACTGCCCTGACATCACGGGCAGATTTTCCAATGGGCGCGCCGTCATTGCAAGACACAACGCGCCAATTGACAGTTGCCGGGGTGCGCCGCGAGGCTGATGGCGTGATCGGTCTGGTGCTGGAAGATCCTTCTGGCCGGGCGTTGCCCAAATGGAGCCCCGGTGCCCATGTTGAATTGCAGATAGACCAGTTCAAACGGAAATATTCCCTATGCGGTGGTCGCGCCAATCCGGCGCA
>JAHRVC010000107.1 GCA_019090885.1 Marinosulfonomonas sp.
ATGTCGTATAGGTGTAAATAAGTTTCCGATAATTGCGTAGATGACTGCAAATGGCATTTTTTCGTAAATGTGACGGTGCATCCTGCCTTTGGACCATCGCCGGAGACGCTGCACGCAGGGAGGGTTCGGGAAATTGACGACAATCGGGGCGGTTGATGGTCTGCACGCGATTCGGAACGTTCTGTGAAAAGATGGCAAAAATAGTAAATTCGTTCACAAACCGGCCCGCCAGCGGGCCGGTTTTGCTGCAAGCTTCCGTAGCGGCAACTGTCAGTATCGAAGGAAAACCCCGACAATTTCTTTATATTGCTGGTATATTGGTCTGTCTTCCCAAATTTCCTGTTTGCACAAACTCTTTGGCCCGGTAAAGTTCAGTATCACTAACGATCCGCCTGCCATAATGGCGGGCGATTTCTTATGGGAGGGAAACCACATGGATCGTCGTTCATTTCTTCGAACTTCAACACTAGGCGGCACCGCAGCCGCAGCCTCGACATTGGCCGCACCGGCTTATGCTCAGGGCAAACGCACACTGACAATGGTAACATCCTGGCCGCGTGGTTTTGCGGTTCTTGATGACGCCGCTACATATTTCCAAAACGCAGTAACAGCGATGACAGATGGCCAGTTGACCATCGAAAAGAAAGCCCCCGGTGAACTGGTGGGCGCGCTGGAAGTGTTTGACGCCGTGTCTTCGGGTCAGGCTGATCTGTATCACTCGGCTGATTACTACTTCTTGGGCCAGCATCCGGGTTACGCCTATTTTACGGCCGTTCCTTTTGGTGCGACCGGGCAGGAACTGACGAACTGGTATCTGCATGGCGGCGGACATGAGCTGCACAATGAGCTGGGCGAAATCTTTAACCTGAAATCATTCCTTGCTGGTAACTCTGGCTCGCAGTCGGGCGGTTGGTTCCGCAAGGAAATGAAGTCGGCTGAAGATTTTCAGGGTCTCAAGTTCCGTATGCCGGGCCTTGGTGGTCAGGTGCTGGGTAAACTGGGCGCATCCGTTCAGAACATCCCCGGTGGTGAACTGTATCAGGCGTTGTCTTCGGGCGCGCTGGACGGACTGGAGTGGGTTGGCCCATATGCTGACGAACGCGCCGGATTTCAGGAAGTTGCCAAGGTCTATTATACGGCCGGTTTCCACGAGCCGGGCTCGGGTCTTGCACTGGGCATGAACCTTGACGTCTACAATGACCTGTCACCTGCGCATCAGGCTGTGGTGTCAAACGCCAGTATGGCGACGACGCACTATAACCTGTCGGAAACTCTGTCCAACAACGGCGCGGCTTTGACCCGTTTACAGGCGCAAGGCGTGAAGACGCTGCAGTTCACAGACGATGTATGGGATGCGTTTGGTACGGCTTCCAAAGAAGTTATGGACGCCAATATGGACGATGAACTGTTTGCGAAAATCCGCGGCAGCTTTGAGGAATCACTGGCGTCTTCGTCCAGCTGGATTTCCAAGTCAGACGGGTTTTATGTTGAACAGCGCACACGCGTTCTGGGCGGCTAAACGACTGAACTAAGAAAAGCGGCAGCCCCGGATCATACCGGGGCGCCGCATCTGCGGAGCAAACGCAGATAGTGGGGAACATTCATGTTAAACGGCATTCTGTGGTTCTTTCAGAACCTGTTGCAGGCAATCTGGAATATTGGCTATGCGGTGACGCATCCGCTGCAATGGCTGAACTGGAATGACAGTCAGGCGATGATGCGGTTCATCTACTATGGTGGCTCGGCCGAGTTCTTCTTTGCCATCCTGTTGGTTTTGCTCGTTATTCTGGGCATCGGCTTTTGGCGCAACTCCTTTATGTGGGGCTGTGTGCGCGGGCTGGAAGGGTTTGCCAATGTCACCGGGCGTCTGTTTGCATGGGCCGGCTTGTTGATGGTCTTGCAGCAAATCCTGATAATTTTTCTGCAACGTATTTTTCGCGTGGCCGAGGTTACAATCGGTCCGTTTGGAATGGATTTCACCAAGGATCTTAGTTGGTTCGGTGAGGAACTTAAGCTATATAACGCGGCCATCGTGACGCTGTGTGCGACCTATACGTTTGTGCAGGGCGGCCATGTGCGCGTTGATCTGGTTTATTCCGCCGTCAAATTTCGCACCAAGAAGGTGATCGACATGTTCGGGTCGATCTTTTTCATGATGCCGGTGGCGGTGCTGATCTGGATGTATGCGTGGTATTTCATGTGGCGCCATCTGGTGACCCCGAAAGTTGCCGCCACGGATTCGATCGAATTGCTGATGCGCAAGTCGCGGGTGCTGAAATGGAATGTGGAAACCATCGGGTTTTCGCCAAACGGATTTAACGCCTATTTTCTGTTCAAGGTCTTGTTGCTGGCTTTCACCGCGATGATCTTTTTGCAGGCCGTGGCATTTTTCATGCGCTCTTTCCTTGAATGGAAAGAGGGTGCGGAAAGCGAAAACAAATACCTCGACAAGGACTTTCTTGGCGACGGTGAAGAAGCCTTTGAAGGCGTTCATTAAAGAACTGGGACAGCTAAATGTTTGGACTTGATGGCGTCGAAGTCAGCCTGATTATCGTTTTCTTATGTCTGTTTTCGGGCATCCTGTCGGGCTTTCCGGTGGCGTTTGCCATTGGCGGTGCGGGGGTTATTTCCTTTGGGATTATCGCCGGTCTGGATGGCGCGGGTCTGCTGATCCACCATGCGGTGGATACGGGCAGTCAGGCCTATCGTGATTTGGTGAATTCCGGGACAAACCCGCTGAACATTTCTGTGTTTCGAAACCCGGACTTGCCGCAATACGCCGCGCCGGTGTTTGCTGAAGGCTGGGAAAAAGCGCTTAACCGCAACATATCCTTTATTGTGAACCGGATGAACGAACGGGTTCTGGCGGGCCAGTCAATTGAAACCCTGCTGGCGGTGCTGATGTTCGTGATGATGGGGATCACGCTGGAACGCTCAAAAATTGCTGATGATCTGCTGACGACAATGGCGCGGGTGTTTGGCCCATTGCCGGGTGGTCTGGCGGTTGCGGTTGTTGTTGTGGCGCGTTTCTGGCCGCTTCAACCGGGATTGTTGGTGCGACCGTTGTCACGATGGGGCTGCTGTCGCTGCCCACGATGTTACGCAATGGCTATTCACCAGAACTGGCGACTGGGGTTATCGCGGCCTCGGGCACGTTGGGGCAGATCATTCCGCCTTCAATCGTTATCGTATTGCTGGGCACACTGGCGGGCGATCTATACGCCGCTGCGCAGGAAACCCGCGCGCAAGCCGCCGGTTGCACCGATGCGCTGACCTATCTGGGCGAGGCGGCGGTTGTGTCTGTGGGCACGCTGTTTCAGGCGGCGATCCTGCCGGGTATTTTGCTGGCGCTGCTCTATGCGCTTTATGCCTTTGGCTATGCGTTGGCGAACCCGTCCAAAGCGCCGCCCGTGGCAATTCCCGATCAGACCGGTGTTGAACGGATCGGCCGCAATCATGGATTGATATGGCTGCTGGGTGCGCCGGTTGCAATTATCGCGGTCGGGATCTTTTCGGCATTTGTTAATGTGTCGGGCAGCCAGGATATATCGGTCAGCAGTTATTCAGATGTATTCGTCGCCAAGACGCTGCGCACCAATGTCAGCGATGAATGCAAATCCTCGATGATTGATTTGCATGGTCAGGAAAAATGGGACGAAGCCATCGCCGAGCAAAAGGCGGTTGCTGCTGCTGGCGGTTTACAACAGAGCCGCGCCCTGAGCGAAGACGAAATTAGCGCCGCACAGGTCGCCAAGGTTGCACAAGCGTCACCATTGGGAACCGGCGTTCTGATCCTGTTCATGGCGATGGGGATCATGCTGGCATTTGCGCGCGGTATATCACCATCGGCCAATGCGCGCCCGCTGGCGATTGGCGCGGTTGGGGTGATGCTGGGGCTGGTTGCAGATATTGTTCTGATCCCGCCGACGATGACATCTGGCGTGTCGTTGCTGGTTCTTGCGATCCCGCTTGGCCTGGCACTTTATGGCTGCCGATACGGCGCGACCCTGCTGGGCAAGAATGAAATGATCCGAGTGGTGTTCCCGCCGCTGGTGCTGATCGTTGCTGTTCTGGGCTCAATTCTGGGCGGTATTACCAACCCGACACCGGCCGCAGCCCTTGGGGCAGGTGGCGCTATAATGCTGGCGGCGTATCGCAAGCTGTCTGATGAAAATGGCAAAAGCAAGATTGTCATCATGGCGGCCTTTGCGCTTGTCATCATGATCCTTGTGGGCATCAATTTTGACCTGCGGGTCGGGCGCGATGATGTGATGCTTGAGGAATGGCTGGCGTTCTTTGTGGCGCAGGGTGCCTATCACTTTGCAATCTTCGGCATTCTTTATTCCTGCTGGGTGCTGCTGCGCACGAACGTGTTGCCGCCGGTGGTGCGTGAAACGGCCAAGGTGACCAGCATGGTGTTCACCATCCTGATCGGCTCGCAGGTGCTGAACCTTGTGGTGATCTCATTTGGTGGCGAGCATTACATTCAGGATTTCCTGCGCAGTTTTGATCGCGAGTGGGTGGTGTTCCTGATCGTGATGCTGGTGTTGTTCTTTCTTGGGTTCGTGCTCGATTTCCTAGAGATCATCTACATCGTTATCCCAATCGTCGGCCCGGTTATCTATGGCGGCACGATGGACCCCAAGTGGGTGACGATCATGATCGCGGTGAACCTGCAAACCTCGTTCCTGACGCCGCCCTTTGGTTTTGCGCTGTTCTATCTGCGCGGGGTTGCCCCGCCCAGTGTGACGACGGCCCAAATCTATCGTGGGATTATACCGTTCGTGCTAATTCAGGTCGCCGGTCTGGCAATGCTATGGGGGTTCCCGTCGATTGTTACGATCGTGCCGTCGCTGATCGGGCACTAGGGAAAAACGGCTGATAAAATGAGAGCCCGCCTTGCGGCGGACTCATTAGATAGCGGGCATCGCCGGGGCGATGCGGCTGTCCCGTGTCGCCGTCGTTTCTTGCAGTTTTAAGGGATCAGCGTTTGATCGGGCGACCGTCTGGCAAGTCGATCCGCGCGACCTGTTCGGCAATCGGTGCTGTGGACAGGGGATGGGTGTCGGGCGAATGATCCTTGGGGCTGCCAAGGCTGGTCCATGCACCGCCCTGATAAACCTCAAGCGCTGAAAATCGCGCCTTATAGCTCATCTTCGGGCTGCCGGGCACCCAATAGCCCAGATAGACATAAGGCAGTCCGGCCTCTTGCGCGATGCGGATATGATCGAGGATCACATAGGTGCCCAGACTATCGCGTTTGCCGCTTGGGTCATAAAACGAATAGACCATCGACAGGCCATCATCCAGAACATCGGTCAGGCAGACGGCGGTAAGGTCGCCTTCAGCGCCGTTTTCTGCCGGCTCCTTGTATTCGATGACCCGGCTGCGGATCGGGGTTTCCTCGATCATCGCGGCGAATTCAAAGATGTCCATATCGGCCATGCCGCCCTGAGCGTGGCGCCCGTCCAGATAGCTGCGAAACAGCGCGTATTGATCTTCAGAGGCCCAGGGTGCGGTTGCGTTGCGGATCAGGTCGCCATTGCGCCGTGCGGTTCGGCGCTGGCTTTTGGAGGGCGCGAAATCGGCGACCCGGATGCGGGCGGACAGACAGGCGGAACACTCGGCGCAGCTTGGGCGGTAGAGCACATTTTGCGAACGACGAAAGCCCTGTTTGGACAGCGTGTCATTCAGTTTAGTGGCGTAGTCGCCCTGCAGTGCGGTGAACAGTTTTCGCTCCATCCGGCCCTCAAGATAGGGGCAGGGTTGGGGCGCTGTCACATAAAATTGCGGTGCTATTGGTAGTGTGTGGCGCATAAGGTCCGTCTGTTGATGGTTGCCAACAGGTTAACAACCACATGGCGCGCCGCCAAGCCCCCCATTTAGGGGGAGGTTAACGATTTATGCGTCCGCCTATTTGTTAATAACGGCCGTTCCAAGCAGGCTGTCGGTCAGCCCCTGCGCGCGGTCTGTTGTCAGCATCAGGATGATCGAGATCACTTGTGGCACAACCATCGACATCGACACGGTGAACGCCAGCGTGTGGATGATTGCCAGTGGGGGGGGCAGTCGGTGGCCCTCGTGGGTGCGAAATTCGATCGACATTATGCGCATGCCCGGCGTGGCGGACCTGCTGACGAGCGACACAATACGGTAGATCAGGCTGACGATCAGGCCCAAAAGGCCCAGAAAGAACAGCGCCAGAAATCCGGTCAGCGGGATCAGCAAAGTGCAGATCAGGCCGATAATTACCGAGTCGATCAGAAATGCAAACAGTCGTTTTGTTGGTATGTCTGCGTAAAACTCGGATTGGTGATGCGGGTCGGGCAGGCCGGACGCTTGTTCGTAGAATGCCATCTGATCTGTCCTGATTGGTAAATAGGTAGCAGCCCTGCCCGGGGAAGTGGCAGGGCTGCTGGCCGCATCGACTTAGGCTGGGGTTTCAGCCTGGTCAGCGGGATTGCTTTCGCGGGCTTTGGCCGCGCGCTCGTCCATGAATTGATCGAATTCGGATTTGTCTTTGGATTCGCGTAGGCGCTGCAGAAAGTTTTCAAAGTTGCCCTGTTCCTCTTCCAGCCGACGCAGCGTGTCTGCCTTGTAGCTGTCAAATGCCAGATTTCCCGACGTTTTGAAGGCGCCGTGGTAATGGCGGGGACGGTTCATTTTATTGCGCTTTGCGCTACAGCCAGTAAACATACGTTTGCTCCAGATCATATAGCCAAGAAGGGCGAGGCCGACGGGCCAGAAAAAGATAAAGCCGACAACCATGGCGGCGATCCATGCACCTTTTCCACGTTCATCAAGCCAAGTTTCGGCCCGGTTGGGCCATGGTGCGACGGTACTCATTTAAGTCTCCACTGTTACGGTTCATTGTCATGTGAATGCCTTTCACATTACATAGATTGGTAGGCGTGTGGTGGGGTTCAAGCTTTAATGTGAATAATATTTACATTAATTTCGCTTTCGAAATAAAAACAGTCACTTAGGCGGGGCAATATTTATTGAACCCCTTCGAGCGGTCCCGCGTGCTTGCGCCCTGTTGACGCTTGCGCAAATGCACCACAGGGTGCGTGTATGAGTTTTGCCAGTCAGATATCGCGTTGCCCGCGCCCGTATGAAGCAGATCGTGGCGATGAAATCCGCCAGTTGTTTGAAGGTGAAGCACCGGAGGTGTTGGAGTTGTTGGTCGGCACAGGTGGATGCAGCCCCTATCTGAAATCACTGATGGAGCGGGATGCCGACTGGTTGCGCGCGTCGCTTGCGGCGGGCATCGAGCCCGCCTTGCGCGGCG
>JAHRVC010000108.1 GCA_019090885.1 Marinosulfonomonas sp.
TCGGGTTGGTTGCAAACATCGGGTCATCGGCAAGATCAGGCAGGTCCAGCGCGCGGCATAGGCGGCCAAACAGATTGTCATTGCCAGCCGCGACGACGATAAATCCGTCTTCGCATTCAAACGCCTGATAGGGCACCAGATTGGCATGTGCATTGCCCATGCGTTGCGGTGTATTGCCCGAATAAAGGTAGTTCATGTTCATGTTGGCGAGCGTGGCAACCTGAACATCCAAAAGCGCCATGTCGATATGTTGGCCAAGCCCGGTTTTTTCACGATGTGCAAGCGCAGCCTGAATCGCGATTGTCGAATATAGCCCGGTCATCAGGTCAGAAACAGCAACGCCAACCTTTTGCGGGGTTCCGCCTTTTTCGCCGGTAATGCTCATCATTCCGCCAAGCGCCTGAAATACAAAATCATATCCACCGCGTTTGGAATAGGGTCCGGTTTGACCATAGCCTGTGATTGAACAGAATATCAGTCGCGGATTAATCTTGCGCAGATCCTCATATCCGAGGCCGTATTTTTCAAGCGTGCCAACAAGGAAATTTTCGATAAGGACGTCACTGGTCGCGGCAAGTTTGCGAATGATGTCCTGACCTTCAGCAACGCTGATGTTCACCGCAACCGATTTTTTGCCCCGGTTGGTGCTTAGGTAATAGGCGGCGTCGGTCAGCTCATTCCCGTCGCGGTCTTTCATGAACGGAGGGCCCGCTGAACGGGTTTCGTCGCCTTTGCCCGGACGCTCGATTTTAATAACTTCCGCCCCAAGGTCCGCAAGAATTTGTGTCGACCAAGGCCCGGCTAGAACCCGGGTCATATCCAAAACCCGCACACCGCTTAAACATCCGTTCATCGTATTTTCCATCGTTGTTTTTCCAAATGAAGGCGCGGTTGATGCGCGTTAGAAAGCGCCGTTTTGACTGGGGCGCATGATAAGGCCGTCAAAATACGGCAAGGATAACTTTATCCGCAATAGACGTTGTAGTTAGCTGGTTTACCGCAGCCTTAGAGTTCCCAATTGAATTGTTGCCGGAGCTTTCTCATTTTGCGGCCACCGCGTCCAGCCCAACAGCTGTGCAACAACCCGCAACCATACATATGTGTCAGGGTTTCTGCCCTTGGCCATTTGGTTCTACGGATTGTTGCATTTTGGGGCGACAACATTTCCGCCTTGAACTGCTGCGGCCGGGCTTAAGTGGCGTCCTTGTCCGAAAACGTCGCGGCCTGCATTGAAATCAGCCGACCCCGACAGGCATCAATCTGCGCGTCTGTCATATTCTCGCGCAACAGCGATTCACCTAACGAGTAAGCATAGGCCGTTATCGCCTGAAACTCTGCTTCATCTGCTTCCGTTCCAGCCTCGATCAAAAGGCTGGTGGAAAAGTCGATCCGCTCGCGATCAACGCCCTCGACGATGTGGCGTGCAACGGGATCGCGCCGTGCCCAGGCGCGCACAGCCAATTCCAGTTCCGAGGCGTCTTTTGTTGCTTTGGAGCGCGCAGGAAGTGTTCGCAGCTTGGCCAGCTGATCTGCGGCAGACAGCCTTCTGTCCTTGCTTATTCGGTTCATCAGCCCGCGTGTTTGTGTCTCGCGCCAGCGGATCAGGATGGCCTCCAACAGTTCTGCGTGGTTTTTGAAATGCCAGTAAAAACTGCCGCGACTAACGGACATGGATTCCGCCAGCGACTCGATCCTAACCGCTTCGACACCCTGTGAAAGCAATCGCTGCGTTGCCGCCTGAATCCAGTCGTCACGCGTCATTCTTTTTCGAGTTGCTTTTTTGCGACGGACATAGGAATTCCTTAGATATCCGGTTTGGAAGAGACCGAAACAGGCTGCCATCATTTATTGACGAATATGCATCCGTGGTCCAGTTGCATCTGGTTTTTCAGGCCAGATTGGAGCCAACATCCAGTAAAAACAGAAATGGGAAACCCAAGGTTTCCCCAATGTCCATTATTCGTTATCGCGAGTAAAACGTAAGATAGCTAAGTCTAGCCATTTCCGTACACATGTGTGCATAAAGCGATGAATTTTTACAGGAGTTTGCCGGTGTCAGCAGCCAGAAAGTTATCAAAGCCCAACCAAAATGCCTTAGCACCATTGGTGAAAAATATGCGCATGCCAGTCATCGTTGCGCCGATGTTCCAGATATCGGGGCCGGACATGGTTATCGCTTCCTGTCGCGCTGGTGCGATCGGTAGTTTCCCGGCGGCCGGCGCTCGGAAAATCGAAGATCTGGACGAATGGTGCGACCGGATTATACGCGAGACAAAAGATGCAGCTCCCTGGGCGCTGAACCTACTGACGCATCCAAGTTATATTCGCCATGAAGAAGAGTTAGAGATCATCTCTCGCCACCGCCCGCCATTGGTGATTACGGCGCTGGGGTCACCCAAAGTTGTGATCGATGCGGTGCATGAATACGGCGGCTTGGTTTTTGCCGATGTAGCGCGCCCAAGGCACGCCAAGAAAGCACTGGCCGCCGGGGTTGATGGTCTGGTCTTGTTATGCGCCGGGGCAGGGGGGCACACCGGCACCTACAGCCCGTTTGCCTTCGTAGATGAAGTGCGCGAGTTCTGGGATGGTCCGATCGTTTTGTCCGGGGCGATATCCAATGCGCGCAATATTTTGGCAGCCGAGGTTTTGGGAGCAGATTTTGCTTATATGGGCACGCGTTTTCTGGCGGCTAAAGAAAGCCTTGGAGTGCCGCGGCGCAAAGACATGGTGGTCGAGGCCTGCATGGAAGATATCATTGCAAGTGCGGGTATTTCCGGCGTGTTGGGCAATTGGTTTCGCCAAAGCCTGGAGGCCGCCGGGGTGACGGATGAAGATCTGCGTGCGACACGCAAAATGAATATGTCAGCCCCGGAAAAATCCAAGCCGTGGAAAGACATCTGGGGCGCGGGGCATGGGGTAAGCTCGGTAACGTCGATCGAAAGTGTCGCCGAGATCATAGAAAACCTGCGTCGCGACTATATCGATCTGGGTGGTCGTTTCGGAACATCCTGATCCGGACGATGATTTTCGGCAGGGCCAATAAAAAACGGCGGGCAATCAATGCCCGCCGTTTGTTTTTGTTTAGTCCTAGAACCTAGGGGTAGCTGGCGAAATCAATCTTAGAATAGATTTCTTGATCCAGCAGTTTACCATAGGCTTCTGTATCGGTGCCAATTGGCTCAAGCAAAGCTGTCCACTTTGTGACCAGCTCAAGATACTTCGCGATCAGAGGCTGCGGGTCGGCAATGCCGTGCTTGGTTTTTGCAATCTCGGCAACTTCCGCAAGGTCCGCAGTACGGAAAGCGACCATATCTGCCAAGAACTCTGGGCTTGGTTCATGAACGGTTAGGCCCAGTCCAGCGGCTTCTACGAGCACAGTTTGGTCATGCTCGTAGTAGAAGGACTCGGTGATCGCCATAGCTTCCGGGATGTTGGACATCAGCTGGCTGCGCTGCTCGCCTGAAAGACCTTTCCAGAAAGCAGGGCTGGCAGCGAAGACCGAACCAGAGTGGTATGTGCCCAGTGGCAGCGTTGTCAGGTGCTTCGTAACTTCGATCAGGCTGTGGCCCTTAAGTGCGCCGATTGGCTGAATAGCAGCCGAAACGATGCCGTGGCTAAGCGCGTCATACATCTCGCTTGATGGTACGTTAACCGGGGACGCACCAACATGGGTAGCCCAACGATCCCAGGCACTGCCTGCAGTCCGGATTTTAACGCCCTTCATTTGTTCGACGGTCGTAATCTCTTCGGACGACAGAAGAACGTAAGGTGCAGTCGAAATACCAGTCAACAGAACGATGCCGGCTTTTTCGAACTCTGCTTTGCAGGGATCACAATGCATCATCGCGAATTCTGTAGAAGCGGCAGCCATTACAAAGTGGTTGTCACCCAACAGCGCCATGTCGGCAACCAACTGCGCGTAGGGCAGTTCGGCTGGGAAGTAAGTGAAAGCCAGCAGACCCATTGAGGCAACGCCATCGCGCAGGCCCGACAATGTTGGTTTGGCACCCAGCAGCGCGCCGCCGCTGAAGTATTTAAAATCGAACGCGTCTGGAAATTCTTTTTCCGTCAGCTCGGCATAGGCAATGTGGCCAAGCGATGTTGCGTGCTTGGGCGAAGTCCAGGTGCTAAGTGTTACCCGTTCTTCAGCAACTGCAGGCAGACTTGCGGCAAGAAAGGCCGCTGCCGCTGTCGCTACCAGTGTTTTACAGATAGTCATGTGTTTCCTCCATTTGGATATTGGTCCCATGCTGCGTAAGCACCACAGGGGTTAGTTCGAAATGCGCCGGTAGGCCCGGCGGCGTTATTGGCCCAGTTCCGGAAGGAACAGGACGATTTCGGGAAAGCCGATCATGAGTCCCAGAACAACTATATCGGACACGATGAACCACAATACGCCTTTGAAAATTAGGCTGATCGGAATCGCATCTCCGACGATGCCTTTGATAACAAAGACGTTCAACCCCACAGGTGGCGTAATCAGGGCCACTTCAACCAGCTTACAAACAAGCAAGCCAAACCAGATCAGGCTGATACCGGCCGCGTCAAAAATTGGCAGCAGGATTGGCAAGGTCAGCAGCATGATACCCAGCGGATCAAGGATCATCCCTAAAAGGATGAAAACTACTGCAGTGCCGAGGACCAGAACCACATAGTTCGCACCAAATTCGATTACCACGGCCGACATTGCGCTGGGAACGCCGCTAATGGCCAGGAACCGTGTAAACAGGTTGGCGCCGACCGCGATGATAAAAATGGCCGCCGTAGTCTTGGCCGTATCTATCAGCGCAATGCGCGTAACATTCCAATTCAGATTCCCGCGAAAGCCTCCGATCACAAAGGACATTGCTGCGCCAGTTGCTCCGGCTTCGGTCGGGGTGAAAATGCCAGCGAAAAGCCCGCCAAATACGCCCATTATAAGCAAAATAACCGGCCAAGTCTCGGTTAGCGCCATGAACCTGTCCCGGTTAGTGATTTCCTCAACGACAGGTGGGGCCAGTTTGGGGTCGATCGAGCAACGGATCAGGATGACGGTCGTGTAGCCGAGCATGGTCAAAAGACCGGGAATGATGCCACCAAGGAAAAGCTTGCTGATGCTAACCTCGGCAAAGATGCCATATAGGATCAGAATAATACTGGGTGGAATTAGCGAGCCCATCGTGCCGGCAGCGGCGACGACCGATGCGCTGAGGCCCGGGTCATATTTCCGTTGCAACATTTCGGGCACCGCAATCCGTCCCATTGCGGCGGCACATGCGACGCTGGAACCGGCAGCAGCAGAAAACAGCGCCGCCCCAACGATACTGGAGATTGCCAGACCACCGGGAAGGAACGAAAGCCAGACCCGCGCTGCTTTGAAAATGCCCTTGGTCAACTCGGTCTGGTAACAGATATAGCCCATCAGCAGGAACATCGGGATCGAACTAAGCGTCCAATGGGCCGCAAAATCATAAGGGACAGCTGTCAGCAACCCCCAGGCCGCGGTGCCGCCAAGCATGAACCAGAACCCAACAAAGGATACCAGTCCCAGCGATACCGCGATCGGGACACGTAGCAGGACGAGGATGATAACGACGGCGATGCCAGTCAGGCCAGTTTGGAGAAACGACATCAGATACCTTCCTCAGTGGGGACATGGTGTGGATCAGACTTCATATGTGCGTCGGTAAATGGACGCCGAAGCAATTTAAGTATCAGGACAATCGTCAGCATTCCGCAACCAATTGGCAGAAAGAAACGCCCCGGCCAAATCGTGACGTTCACGAGGCCCATTGTGTATTCGCCCATCTCATATTTTTCCATCGCGTCGATCCCCGACTGAATGGTTAACAGCCCATAATAAATCGCCGAGAAAAGCAACGCCATCAAATCGAGCGTTTTCTTTCCGCTTTGCGGCAGGGCGGCGTGGATCAGATCAACATCGATGTGTTCATTCTTGGTTTCCACAAACGCCAGCGGCAGGAAAACCAGCCCGACCATGTAATAAAATGACACCAAATCGACGGTCATCGGCATCGGCTCTGCGATGAACTGACTTAATATCACGTCCAGCGTCACATGAAGCATCATCACCGCTGCAAGAGCAATTGCGATAGCCATGAGCACTTGAGATATCCGGTCTGTTAGATTGACAAGAAACTGCATCTGATACTCCCTCCCTTTTTGTTCTTACAGGCCCTTAAATTCAGGCGCCCTTTTATCCAGAAACGCTTGTGCGCCCTCTGCGTGATCCTGGCTTTTGATTACCTGGCCTTGCATCGCCACTTCGCCGTCCAGAAATGTTTCCAACGAGGGTGACTGGGCTGAGCGCAGCATCCGTTTCGCGGCACCAAATGCGAATGTCGGACCATTGGCAACATCCTCGGCATAGGTTTGCGCTGCGGCGTCAAGTGCATCATCTGCATGGACATGCGCACAAATTCCAAGATCATGAGCTTCTTTGCCGTCCAGAATTCGGGCGGTGAAATTCAGATCAGCGGTGCGCTGACGGCCGATCAGATTATTCAGAAAATAAGCTGCGCCGCCATCCGGGGCCAACCCGATTTTCTTGAACACCAATCCAAATTTTGCTTTTTCAGATGCATGGATCACGTCACAGGCCAGCGCGATGCTAAGCCCGATGCCAACGGCCGGGCCGCGCACCGCGCAAATCACCGGCTTTTCAACATTGTGGATCGCAAGGATCATCTGATGCGCGCGCATCAGGCGCATCTTGTCGCCAAGTATGTCGTCTTTACCCATCGTGGTAATGTCTGCGCCGGCGCAAAACGCACGGCCCTCGGCGCGCAGCAGAACGGCGCGAACGTCACGATCAAACTGAATATCGCGGAATGCATCCACCAGCTCAAGCCGCATACCCAACGTCAGGGCATTCAGTTTTTCTGGCCGGTTCAAAGTCACGGTCGCCAGACCGTTATTCTTATGGACGGTAATTTCTTCGGTCACGTGCCCTCCTCCCAAAGTTGGCATTTGACGATCTTGCTTAGTCGCGGAAGATCGCGCCCGCAATGGCATTCTTGTGTATTTGCGTTGTTCCACCTGTAATCGTTAGCATTCTAACATCCCGAACCATCCGTTCCAGTGGTAACGATCCAAAATATCCATAACCACCGAACATCTGCATCGCGTCATGGGTGACTTTTTGCGCCATCTCGGTAGCTTGCAATTTGGCAATCGAACTAAGCGTTGGGTCCGGTTTGCCCTGATCAATCATCGACAGTGCATTATAACAAAGCGCACGTGCGGCCTCTATCTGGATGCGCATATCGGCCATCATCCATTGCAAGCCCTGCATTTCAGACAGCGATTTACCAAACTGGCGGCGGGTTTTCATATAGTCGCGCGCCTCTTCAAACGCGCCCTCGGCCACGCCAAGCGCCAAGACGCCCATCCCGACCCGTGTCGCATTGTAGACGCCAAGCGGTTTAACGAAACCGCTGGAATTTTCGGCGACACCTTCGGTGACCACATGGTCGGCAGGAACAAACACGTCGTCGAAATGGATTTCACATTCATTGCAGCCACGCACGCCCATTTTCTGTTCAAGGATATGAACTTGAACGCCGGGGCTGTCGCGTTTGACCAGCACCGTCCCAATCCCGCGCGCGCCTTTGCTGTCACAAAACCTTGCGTAGACCAGCAAATAGTCGGCGCGGTCGCCGAAAGTTGTAAATATTTTGCCGCCATTCAATGTGTATCCGTCGCCATTGGGACGCAGTCGGGTGGTCACAGCGGTGGCATCAGAACCAGCCTGCGGTTCGGTCCAAGAGATGGCGCATTCGATCTCGCCCTTGGCAAAGCGCGGCAGGAATTTTTGCTTCAACTCGTCCGTGCCGCAGGTGGCGATTATCCGGGGAGAGACGTTTTGGTCATGCACAAGCAACGTCGTGTTCAAATCGACTTTGGCAATCTCTTCGACCACCAAATAGATATCGACCAAGGACGCGCCATTGCCGCCGTATTCTTCGGGCATGGCCATCGCCAGATACCCCAGTTCGGCCAACCGATGGTGGTTTTCGTCCGGGTAAATACCCTCGGCGTCCCAACGGGCGGCTTTGGCTTTGAATTCGCCTTGCGCGAGTTTTCGGGCGGCATCCTGAAGGGCGATCTGTTCGGATGAAAGGCTGTTAATGTGCATGATATGCCTTTCTTTTAGCGGCGCTGATTAAAGCTGTGACCATAGATCATTGCCGCAACCGTGTTGCGCAGGATTTCCAGCGTCCCGCCGCCCAATGCAAACCCGCGCGCATCCCGCACCATGCGTTCCATCGGGTATTCGCGGGTATAACCATTGTGGCCGTGCAACTGCAGCGCCTCGTTTGTTACGCGTTGCGCCATTTCGTTGGCATAAAGCTTGGCCATCGTGGCATCCATCGGGTCCGGGAACCCGTTGGGCGCCGGGTTGGTTGCTGCGCGATAAACCATCAGACGGGCGGCATGGATTTGCGTGGCCATATCGGCCATTTTCCACTGTATCCCCTGAAACTCTTTAATCGGGCGACCAAATTGATGACGAATTTCGGTGTATTCCTTGGCCGCATCAAACGCACCCTGCGCCAGACCGACACACATGGCAGAGTTGCCTACACGCTCTGGTCCAAACGAGCTCATCAACAAGCTGAATGACTTTGAGCTTGTGGGATCGCCCAGCAACAAAACGTCTTCGGGGCCGACGTGATAGTCTTCCAGTGTGATTTCGGCCTCGGGCAATCCGCGCCCACCCATCTTTTTGGATATTGGGCCGACAGTGGCACCCTTGTTCTTCATATTAACGATGAACGCGCCGATGCCTTTGGCACCTTTGGACCCGGCGCAGCGGGCGAAAACCATCAGGTAGTCGGCCACATGGCCACCGGTGCAGAAGCATTTAGAGCCGTTCAGCACCCAGCCATCACCATCTTCGATCGCTGTGGTCCGCAGATCGGTCACGGCTGAACCGGCCTCGGGTTCACTGATGGCAATCGCGATGAAGGTTTTGCCCTTGGCGACATCCGGCAACAGGCGTTGCTTTTGCTCGTCCGTTCCCAGCAGGCTGATCGCGCGCGCTGGGCCGTTCAGGTAAAGCTGACAGACCAAAGCGGTGTTAAAGCAAACCCGGCTGATTTCTTCCAGAAATACAGTGCCTTGAATAACCGGAGCGCCCGATCCTCCGTATTCTTCCGGGATGAACATACCCAGATAGCCAAGCTCGGCCAGCTTATCGCGGTTCTCGGCAGGAAATTCTTCCTGCTCGTCCCAATAGGCAGCCTTTTCGGCAAACTCACCCTCAGCCAGTTTGCGCACTTCGGCGCGGAAATTTTCCAGTTCATCGTCGAGCTTGAAAGATACCATTGGAATGTCGTCCTAATCTTGTTTCTTGGAAAAAGCGCCGCGTCCCAGCACTTCGTCGGTGTCCTGACCTGTGCTTGGTGCAGGGCGTGGCGGCGTTTGTGCGTGGCGTGAGAAATGGAACGGAGATCCGGGCACAGGCACAGGACCGATTTGTGGATGCGTGTGCTCAAACAGCATTCCGCGATCCAGCATATCCTTGTCCCGCGCGACTTCTGCTATGTGGCGCACCGGCGCGCCGGGCACGTTGCAATCGTTCAGCGCCTGAAAAATTTCCGCGCGGGTATGCTTGGTCGTCCAGCTTTTCACCAGTTCGTTTAGCTCGTCTTCGCGCGAAGCCCTGTCGATGTTTTTCTGAAAGCGGGGATCTGTGCCAAGTTCAGGCATTCCCATGGCTTTGCTCAGCGCGACCCAGTGTTTGTCCACCAAACACATGATGGCAACAGTCCCGTCTTTGGTTGGGAATACATCATATGGAGCGATTTCCAACGCGTGCTGGTTGCCGGTACGTTCTGCGAAATTATCGGGGCTGATAAGATAACCGGAAATGTTTGACGCCAACGAATGATGCGCAACGTCCTGCATCGCCACGTCGACCTTTTGGCCGGTGCCTGTCTTTTCACGCTCAAGCAGCGCTGCAAGGATGCCCGCATAAAGATGCACGCCGGTCAGGAAATCGGTGATTGCGGCACCGGATTTAACCGGGGGGCCGTCGGCAAAACCGGTGACAGCGATAAGCCCGGTCAGCGCTTGGATTGGGAAATCCATCGCCGGGGCGTCAGCATAGATCGAATCCGCCGCGTACCCTTTGCCCGACCCATAGACCAAACGGGGGTTAAGCTCTTTTAATATGTCATATCCCAGACCAAGTTTTTCCATCGTGCCGGGACGGAAATTTTCGACAAGAACATCCGCATCCGAGATCAGTTCGCGAAACGCGTCGCGATCAACTTCGTCGTTCAGATCAAGCACGATGCTTTTCTTGTTGGTGTTCAACAGCATTACGCCTGGGTTTTCACCAGCACTTGTCGCAAAGCGAATGGAATCGCCGCTTGGCGGTTCAACCTTGATGACCTCAGCGCCCGAAAACCCAAAAAGAAGGCCGGCATATGGACCAAGATAGACCTGCCCCATATCAATAACTTTCAGCCCGTTCAGCGGCTGGCTGCCAATTTCGGCTTTGTCAGGTGTCGTCATTATCGGCCCTCAAATGTTGGGATGCGTTTTTCCAGAAATGCCGTAACCGCATTCTGGTGATCTTCGGTTTCCATTATATATGCCTCGCCGGTTGCCTCGAGTTCGAGAAAACCGGCGAAATCCATGTCCATGCCGCGGTTGAGCATTGCTTTACCCAATCCCAGCGCGCGTGTTGGGCCAGCAGCAAGTTTTGTCGCCAGCGCCATGGCTTCATCCATCAGGGTTTCTTCTGGGTGGATCGTATGCACGATCCCGATGTTTTGCGCTTGATCGGCGGTAACAACCTCGGCCGTCATGAACAGCACCTTGGTGCGCTGAGTGCCGATCATCCGGGCAAGCAGATAAAGCCCGCCACCATCAGGAACGATCCCAACCTTGGCATAAGACCAGCAGAATTTTGCCTTGGGGGACGCAAGGATCACATCGCCCAAAAGGGCCAGATTGAATCCCACACCATAAGCCGGGCCATGCACGGCCGTGACAATTGGCTTTTCAAGATCATATAGCATCTGGGTGACGCGATGCTGTTGTTTCAGCCGGTCACGCATTTCAATTGGCGTTTGCCGGGCAAAGGTCGTGATATCGCCGCCTGAACAAAACGAGCCGCCCGCACCGGTAATAAGAACCGCGCGCACAGCAGGATCATCGCGCATTTGGGTGACGATGCGCTCCATGTCCTGCCGGGCCTCGGCGTTCAGAGCGTTTCGCTTTTCCGGGAAATCTATGGTCATCACGCCAACCGAACCGTTGGTCTCGTATCTCAGTGGCATAGCGCGATCTGTGCTCCCCTAACCTCGGATCGGTGTGCGTCATGAGCGCACCAAATTTTGCCAATATCAAAGCTCCGCACCACCCGCTCCCGATGTTGCGGGCGATCCGTTGCGGTCCCAAAACACCGCATTGACAACAGTGTTCACGTTGAGAAACGCTAGCAGACAAGTAGAATCTAACAAAGGTTCAATTTTTCTCCCATCGCGGGAATGCCATGCAAACTGCTGAAACACAAGGATAAATACATATATGTCACTTCCTAGCATCTTCGATAACCTTCGGTTGCCGGTTATATCGGCCCCGCTTTTCATCGTTTCAGGCGTTGATCTTGTGATTGCTCAGTGCAAGGCGGGGGTGGTTGGCAGCTTTCCAGCGCTCAATGCTCGCGGGGGCCAGGGCGATTCGCCGATGTTGGAAACCTGGCTGCAAAAAATTACGGATGAGTTGGATGCCCATAATCAGGCCAATCCCGACAGGCCCGCCGCACCATACGCAGTCAACCAGATCGTGCATCGCTCGAATGACCGGGTGGAACGCGATGTCGAGATTTGCGCCAAATGGAAAGTGCCAATCTGGATTACGTCGATGGGCGCGCGCGAGGATGTGAACGAAGCGGCGCATTCCTGTGGCGGCTTGGTGCTGCATGACGTTATTAACAATCGGTTCGCAAAAAAGGCGATCGCCAAAGGCGCTGACGGTTTGGTTGCGGTGGCCGCCGGTGCGGGTGGGCATGCGGGGGCGCAATCCCCTTTCGCGCTTATTCAGGAAATTCGCGAATGGTTTGACGGGCCGCTGGCATTGTCCGGATCGATCGCGACGGGTGGCGCAATTTTGGCTGCACAGGCTATTGGCGCGGATCTGGCGTATATCGGATCGGCATTTATTGGCACCGAAGAGGCAAACGCCAAGCCGGATTACAAACAGATGATCGTCGACAGCGGAGCCGAGGATGTTCTTTATACGAACTACTTCAGCGGGGTTAACGCCAACTATCTGCGCGGGTCAATAAAGCTGCAAGGGCTTGATCCGGACAACCTGCCCAAAGAGGCGACGCAAATTGATCTGAATTCAACCAAAGAGCGCCCCAAGACGTGGAGCGATATCTGGGGTTCAGGGCAGGGAATTGGCGCCGTCGATGCTGTTGTGCCAACAGGGCAACTTGTAGATCGGCTGGAACGGGAATACTCCGAAGCCCGAAAGCGTCTTTCGCTGGCTTGATGGCGCTGCTAATTTACTTCCCTGCGCCAGCCCGTTGAATGTTCAGGAGTCTTTGATGACCGGTACTAAAATCTACAACGAAGTCACTGTTGCATTTGATAAAATTCCCGACCCAGGCGAGATGATGAAAATCGCGGAGGGCGTTCATTGGATACGGATGCCAATGCCCTTCGTGCTGGATCACATCAATATTGTTGCCATTGAAGACGGCGACGGTTGGGCGATATTGGACACCGGGCTGGAACAACCAGAGACGGTAAAACTGTGGCGTGCCCTTATGGCTGGCCCGCTTAAGGGGCGGCCAATTACCAAGGTCATCATCACCCACATGCATCCCGATCATATCGGCATGGCCGGGTGGTTGACGCGGCGATTTGATTGCCGCCTTTGGATTTCTCGTCTGGAATATCTGACCTGTCGGACGCTTTTGGCCGATACCATGCGTCAGGCGCCTCAGGACGGTATCAGTTTTTATGCCGAGGCGGGCTGGGACGAAAATCAGCTAGATGATTACCAGACAAAGTTCGGGAATTTTGGCAAGTTTATCCATCCGATGCCCGACAGTTTTCGCCGTATTTCAGAGGGTGATAAAATTACAATCGGCGGGCGCGAATGGCAGGTCCTTGTGGGCTCGGGCCATTCACCCGAACATGCGTGTCTTTACTGTCCGGAACTCAAGATTTTCCTTTCAGGCGATCAGGTCATTCCGCGTATTTCGTCCAATATATCGGTCTTTCCTACCGAGCCGGATGCCAACCCGATGCTCGAATGGCTGGAATCTCTAAACCATATCCGCGACTCCATTCCCGATGATGTGCTGGTCGTGCCATCCCACAAGACGTGTTTTTACGGATTGCATCACCGCGTCGAGGAATTGCTGGCCGAGCATCATGGCGACTTTGCAAAGCTGCTCGCAGCACTGGACAAGCCAAAGCGTGCAGTCGACGTTTTCGAGTATCTGTTTTCCCGCGAAATCGGGATGGACCTGCTGAATATGGCCACCGGCGAGGCGATTGCCGATCTGAATTATCTGATCGCGCGTGGCGAGGTCAGCCGAACCGTCGATGACGAAGGGGTGGCATGGTACAGCCAAGCCTGAAGTATAAGGCAGACGGTAAGTGTCAGTAACTTCAGAAGAAATTTCAACCGCGGGCCGGAAGCTGTTGATCCTGACAGTGTTGGCGGGCTCGTTGTCAACCGTCATCAGCGGCACGGTCGTCAATGTCGTCTTTCCATCGCTATCAGAAAGCCTGGGGGTCGACCGGCACAACCTGACATGGATATCGGTCGCCTTCTTCGCTGCAATGACGTCGACGATGCTGTCCATCGGATGGGCAATCGACACCTTTGGAATTCGCCGGGTTTTCAGCCGTGCGATGACACTGTTTATCATAGGGTCGGTGGTCTGCGCGATGGCGCAGAACCTGCCAATGCTGATATTGGGGCGCATCGCGCAGGGTGCGTCAGCCGGGGCTGTGCAGCCGCTCGTTATGATAGCATTATTCAGGGCGTTTCCTGCAAGCGAACGCGGATTTGCTATGGGAATTCTGGGCATGGGTGCTGTCATGGGCCCAACCTTTGGCCCGATGCTGGGCGGTGTTCTGATTGATACAATCGGTTGGCGCTGGCTGTTCGTCATGACGGTGCCCACGTCTATTCTATGCATGATTACGGCCCGGTATTCCTTGGTGAACCTTCCAGCCTCCCGAGGCAAATTTGACTGGAAGGGTGTGGGCTTTCTGGTGCTGACTTTGGTGCCGTTTCTGATCGCTTTGGCTGAACTTGGGATCGTCGGCGCGCTGTCACCTTTGTTTGTCGTGCCAGCCGCTGTCTCGGTTATTGGCTGCGTCATTTTCATCCGACATTTGAACCGTGCAAAGCCGCCGCTGTTAGAGCCAGAACTGTTCCGCTCAAACGGGTTCGGGGCATTCGCGGTTATTGCCACGATCTTTGGCGCGGTGCATTTTGGATCGCTTTATTTATTTCCGCTCTTCATGCAGAATGAATTTGGCTATTCAGCGTCGCGCGCCGGACTGGTCATGGTTCCGGGCGGAATTATCATGGCCATTTTGTTTCCCTATTTTGGCAAGCTAAGTGATCGTATTCCGGCCGCGGTCTCGCTGATCATCGGGTTTGGCTGTTTTGCAATCTCCTTTGTCGTTCTGGCTGTCGTGCCGATTGCAGGATCATTTTGGATGCTGGTCCTGATTTTCGGTTTTGGGCGCGCCGGGCTGGGTGTGGCGATCCCGGCACTTGGTGTCGGTTCTATTGTAAGGGCCCCCGAAAACCTTCGCTCACAAGCTGCTGCCAGCATCAGTTTCATGCGGCAAATGGGCGGCGCGCTGGGAATTGGGATTATGTCGGTCTTGCTGGAAGTGTTCGCAAAAGGGCCTCAAGCGGATCACTCTGCCTTTGTTGCGGTGTTCGTAATTTTCACATGTGTGTGCTTTGCGGGCATATTGCTGGTTTTGACCTATGTGCGCCGCCCCAACGGTTGACAGAACCAAATCTGTTAACCGATGCTTGCCTGATGATAAAACCCCGGACCAAGATGCCGGGTGTGAACTGAAGGTAACAGTTGAATGCAGCGCGACCCGAAACTTGTAGAACTTGATGAAGCGATGGCGCTTGCCGTCCCCGCATTGCGCGAGCGGCCCGATCTGTGCCTTGGTGGGTTGTTCAAACAAAGCAGACCTGTGGCGCTTGTGCGCGCGGCGCTTGCGGCTGGCGCGAAAGGGCTGAACCTTTATTCTTCGCCCGGTGCGGGCTATGATGTCGATCTGATGATTGCAGCCGATGCAGTAGCTGCTGTTTTCATTCCCGGTGTGACGCTGGAAAATCGTCTGTGTCCGAATTTTCGCGCAGCAGTGGAAAGCCAACGTATCACGGCGCATGCACTTGACGCGCTTAGCGTGGTCGGTGGGCTGATGGCATCGGCCAACGGTGTGCCCTTTCAGCCGATTGCGGCGCTCAAAGCATCTGACGTCCTTAAGCACAATCCCCTGATAAGCGAATTTGAATGCCCGATCACCGGCGACACTTTACATGCCGCCCGCGCCCTACGTCCGCGCGTGACGTTTTTGCATGCGCAAGAGGCGGATCGCTGGGGTAATATCCGTCATCTGAGCACGATGGTCTATGCCGATCAGCTGATGGCCCGTGCGTCCGATATGGTCATCGTCAGCGTGGACCGGATTGTCGAGGATGACGTGGTGCTGGATGACCCGCGCCGCGTAACCATCCCGTCCCACTATGTCGATGCGGTTGTTCACATCCCTTATGGCGCGCACCCAACGGCCAGCTTTCCGCTTTATGCGATGGATGAAGAACACATCGATGCCTACGCAGATCTTGGCGATGCGGCGCGAAAGGGCGATCCTGCGGGTCTAAGTGAATATCTTTCCAAGCACGTGACCGGTGCGCCGGATCAGCAAACATATATTGATGAAATCGGCGGAGCTAAACGAATGCAGGTTCTTGAACAGGAGGCTGCCGAGCTATGAGCGATTTTTCACCTCTGGAACAAATGACAGTCGTTTTGGCGCGCGATCTGAAAGATCGGGAACTTGGGGCCGCAGGGGCCGCCGCGCTGGTGCCGATGGCCGCGATTGCACTTGCCCGAGAATTGCATGCGCCCAACCTGTCGATTGGTGGCGAGATGTTTTTTAATCCGTATCCAAGTCGGCTTTATCCGTCGATGCTGGATGATCGCGCGCTTGGTCGCTGCGAGGGGTCCGAGACGTTTATCGAACTGTTCGGTCACAGCCACCACGGGCTGGATTTCTTTTTTCACAGCGGCCTTCAGCATGACCGGTTCGGCAATATCAACCTGCACTTTGTCGGCGGCACGTTAGACGCGCCCAAGATGCGGGGGCCGGGGGCTGCGAACCTGTCCTACTGCCACACGTCGACGCGCTATTACATTTGCCCAACGGTTCATAACGTCCGGAACTTCGTCGGGAAGGTGGATTTCGTAACCATTCCGGGGCACCTTGATGGCCCGCAAAGCAAACGGGCCGCCGGGCTGACCAAGGAAGGCCCGCGCTTTGTAATAACGCCGCGCGCGGTTATGGATTTTGACCCGGACACGCTGGAGATGCGTTTGAAATCTGTGCATTGCGGGAACAGCGTGCAGGATGTTCTGGATCACACAGGTTTTGCATTGAACGTTCCGGAGGGCGTCGGGACGACGCCACCACCGAGCAAAGCCGAGCTGGACGCGTTACGCAATAAGATTGATCCAACAGGCGAACTGAGACACTAATACTTAGACGGCAAACTTTTCCAGGGAGGAAAACAATGACTTCACTATTTAAAAAGGCACTATTGGGTGCTGCAGTTACGGCCGGCATCGGTGCTGGCGCTGTTTCAGCCAAGGACTTTGTCCTTGGTTCAACCAGCCCGACGTCCAGCCACTTCACCATTACAGTGGCTATGAGCAAGGCGATCGAAAAAGGTATCGAAGGCGCAAATACCACCGTTATCGAAACCGGTGCGAGTGTGGACAACGTCCTGCGTTTGGGCCGTGACGAGATTGACCTGGGGCTGGCAACCGGCGGTGTCCTTATTCAGGCGCGCGAAGGCATCGGCAAATTTGAAGGGAACCCGGTTCCTGACACGGTGGCGCTTTACCCTTACAGCGCGTCAGTTCTTCTGACAGCGGTGCGTGCAGATTCAGGTGTTAAATCCTTGTCTGATCTGGCCGGAAAAAAGTTCAGCCCCGGTATTCGTGGCAGTGCGGCTGAGGCACTGATTGCTAAATCAATGGGCGATTTTGGCATCGACGTGGACCTTGTTCACGGCACAGTCGGCGACGCTGTTGAGGGAATTAAAAACCGTCAGCTGGTTGGATACGCCAAATATGGTGCAGGCAGTTCAATTGATGCGACTTTGCAAGAATTGATGACCAGCACTGAAATGCGCCTGATCGGTTTCAATGCCGAAGAAGAAGCATCTGTTCTGGCTAATAGCAAAGGCGTTTCGTTTGCGACATTGCCGGCTGATATGGTTCCGGGTTCTGGCGAAGTACGCACACCTAAGGTGAATGTATTCTTCCTGACGCGCGTTGCCGTCATGGATGACGACACAGCCTATAGCGTTGCAAAGGCGATTCATGAGAACATCGATATTCTCGTCGAAGCATGGCCAAAAATGGCGAACTACGACATGGCTGCTGATGCAAAGGCCACCATGGATGCCGGTATCGCCTATCATCCCGGTGCTGCTCGTTACTGGAAAGAAGTCGCCGGAAAATAATCGGCGCTTTTAGAAAAACAGGATCCCCGGCGGTTTCGCCGGGGGTCTTGCTATCCTTTCACTTATTTTCGGAGCGACAGGCAAGATGACGCAGGCATTCCTTTTTGATTTGCTCAAAGCAAACGCCACGGGGCAATTAAGTAAACGAGATCGCCAGCCGTCCATATCTGGTCAACCTGTATGACTGATCAAAGCTCTGTCGACGTGTCGGAAGATCCGATTGTCACCTCGCTTCGCAACCCAGCGCTACAGGCGCTGTTCGCCGCGTTTTGCCTTTTACACTTATATACGGCGTTCTTTGGCCAGCTGGATCCGCTGATCCAGCGCCCGATATTTGTTGGCTTTGGGGTGGGCGGCGCGTTCTTGTTGCACGCAGCCCGTGGCGGTCATCGCGGACGTCGCGAAATGATGTTTGACCTGTTGCTGGCGATGATGGCATTCGGCGTCTGCCTGTATGTAATCGTCAACCGGGAACGCTTCGTCGATATTATGGTCAGGTATAACAGTTTAGACATGACCATGGCTCTATTAGCGTTGGCCCTGACGGTTGAGGCTGCGCGCCGAGTCATTGGATGGTTCTTGCCCATTTTGGCCGTTTTTACGCTGATCTATTTCTATTTCGGAAGTGATATTATCGGTGGTGACTGGCGGCCACCGCGGGTGTCTCCTCGTACCGGAATCGAAACATTCTATTCTTCGACCGGCGGTCTGTTCGGATATCTTGCCGACATTGGCGCACGGGTTATTACGATCTTTGTGATCCTTGGCGCGTTGCTGTTGTCCACCGGTGCAACCGACGTGTTTATGAAACTGGCAACCTGGATTGCAGGGCGCACTTACGGTGGGCCCGCAAAGGTCTGCGCGTTGTCTTCAGCGATGTTTGGAACTGTAACCGGGTCATCCGTGGCCAATGTTATGGCCACGGGATCAATCACAATTCCAACGATGAAACGCCTGAAATACCCGGCGTCGTTCGCTGGCGCTGTCGAGGCCGTTGCTTCGTCCGCCGGGCAGTTAACGCCACCGGTCATGGGTGCCGGCGCGTTCATCATGTCGGAATTTCTAGGCATCGCTTACTCGGATATCGCTATTGCAGCGATAGGCCCGGCCTTTCTTTATTATCTGGCCGTTTGGCTTGGCGTTGACCTTTATGCGCGCCGCACCAACCTGCAGCCAACGCCTAAGGACGAAATGCCCGTGCCAATGGATTTTCTGGCACCCGACAAAGCCATCCCAATGTTCTTTCCGATCCTGGCAGTGATTTATTTCCTATATGGCGGCTACACACCCAGCTTTGCGGGCGCTGCGGCAATAGTCGTGCTGCTGCTTTCAAACATAATTGTGCGCCCATTTGTGGCGGCCAAAGAGGGCAAAAAGCTGACCGCAGTTTATGGTGAGTTGGGGATGCAGGTATTCCGTGGGCTGGTCGATGCTGGCCGTGCGCTGGTGATGATAGCGGCGTTGCTGGCGTGTGCTGCGATTGTGGTCAAGGTTTTGACGGCGACAGGTGCGGGCGTAAAAGTGTCCAACCTGATCTTCGCGATCTCGAATGAAGGGATGATCTTGGCGTTGATACTGGCGGCAGTATTGTCGATCCTGCTGGGTATGGATGTGCCAACAACGGCCTCTTACGTGTTAGCAGCGGCGGTTGCAGCGCCGGGCCTGATCCGCTTGGGTGTGCCCGAGTTACCGGCGCATTTGTTCGTTTTCTACTACGCGATCTTATCGGCGATAACGCCGCCGGTGTGCGCCAGTGTCTATGCGGCGGCGGCATTGGCACGCGCAAATTTCTGGCACGTGGCTGGCCGCGCGCTTTCGTTGGCTATCGCGGTATACATCATACCATTCCTGTTCGTTTTCCGCCCCGGTATTCTGGCTCAGGGCGGATGGCAGGTTATCTGCCTTGATCTGGGAACGGCCATGGCCGCCGTTTTTGCCGTCAGTGTCGGCATGATCGGCTGGCTTAACGGCAGGCTGCACATGATTGAGCGCGCGGTGTTTCTGATTGCGGCGGCATTGCTGTTCTATGTTGAACCATCGTCAGATTACGCTGGCGTGGCCCTGTTGGTGGTCTTGGTGATCTGGCGCAAACTGGTTGGACGCGGGCAAAGCGACGGCAGAACCATTGTTACCTAACCGCATAAAAAAGACGCGCACTTGTTGCCAAGTGCGCGTCAATATCAGCCGACAGGGAGAATTTTACGTCAGGCTGAAAGTCGGAAAAACGGCAAGCTAACCTCATCAGTCGCCTTAACAAAGGTAACTTCTACCGCGGCGTCTATCTGAACGCTTTCAGGTGTGTCCGTCTCAATCCGGCTCATCATCCGCGGACCTTCTTCAAGATCAATCAGTGCCACAACATAGGGCACGTCATCGCCAAAAGCTGGCCCGGCGGGACGGCGCGCGATAGTAAAGCTGTGCACGGTGCCACGGCCACTGATCGTGTCAAACTTCAGATCGTCGGAATGGCAATGCGGACAGACCGTGCGCGGGTAAAAGTGATGTTTGCCGCAATCGTTGCACAATGGAATGTCCAGCCGGCCTTCACGTGCTGCGTCCCAATAGGGGCGGCTGTCATGATCGATGACGGGCAGGGGTTTATCATAGCTCATCTGCTCAATCCTTTTGCAAAATTACGGTCGCGCCCGAAGACAGCGTGCCTCCGGTGCCATGCACCAGCGCGGTTTTCGCGCCGCTGACTTGCCGCTCACCACATTCGCCGCGCAATTGGCGTGCAGCCTCGATCAGCAGGAAAATGCCAAACATGCCGGGGTGCAACGCGGACAGGCCGCCACCGCTGGTGTTCATCGGAAATGCGCCACCCGGAGCGGTGTTCTGGTTTGACACAAACGGGCCGCCTTCGCCGGGTTTGCAAAACCCAAGTGCTTCCAGAGACAGCAGAACGGTAATCGTAAAGCTGTCATAAATCTGCACAACGTCGATATCAGAATGACTGACCCCGGCCATCTCCATCGCGGTTTTACCCGCCTGTTTGGCAGGCAACAGATGCGCCAGATCGGGCATTTCGCTGACCGTCCAGTGGGTGTGCGCTTCGCCGTAACCTTTGACCGAAATCGGCTTTGATTTCAGGTCTTTGGCCCGCTCTGCGGTGGTCATCACGATGGCGCCCGCGCCGTCGGTGACAAGGCAGCAATCCAAAAGGTGCAGCGGCTCTGATATCATGCCGCTGTTCATCACGTCATCAATGCTCAGATCATCGCGTCGTGTCGCAGCCGGGTTTAGCTGCGCCCATTTGCGTGTGGCAACGGCAATCTCGGCAAGGTGCTCAGACGTGGTGCCATATTCATGCATGTGGCGTTTGGCGGCCATCGCATAGCCACCAACCGGCGTTGGCATGCCATAAGGCGTTTCGTGCTGCATGCCCAAAACCGACGGGCGACCGCCAAGGTTCCGGCTGCGCAGCGAGCGTTGGTCAGAGCCGTAGACAATCAGCGCAACCTCGCAATAGCCCTTTTCCAAGGCCATTGCGGCGTGGGCGACATGCGCCTCAAACGCAGAGCCACCAATATTGGTGCCATCAACGAATATCGGCATGATGCCCAGATATTCACCCAGCGAAACCGTCGGCAACTGCCCCGGCCCAGGCACGCCCCACATTCCTGCGGTCAGCAGGCCGTCTACGTCAGACAGGCTTAGACCTGCCTCTTCCAAAGCCGCTTTGGCGACCAATGCCATATGCCCAAGAACCGAAGCGTTCTTGACAAATTTTCCGTCCGCCAGTGCCGAGTCGGCAACGCCAACGATGACCGGATCACGTCCATTACTCATTTGTATCTCCTGAATTTGGCGCGCCGATTAGGCCACCTTGGTGCTTGTCAGAGGCGCATTGTCTTCGCGATCAGCGTGCGCTGAATCTGCGATGTTCCGCCACCAATGGTGCTTTGCATCCCTTCGCGGAAATACCGCTCCATATCGGAATCTGGCAGCATCGAATGACCGCCAAGGATTTGCATTCCGTTGCGTGTGACCGTTTGCAGCGTTTCCGAAGCGAACAATTTGGCCATCGAAACTTCGCGCAGACAGGGTGTCTTGGCCGCGGCCATATTGGCAGCACGATAGGTCAGCAAACGGGCCGCATCGACCTGTGTCTGCATGTCGGCAAGCATATGTTTGATGGTCTGAAAGTTGTAAATCGACTGGCCGAACTGTTCGCGGTCATGCGCATAACGCAGGGCGTCGTCCACTGCGGTTTGGGCATTGCCCACATAGGCGGCAGCAACCGCAACACGTTCCAGCTCAAGGTGGTCGGTGATGATGCCCCAACCCTTGTTTTCTTCGCCCATCAGGGCGCTGGCAGGAACGCGCACGTCATCCACAAATATCTCGGTCGTGCCTGTGGCGCGCCGTGCCATGGTTGGCAGTTTGCGGATGTCGAGACCCTTGGTGTCATTCGGGATCAGGAATACTGAAAGTCCCTCGTGTTTTGGGGCGTCCGGGTCGGTGCGTGTCAGCATCGCGAGCACAGCGTTGTCCGCCGCCCCACCAGAGCACCACAGCTTTTGGCCGTTGATTACATAGTCATCCCCATCACGCTTGGCCCGTGTTCTGGTCGAGGCCGCATCCGAACCTGCACTCGGCTCAGAGATTGAGATCGAGAACCTGATATCGCCGCTAAGGAAGGGCGCGATATAGCGTTCTTTCTGTTCGTCGGTGCCGAATTTTTCGATGTTCATCGCGGTAAAAGTTGCAACCATGATGCCGGTCGCAAAGTCGAAGCCGAATTTGGACAGACCTTCGCACATCAATGCGTAGTCAACGATATCGCCGCCAAGCCCGCCGTTTTCTTCGGAAAACAGAATGCCCAGCCAGCCCTCTTTGGCGACTTTGTCGTAAGCTTCATAAGGATATGCGCGGTCAATGTCGCATTTGCGGATGTATTCGCGGCCAATTTCGTCGTCAACAAAGCGGTTAACGGTTTCGCGCCACATTTCCTGTTCTGGGGTTAAAAAGTTCATTTCAAATTCTCCTTTACGGTGTCGCGTGCTGCCAGAACCTTGTCTGGTTCGCCCGGATGGTCCAACCGCTCTTTGCGGATCAGCAGGCTAAATTCGCAACGCAATGTTGTTTCGTCGCGCTGATTGATGGCCTCAAGTTTCGACGTCACAACGCCGTGCTTGTCGTCATGATCCTTGAGGTTGATGATCTCGACCCGTGCCCAGACCGTATCGTTGATAAAGGTAGGGCGCAGAAAGCGCAGCTTGTCGCAGCCATAGAAGGCGGCCAAAATCGAACTGTCGAACGGGATCATCGCGTTAACGACTGAAAACACCAGACTGCCCTGCACCAAGCGTTGCTTGTAGAGCGAATGCTTGGCGTGCTCGATGTTTGAATGCAGTTCCAGCCAGTTGCCGGTCAGCATGCAGAAATTCACCACATCGCTTTCGGTCATTGTCCGGCCAATGGACACACCCACTTGGCCGACTTCCAACTCTCCAAATGGTTTTTGGATCATAATATTTCCTTTCAGGTTTGCGTGTCTTCACGCAGAATAATCAGCGCATCGGCAGCGACCAGACCGGCCCCGTCGGCGCGCACCATCACCGGGTTAACTTCTATCTCAGAGATAAGATCAGCGTGCTCCGCGAAGAATACGGATATTTTTGAAATCAGATCGGCCAGTGCCGCGCTATCGGCCGCCGGGGCGCCGCGCATTCCTGCCAGCAGTTTGGCGCCAGCGCCCGAGCCAAGCATTTGCGACGCGGTTTCCGGTGTCGCCGGTGCCAGACGAATTTCGCCGGCGTCCAGTAATTCGACTAGCACACCGCCCGGTCCGGCCAAAACAATGGGGCCGAAAGTGGCGTCGATCTTGCAACCAACAATCCATTCCGCGACCGAGTTCTTTTCCATCGCTTCAACCAACGGCACGCCGCCGGGAACCCTTGCTGACATTTCGGCAGCGATTGCCGGGGCGTCTTGCGGCGATACGTTCAGCTTGACCAAGCCGTGGTCGGATTTATGCGGAAAGTCATCGTGGCAAAGTTTCACGACCAGCGGCCCTTCCGTCGGATCGCGTTCCGGCACCGGAATGCCCAGATCGCCCAACAGCGCCTTTGCGTCCCCCTCATGCACGACCTTGCGGCCTGCGTTCACCCAGCTTTGCAGTTTGTCACGCGCGCTCATTGGACTTCTCCTGCGCCGCGTAACGCTGCTAGGCCCGAGGCCGCCCGCGCCGGAGAATCATAAAGTGGCACGCCATTTTCGCGAAACGCGTCGCCCGAAGCCGCACTTCGGGATGCCCCCGTCCATATTATCAGGACAGGTTTGTTGGTTTTCTTATAGGCCTCGGCCAGCGCCTCGACGAAGGTCTGATTAGGCACAAAGGTGATAATCGCGATGGCGATGTCGATGCCCGGATCATCCAGCACAGCCTCTAGGCATCGGCCAACATAAGATGGATTGGCCAGCACCACGCCCGTCAGATCGACAGGGTTGGTGACCGATCCGTAATAGGGCACGTATTCAGACAAAGCCTTTTGGGTTTTGTCCGCCAAAACCGGCACTTCAAACCCTTCGGTTTCGGCCATGTCGGTCATTTCAACGCCTAGGCCACCGGTTACTGATATGATCGCAACGCGCCGTCCCGCAGGCTTGCGCCCGGTGGCCAAAGCAATTGTTGCATCCACGGCGCTGACAGAGTCGCGCGCCCGGATCACCCCGACTTCGCGAAAGATCGAGCTTACCACCCGATCATCCCCGGCCATCGCCCCGGTATGGGATTGCACCGCGCGGGTGCCAGCACCACTGCGCCCGCCTTTGACGACCACGACGTGTTTTCCAGCATCGGTTAGCTTTTTGGCAACCTCGGCAAAGCGGCGACCATCGCGCAATTCCTCGAGATAACAAAGGATAACTCGGGTCACCGGATCTTCGCCAAAATGTTCCATCAGATCGGCGGCGGTAATGTCGGTTTCGTTGCCGCTGGATACGATCGCGCTAAGGCCAACGCCGCGTTCGCCCAGCCGCAATGCCATCAGCCCGGCCAACGCACCCGATTGCGAGATCATCGCGACAGGTCCGTCATCAAGCCCGTCAAACATCGGGCTGAAAGTCAGCTGCAAATCAGACCGGGGTCGCACGACACCTTCACAGTTCGGCCCGATCAGGCGAAACGGCGCGGTTTTCAAAATTCGCTGCAATCGCGCTTCGTTTTCGGTGCCATCTTCACCCGCTTCGTTAAAGCCCGATGTGACACCGACAACCACTTTGACGCCGATTCTGGCACATTCTTCCAAGGCATCCAGCGCAATCTCGACCGGGGTTGATATAACGGCCACGTCGATAGGCTCGTCTATCTCACTCAGCGATTTTGCGACTTTCAGACCCTCAATTTCGCCGCCCGACGGATTTACCGGAATAACCTTACCGCGGTAGTTATTTTTTTTCAGTAGCTCCAAAAGCGCCTGCCCAAGTTTGCCTTTGGTCCGCGAAGCGCCGACAACCGCGACATTTTTTGGATCAAAAAGCGTGTGCAAAGCATCGCTAAGCGAGGGGCGCGTATTTTGGGGTGAATCTGGTGGCGTTTCGGTCATTTTTTTCCTCCACCGTGGAATCGCAAAAATCCCAGCGGGCTGTTGAATCCTAACAATCGTTAGAAAGCAATTGCAATTCATTTCGCAGCACTGTCGGATGACGAATACGCATGTGATATTTTGGAGGATAAATAGTGCAACAGGACAACGGTCCGCTTCACGATGTGAACGTGATTGAGATGGGGCACGTAATTGCTGCGCCGATGTGTGGGGCGATTCTGTCCGACTTTGGGGCCAATGTGGTCAAGATAGAGCGCCCCGGCGAAGGTGATATGCTGCGCCAACTGGGCGCAAAAACCGATGATGGCATCGGTGCGTGGTGGAAAACGCTGGCGCGCAACAAACAGTTGCTGGCGCTGGACTGGAAATCAGAAGACGGGCAGGCGGTTCTGCGTAAACTGGTTGAACGCTCGCAGGTCTTGATCGAGAATTTCCGCCCCGGCGTGATCGAGCGTGCCGGGATCGGTCCCGATGTCTTGCACGAGTGGAACCCAGATTTGGTGATTATCCGGATTTCCGGCTATGGCCAAACCGGCCCAAGCCGCAAGTTGCCCGGGTTTGGCCGTGCGGGCGAAGCAATGAGCGGGCTGGCCCATATGACCGGATTTGCCGACGGTGCGCCGATGCATCCGGGCTTTCCCGTTGCCGATTCTACCACCGGAATAACGGCCGCTTTTGGTGCGATGGTTGCGATGCACGCGATTACCTCGGGCCATTCGCGCGGGCAGGTTGTCGATTTGGCAATCTATGAGCCGCTGCTGCGTCTGATTGATTACCATGTTCCAACCCGCACAGGTGCCGGGCTTTCGGTTGATCGCAACGGGTTGCGCCAACCGATGTCGTTCGTGCCCGGTGGTGTTTTTGAAGCCAAAGACGGCAAATGGATCACCGTTAGTTCCGGTAGTGCGGAAACCGGTCGTCGGCTTTTGGCTGCTGCCGGGGGTGCTGATTGGGCGAACGAGCCGCAGTTCAAGACATTGGATGGGTTTGCTGAACATATGGATGACATCACCGACCGTTTGACGGATTTCATTGCGAAACATGACTCGGCCTATGTGATTGACCATTTCCAGCGCCATGATGCGGTGGCAGCACTTGTCTATAATACGGATGATATTCTTGCCGATCCGCAGGTCGAGGCACGCGGCAATATTGTTGGTGTCGAAGGTGATAACACCCGCGTTGTCGGCCCTGTTCCCAAACTGGATGCAACGCCGGGCAAACTGCGCTGGCTGGGGCGCGCCCAAGTGGGGCAGGACAGCATAGAAATTTTGCAGGATCTGGGTTTTGATCCAGCCGAAATTGAAAAATTGACCGGGGCAGGTGTTGTTGCATTGCCCGAGAATACAAATTCCAAGGAGACATCATGACCTACCAAATGACCGAAGAGCAAAACCATATCCGCGAAGCCATTTTTCGGATTTGCGAACAATTTGACGATGATTTTTGGCTCAAGCGTGATCGCGAGGGCGGCTTTCCCCATGAAATCCATCAAGCGATGGCCAAAGACGGCTGGCTAGGAATTGCAATGCCAGAAGAATACGGCGGCGCGGGTTTGGGAATTACCGAAGCTGCGATCATGATGCAGGCAATCGCTGAATCCGGGGGCGGTAACAGTGCTGCCTCTGCCATTCACATGAATATTTTCGGACTTAATCCTGTGGTGAAATTCGGCACGCATGCGCAGAAAGAACGTATTCTGCCGCCGCTTATGCGTGGTGAAGAAAAGGCTTGTTTTGGCGTAACTGAACCAACAACGGGCCTTGATACGACCAAGCTAAAGACCAAAGCAGTGAAGCAGGGCAACCGCTATATTGTTCATGGGCAAAAAGTGTGGATTTCCACCGCTCAGGTCGCTGATCGAATTCTTTTGTTGGCACGCACAACTGCGATTGAAGACGTCAAAAAGCCAACTGAGGGTCTAAGCCTGTTCTACACCAAACTTGACCGCGATTACATCGACGTGCGTGAGATTGAAAAGATGGGCCGTAAATGCGTTGATTCAAACGAGCTGTTTATCGACGGTCTGCCAATCCCCGAAGAAGACCTGATTGGCGAAGAAGGGCAGGGCTTTCGCCAGATTTTGCATGGCCTGAACCCGGAACGTGTATTGGTCGCCGCCGAGGCCGTCGGCATCGGGCGAAATGCCCTGAATCGCGCCGCCGCCTATGCCGGTGAGCGTGTGGTTTTTGGCCGTCCGATTGGCCAGAACCAAGGCGTTCAGCACCCGCTTGCGCAATCCTGGGCCGAGCTTGAGGCAGCCAACCTGATGGCGATGCATGGGGGCGCGCTTTACGATGCTGGCAAACCTTGTGGAAACGAGGCTAACGCCGCCAAATATCTGGCCGCAGAAGCCGCAGTCAAAGCCACGCAGACCGCGCAGCTAACCTTTGGCGGATTTGGTTATGCCAAGGAATACCATGTTGAACGGTTGGTGCGCGAAGCGATTTTGTTCCGCATCGCGCCGGTAACGCCACAGCTGGTTTTGTCGTTCATCGCCGAACATGCGCTGGGCCTGCCCAAATCGTATTAAACGAAATGGTCCCGCGCCAGATTAGTGCGGGACTATGATTTTCTAGATTACACGATGCTAAAGCGTTGCAGCCGTGCCTAAAATATTGGTCACCTGACTGGACAGCACGCCGCCATTGCCATGGCAAAGCGCCAGCTCGGCACCATCAATTTGGCGCTCACCTGTCTGGCCACGCAATTGACGCACCGCCTCGACCAGCGTGAACATGCCATACATTCCCGGATGCACGCAGCTAAGCCCGCCGCCATTGGTGTTGACTGGCAGATCCCCGCCCGGCGCGATGCGCCCGCCTTCGACAAAGGCACCGCCTTCGCCCTTTTTGCAGAACCCCAAATCCTCAAGAAACAGGATCACGTTGATGGTGAAAGCGTCATAAAGCTGAACCACGTCGATGTCGGCGGCACTGACGCCCGCCATCGCCATCGCAGCCGCGCCCGATTGTGCCGCACCCGTCACCGTCAGATCAGCCATTTCCGAGATGTCGCGATGCGTCGTGCCCTCGCCACCGCCCAAAAAGTAAACCGGTGGTTGCGGATGATCCACGGCCACTTCGGCGCGACGCATTACCAGCGCGGCGCCGCCGTCCGTGACCAAACAGCAATCGCGCACCCGCAAAGGATCAGAGATTAGGCGCGATGCAATCACATCCTCGCGCGTCAGCGGATCACGCACAAATGCCTCGGGGTTTTTCTGTGCCCAGCCGCGTGCAGCTACGGCAACATCTGCCAGTTGTTCACGCGTCGTTCCAAACTGGTGCATATGTCGGTCGGCGGCCAGCGCATAGGACGATAGCGGGAACATTGGTTTATAGGGGGCCTCATAGGTCGGCAGCCCGATCGCTGTCATCAGTTTACCCGAAGCCGTGCGCTGATTGCTGCCATAACAAATCACCACGGTTTCAGCCAAGCCAAGCTCTAGCAACATCGCCGCCCACATTGTGTGCGACAGGAACGACGATCCGCCCATCCGGTTATTCATCGTGAACTTTGGGTTGATCCCCAGCTCTTGTGCCAAGGTCAGACCCGACAGCAGATCAAGCGGCTGGCAGGTGGCGATTGCGTCGACTTGCGACAGTTTGACGCCCGCGTCTGCCAGTGCGCCATGGACCGCCTCGATAGTGATTTCCATCGACGTGCGCCCGTGGGCTTCGCCACACCCCGCAAGGGCTGCGCCGACAATGGCGGCTTTGCCTCGTAAACTCATTTCGCAGCCTCCGTTGGGGTAAAGACCACGGCAGGTTCGCCGTTCATACCTTCGCCAATGGACGCCTGAACGGCCATGCCGGTGGTGATATCGGCGGGTTCAACCCCCTCAACCCGGCTCATCATCCGCACGCCTTCAGCCAGATCGACAAGAACGACGTTATAGTCGCCGCCCTTTTCGGCCCGTCGGTGGACGATTGTTTTGGCGTAGATCGTGCCATCCCCCGACGGGGCCACCCAGCTTAGATCGCCAGAACCACATTCAGGGCAGATCGGGCGTGGGTGGAAAATATGTGCGTTGCAGTCGCCACAGCGCTGGATGCGGAAATCGCCCGCTGACAGTATTTCCGCAAACTGGGCATCCGGGCCGGGGCCCTCAAAGGTATTGGTGGTCATTGTGTCCCCCTTAAAAGCCGATGTGCAGGCCGCCGTTTACGCTTAGATGCTGGCCCGTGATATAAGACGCTGCATCAGACATCAGGAAACAGACAGGTTTTGCCACTTCTTCCGGGTCGCTCATCCGGGCCATTGGAATTTGGGCCATGTATTTATCAAGGAATTTGTCGGACCGGATCGTCTCGGTCATTGGTGTTTCGACCATGCCAAAGCAGACGCTGTTGACGTTGATACCATAGCGGCCCCATTCGCGTGCGGCACTCATGGTAAGGCCCAGAACGCCGGATTTGGCAGCGCCATAGTTGATCTGGCCAATCGTTCCGCGACGCCCTGCATCGGACGAGATATTCACGATCGTGCGTGGGCCGGGGCCTTTTTCTTCGGCTTGGGCGCGGTAATAGGTGCCAACTGCCTGCAGGCAGGCGAACACACCCGTCAGGTTAACGTCGATCACCTGTTGCCATGTGGCGCGATCCATCTTGTGGATCATTGCCGCGCGCACGATGCCGGCGTTGTTGACCAGACCGTTGATGTCGCCAAATTTATCTAGTGAGAATTTTACCAGTTCATCTGGAAAATCCGGGTCAGCCACGTCGCCCGAAATCGCGGCGCAGTTACCACCAATAATCTCGGCAGTTTCGTTGACCGCGTCGCTATTCCAGTCTGCAGCAACCACTTTGGCGCCCATGTCGGCGGCAAATTGCGCTACGCCACGGCCAATGCCCTGGCCTGCGCCGGTTACGATGATGACCCGATCTTCAAGTGTCATTGGATTGGTCATTGTAGTTCCTCCCTGAAAAATATGAATTCATGTGGTGATTGATTATTTTGGTATGCCCTCAAGGTTTTCCGAGCCCGTTCGATAACGGATGACCGCCTCGCCCTTGCCAATCAGGTCACCTTTTTGGTTATGCACTTGGGCGTCAACGAACTTTATCTTTCGCCCGCCACCCCGGACCCGACCGGTTGCAATCAGCGTGTCACCCAGCCCGGCCTGACCGATGAAATTGCAATTTAGTGAAAGCGTCACACACTGGCGTTTACGGTTTGGATCAGGACACCAGATCGCACAAAAGGTCGCTGCATTGTCCAACATCGCCGCAACCACGCCGCCATGCACAACATTAGCGCGGTTTAGATGGTGCCCCACGATTTCGACCTTAAGTTCGGCCTCATTCTCTTTCCAGATGGTAAACTCTACACCCATCAGTTCTGTGAAAGAAAATACGTCGTCTGGCTTAAACAAGTTGGTCATCGATGGGTCATTTCCTGCATTGGTATTATTTGGCGATCAATCGCGCACAGCGATTAGAGATCACGAAACGGCACATCTTTGTCCACCCTGATATCCACGGGCATGCCCAAAATTCTTTCGGCGATGATATTGCGCTGAATTTCGTCGGACCCGCCGGAAACCCGGTTGCCCGGTGCCGTCATATATTCATTGCGCCAGCGCAGTGACTCGGCATCTGATGTCTGGGCAATACCGGCTGAACTGCCCATCAGCTCCAAAGCAAAACCAGACATTTCCTGACGCAACCGCCCAAGCAACAATTTACCAATGGACCCTTCAACGCCGGGTTCCTGCCCGCGCGAAAGCGAAGTCATGATCCGATAGCTGGTGAATTCCAATCCCCGCTGACGGGCGGTGAAATCGGCGATGCGGGCACGGACTTCGCCGTCCTCAATCGCCGGGCGGCCGTTAATTTGCACCCGTTTTGCCAGATCAATCAATTCTTCGGTTTTTGCCCCACCAACCGCGCGCCCGACAGACAGGGTTAAACGTTCGTTCATCAGTGTGGTTAGCGCCACGCGCCAGCCGCCATCCACCGGGCCAACCCTGTTGGCATCCGAAACCTTAAGGCCGTCGATGAAGACTTCGTTAAAGCTTTCAGCACCCGATATCTGAGTGATCGGACGGGCCTCAATCGCAGGGTCGTTCATGTCCACAATGAACATGGTCATGCCCTTGTGTTTTGGCACATCCGTGTTGGTGCGCGCCAACAGCAGGCCGTGTTGGGAATAATGTGCGCCAGACGTCCAGACTTTTTGCCCGGTAATTTCCCAAGTGTCGCCATCACGTTTGGCCCGCGTGCGAACGCCTGCCAGATCCGAACCGGCGGCAGGTTCTGAAAACAATTGGCACCAAATGCCGTCACCGGCCAAAAGACCGGGCAAGATGTCAGCCTTTTGTTTTTCGGTTCCATGCACCATCAATGTCGGGCCGACCAAGGCGACACCGACCAGATGCGCAAAAGGTGGCACGCGATAGCGCCCCTCTTCCTGATTCCAGACGACCTGCTGCATAGGCGTGCCGCCCATCCCGCCGTATTCTTTTGGCCAAGTAATCCCGGCCCAGCCGGCGTCGGCCTTTTTCTTTTGCCATTTCCCCGCCTGAACCACCTGTTCGGCGTTATGGGCCATAAAGGTGTCTTGCGTCGTTTTGCTGCCATCGCGCAGCGTGGCATTGTCATCAAGCCAAGCGCGGACTTTGGAACGAAATTCGGCTTCTGCGGGCGTGTCGTTGAAATCCATGTCAGGTGTTTCCTTCCGGCAATGCCTGAATCAGCCGTTCTCGCCAAACTGCAGCAGGTCCCAGCAGCGCCTTCAGGTGCCAGCCGCGCCGCACGAACAAATGCGGGTCGGCAATCCAAGTGATCCCGATGCCGCCGTGTATTTGGATGGTTTCTTCGCCCGCGTATTGGCAGGCATCCAGAGCGGTCAATCGCGCACAGGCCGCAGCTTCGGCCAGCCGCGCATCATCGCTGGCAAGCGCCCATGCACCAAAGAACGCGTTGGATCGTGCCAGTTCGATCTTGGCAAA
>JAHRVC010000109.1 GCA_019090885.1 Marinosulfonomonas sp.
ATTTGCAAATACCCCATCGCCCAAACAGGCGGTGGGCCAGTCAATAAAATTTATCGGGGAGGAATTGAAATGAGCGTTCTAGGACTAGGTTATATCGGCTTAGAAACCGCAGGCCTTGAGGATTGGTCCGGTTTTGCGACGGACGTTCTTGGCCTTCAACAGGTGGATAAAACCAAATTGACCCGCGCCTTTAGAATGGATGATCGCAAACAAAGGTTCATCGTGAATGATGGTGCCGAAAAGGGGCCGTCACTTTTTGGTTGGGAAGTTGCCGATCACACAGCTCTTCTTTCGGTTGCGGCAAAGCTGGAAGCAGATCATGTCACCGTCACCATGGGAACCCGTGCATTGGCGCAAGAGCGCGAAGTGCAGGAATTGATCGTTTTCAAAGACCCGATGGACAATCAGGTCGAGGTTTTCCACGGCCCGCTTATTGCCACGGATAAATTCATACCGGGGCGCGCGATCTCGGGGTTTCGCACGGGCGTAAACGGCATGGGGCACATTGTGTTTATGGCCGACTCGCGCGAGTTGGTCGATAAAATGTCGCGGTTCTATATCGACCTGTTGGGATTCAGCCTGACGGACTATTACTCGAACCCGTTTGAGGCGCGCTTTCTGCACGTGAACCCGCGCCACCACAGTCTGGCGATTGTGCAATCCGAAACGCGGGCGTTCCACCATCTTATGATGGAGCTCTATAGCCTTGATGACGTGGGGCAGGGCTATGATCTGGTGTTAGAGGGGGATGATCTGGTCGCCGCGACGCTTGGCCGTCACACCAGTGATTACATGACATCGTTTTATACATGGACGCCATCACGGTTCATGATCGAATACGGTTGGGGCGGACGCTCGATCAATCCCGATATCTGGGAGGCTCATGAACGGGCAGGTGGGCCAAGTTATTGGGGCCACGAGCGCAGCTGGGCCTCGGCCGAGATTAAAGAAAAAGCGCGACAGCTTCGGCTGGCAAATGGCAAGGCCGGGAACCGTGCGCCAATTCAGGTCATGGAAGGAAACTACCAGTTGGCCGACGGCGCGTGCCCATGGTGGGACGGCCTAAAGGCCAATGCCAGCAAGTAGAACAAGAACGATAATAACTGAATGCAAAAACGCATCATCGAAACTTGCTGCAATCACAGCAGCATCAATAGGGAGAAGAAAATGCAAAGAAATATATCAAAGGTCATAGCCGTAGCTATGGCGGCGTCGATTTCGGCGGGATCGGCAAGCTCTGCGGATCTTACATACGCCTCGGGTCTTCCCGCAGGCCACCCGATGAACGAAAGCGGCATTGAGCCGTTGATCGGAAAACTTGCCCCCGAAATTGATCTGGAACTGATTTCAGGCGGACAGCTGTTTAAATTGGGCGAAGCGCTGCATTCTGTCGGTAGCGGAATTACTGATTTGACGATGGTTCTGCCCGCATATCACCCCAGTGAACTGCCGCATGCTGCGTTGCCGTTCAACTTGCTTTTGCTGACCAGAAATGAATTGGCAGCGGCTGGCGCAACGGCAGAAACGTTCTACAAAGATTGCCCAAAGTGCATGGAAGACTATGCCAAGGCCAATACCATATCGCTTGGGAATATTTCGATCGGTGGGTATTCGTTGATGTGTCGCGACGAATTTGAAACCATCGCGGACCTGAAAGGTAAGCGGGTTCGTGTCACGGGATCGCTGGGTCGTTGGGCGCAGCATCTGGGCGGCGTGCCGGTTTCGATGACGTCAACTGAGATGGTCGAAAGCCTGCAACGCGGCGTATTGGATTGCGTGATGGGCTTTACGGCTTGGTATAAAACATATGCCATCGCAGACTCGATCAAGTCGATCTACAACTACAACATCGGCGCAACCGGGTCCGTGGGCATTGTAACGGCAAACCTTGATAGCTGGAACGGTCTGTCAGATGACGACAAGCACACACTGTGGGACAGCATGCCTTTTGTGATCTCGTCGGCAATGGTTCCGGGCTATATCGGCAAGGATATCAACGCGCGTAAACTGGCTGTCAGCAATGGCATTGAAATCGTCGATGGCGCTGCCGAAATGACGCCGATTTGGAACGAATATAAAGAATCCGAACTGGCGAATGTGAACGACAATGCCGCCAAGCTGGGCGTCGAAAACCCGGGCGAAATCTCGGATGCTTATCTGGCAAACTACGCGAAATGGCTAAAGCTGGTTGACGAAGCCGGTCTGTCAGAAATCCACGCCGGGGGCGACCTGTTGGAAGCCGAGGCACTGGAAGCTGCTCGTGTAACGTTTGAAAAGCTTTTGAAGGACAACATCTACGATCTGGTTGATCCTACAAAACTATAATCTCATGGGTGGTGCGGATATTGTCCGCACCACCATTTTTCAACAAAACAATTCTTTTCGTGAAAGTTGAACATGGAAAACCCCAAAACATCAGATGACAGGCCAATCTTAGCGGAAACGATCTTGATGCGTGGGGCCAAGTTCCTTGCCCGTGTGTCAGCGCTTATGCTGTTTGTAATGTTGATACATGTTTGTATCGACGTTGCATCGCGGCTTTTGAAATTACCATTCGTTGGCACAAATGAAACAGTTGCAGCCTATTACATGGTCGCAATTGTGTTTTTGCCTTTGCCCTATGTTGCGCTCTATCGCCAGAATGTAACGGTCGATCTTTTTACCAACAAACTTTCTGGGCGTGCGTCAACTTTTACCTATCTGATAGCAGACTCTCTGGGCCTCTTTGTTTCAGTTTTGTGGTTGTGGCAGGCAACGCGGGTTGCTTTGCATAGCACCGCCATTACCGAACGCTGGATCATCGGCAGCGGGTTTATTCAGGTCTGGCCTGGAAAATGGATATTGGTTCTATCCGTTGCCATTCTGGTTCTGGCCTTTGCCAGAGCGTTTATCAAAGATGTCATTAACCTCTGGAAAAACCAGGATTCCGAGGCTGCTTTGGACGAAAGTGAAATGCTATGACCCTTGCTCTGATTTTGGTTATTGTCAGCCTCTTATTCCTGCTGGCAATCCGTGTGCCGATTGGCATCGCTTTGTTTACGGTTTCATTTTTGGGCATCGTGGCGGTTCGCGGAATGCGGCCGGCCCTGCAAATCGTTGCGCAGGAACCCTTTAGTTTTGTGTCCAGTTGGACGTTATCGGCAATCCCGTTGTTTATATTCATGGGGCTGTTGGTGCAGACCACCGGGATGAGCGCATCTTTGTTCCATGCCAGTCGATTGTGGCTGTCGCGTATGCCCGGCGGTTTGGCTGTCGCGGCGAATTTTTCCTGTGCAGGTTTCGCGGCTGCCAGTGGGTCCAGCGTATCCACTGCCGCAGCAATGGGCCGTTTGGCAATTCCCGAGATGCTGCGCTATGGCTATCAGCCGGGCCTTGCGACGGGTGTGGTTGCCAGTGCGGGGACTTTGGGCTCGCTTATCCCGCCGTCAATTATTTTCATTCTTTATGGGATTTTTGCGCAGGTTTCTGTCAGCAAACTATTTCTTGCCGGGATTTTGCCGGGCCTTCTGACGGCCGGGGTCTATACCGTGATGATTGTGGTTCGATGTAAGCTTGACCCTACTCTGGCGCCAAAAATTGAAGAAAAGGTGACCTGGAAAGAACGGTTCATCTCTTTGGCTGATGTGATGCCGCTGGTTCTTGTGATCGGCTTTGTGTTGGGTGGCATCTATGCTGCGATCTTCACCGCGACTGAAGCTGGGGCGTTTGGCGCGCTGGCGGTTCTGGTTATTGCAGTTCTTCAAAAACGGTTGAATTTCCAGAATATATCAGAGGCATTGATGGCGGCGGTTATCAACACCGCCAAGATTTTCTTCATCGCCATTGGCGCGGTGTTGCTGACCAAGTTTTTGGCGATTACCGGCAGCGGCGCAAAACTGGCGGATCTGGCCCTAAGCCTTCAGGGAAACCGGTTCTTGTTGCTCAGCATGATGGTGCTGACCTATCTGGTCTTGGGCATGTTCCTAGACCCGATTGGCGTTTTGCTAATTACCATCCCGGTTTTCCTTCCGGTCCTGAACGCGATTGGGTTTGACCTGATCCTGTTTGGTGTGCTGGTCGTGAAGTTCATCGAGATAGGGCTGCTAACGCCGCCCGTCGGGTTGAATGTTTTCGTGATCAAAAGCGTGGTCGGGGATTCAGTCTCACTGGTTCAGATTTTCCGCGGCGTTGGCTGGTTTTTGGTCTGCGAGGCTGTGGTCGTTGCGCTGCTGTTTTCATTCCCGAGCATCTCGTTGTTTTTGCCCAATTGGTAAATAGCCTAGATCACCACCCGCCCCGTAGGAAACATATGGTCTACGGGGCGGAGGTGCCGTTTGATCTAAAAGGTAGTCTGATCGGCGAAGTTACCGCAGCAAACCGGTCCTTAAGAATTGCAAAACACCTGCTTAAACTCAGGCGGCATTGCTCAGGTCCATGCCACTGATCTCTGCATTACCAAGCAAATCTGTGACAAATTCCTGCGCAGCGCGGGCCCACGCGGCCTTTTCAGCGGCTTCTTGCAGACGCGGGCGCGCAGCATCAAAGGGTAGAATGTCACCCTTAGCGCGGGCATCCAGACGCAGAACATGCATCCCAAAGCGGGTCTCGACCACTTGATCGTGAATTTGATCCGGCGTGGCGATCTGCATCGCGGCGGCGAATTCTGGCACTACGTCGCAGCCTAGCAACTGGCCCAGCTCGCCGCCCATATCACGCGAGGCACATTCGCTTTCGCGACCTGCGATTTCGGCAAATTTCTTAGGGGTGGCGCGCAGTATTTCCAGTGTGGCCTCGGCCCGATCGCGGGCTACTGCGCGGGCAGGGCGGTCGCCCGGTTTGGCCGCGAACAAGATATGTGCGGCCTGATAAAGCGATGGCGCACGATAGGCTGCCGGGTTGCGATCATAAGCGGCGCGCAATGCATCGCTGCTGACTGGTTCTGGCGTTACGGCGTTTTCCATCACCGCGCGGATCAATGCTTCTTCGTCGGTTTCCACCTGCCCGGGGGCAAGTTCGCGCGGGCTTGCATGCAGCCCTTTGGCCTGCGCCGCCTCCAACATCAGCAGGCGGACCGCAAGTGCGCGGGCCGCACGGCGCCAAGCCAGCCCCGGTTTGCCTTTGGGGGCTGGATGGTTTTGCGCTTCGGCTGCGATGTCTGTTTCGGAAATGGTGGTTCCGTTAACCACAATAGCGGAAATGAGGGGTTTCATAGTCACTACTCCGCCGGCGAACGTGGTTTGCGCCGTGAGCGCACGACTTGGTAACCGGGTCGCCAGATGTAGCGCAGCGGAACGGACAGCATGTGCACAAGCCGCGTGAACGGGAACACCAAAAAGATCGTCAGGCCTAAAAACAAATGCAGCTTAAAAACCAACGCGACATCAACAATGTGATTTGCGGCGTTGCCTTGAAAGGTGAAAATTCCCTGCGCCCATGACATAAACTTGGTCATCTCATGGCCGTCCAGATGCTGAAGCGACACAAAGATTGTGCCCAGTCCCAACAACAGTTGTGCCAGCAAAAGCGCAAGTATTGCGGTGTCGGCAAAGCTTGATGTGGCCCGAATGCGTGGATCACTCAGGCGTCGATGGAAAAGTATGGCACCACCAGCCAGCGCCATCACCCCGGCAGCACCGCCAGCAACAACCGCCAGCAATTGTTTTGCTCCGTGGCTGATACCCAGTGTGTCAAAGATCACAATCGGTGTGAGCAGTCCAATCAGATGGCCGAAAAAGATCATCAGAACGCCCACGTGGAACAGCACCGATCCCAGGATCAACTGTTTTCGCCGCAACAATTGGCTGGAACTTGATTTCCACGTGAAAGGCACGGTCTCATACCGCGCGACAGAGCCGATAACCAGAACCGACAGCGCGATGTAGGGGTATATACCGAAGAAAAAATTATGCATCGTATCCTCCTGTCACTCAGCCGCTTGGGCGTCGTTGGTTGCGGGGGTAATGGGCGCGGGTCCGTCCATATTGGCCAGCATGTCGCGCACCTGTGGGCAACCTGCGTTGGGGTCTGGGCCAAAGACAACTTCGCTTTCTTCCCAAACCTGATCCAGTGCGTCCAGATCATCCGGGTCGTCCTCGGGTTGCTCCAACAGATCCGCGACGGCCTGCGTGTCGGCTTGCTGTCCTGAAAGCTGCAACAGGGCCGAAAAAACGGCGCTATAGGCGCTTTCGCGTCGCGTCAGCCGTTCTATCAGCGCGGCAAAGATATGTGCCGCATCGGCCAGAATTTCACGCGCCTCATCCGCCGGTCGCATCGACAGAAACTCGAGCAGCACTGGCAGATGATCCGGCAGTTCGGACGTCACCGGATCAAAGCCACCGTCCCGATAGGTTTCCACCAGACTGACCATCGCACTGCCCCTGTCGCGGCTTTCGCCGTGAACATGTTCAAACAGGTTCAGTGACAGCGTGCGCGATCGGTCAAACAAGCTTACATATGCCTCTTGAAGCGCATAGATGTCGTCATCTGCCAGTTGGCCCAGAAGCGGCCCAATGTCGCCGCGACAGGCGGTCGTCATTCGGGGGTCGGACTGGATCACGGCCGCGATTTCTGGCATCGCACCCTGCAGTTCTTCGGTCGGGTAACTAAGGATCAGCGATATTGCCTTAAAAGTTCGGTCCATTGGGTTTTCCATTATAGGGCCTCCGGTATTTTTAGATCACGGGCTTTTTTGCCACCAAACAAACTGCCTTTGCTGATGCCAGGGGAGCAGCCGTTGGTGTCGGTAAAGCCACAGCCGCCGCGCAGGTCATAGGCGTCTTCGACATGTTCGCGGTGCGTTGTCGGAATGACAAAGCGGTCCTCGTAATTGGCGATGGCCATGATTTGATACATTTCGTCGATGATCCGCCCGGTCAGGCCAACCTTTTGCGCGATCCCTTCGTTGATCACGCCTTCCACGGTTTTTGAGCGCATATAGGATCGCATCGCCAGCATCCGTTCCAGTGCCAGTATGACGGGCTTTTCGTCGCCCGCCGTCAGCATATTGGCCAGATATTTCACCGGGATACGCAGCTTGCTGACGTCCGGCATGTCGCCAACGGTGTCGATCTTTCCGGCCTCGGCGGCGTTCTGGATCGGGCTAAGCGGCGGGATATACCAGACCATCGGAAGGGTGCGATATTCCGGGTGCAGCGGAAAGGCGACTTTCCATTCCATCGCCATTTTCCAGACCGGGCTGTTGCGTGCGCCTTTGATCCAGTCTTCGGGAACACCGTCGCGACGGGCGGCGGCGATGACATCCGGATCATTGGGATCAAGAAAGACGCCAAGCTGTGCATCGTAAAGATCGCCGGTTTCGGGCGCGTTGGCGGCTTCTTCGATCTTGTCGGCATCATAAAGAATAACGCCAAGGTAACGGATGCGCCCGACGCAGGTTTCCGAGCAAACGGTCGGGTTGCCGCTTTCAATGCGGGGATAACAAAACGTGCATTTCTCGGATTTTCCACTTTCCCAGTTGTAGTAGATTTTCTTGTAGGGGCAGCCCGACACGCACATCCGCCAGCCGCGGCATTTTTCCTGATCGATCAGAACGATGCCGTCTTCTTCGCGTTTATATATCGCACCAGACGGGCAAGAGGCCGCACACGTCGGGTTCAAACAATGTTCGCACAGGCGCGGCAGATACATCATGAAGGTATTTTCATACTCTCCATAAATCTCTTTCTGAATGCCGTCGAAATTATAGTCCTTTGAGCGTTTGCTAAATTCACCCCCCAGGATTTCTTCCCAGTTTGGCCCCATCTCGATCTTTTCCATCCGCTGGCCGGTGATCTTGGAGCGGGGGCGAGCCGTTGGAAACGCCTTCATTTCCGGCGCAGATTTCAGATGATCATAGTCAAAATCGAACGGTTCATAATAGTCGTCGATCTCGGGCAGGTCTGGGTTGCCGAATATGTTTGACAGAATTCGCCACTTGGCACCCTGCTTGGGTTGCAGCTTGCCGCCCCGCGTGCGTTCCCAGCCACCGTTCCATTCGCTCTGGTCCTCCCAGTTTCGCGGATAGCCGGTGCCGGGCTTGGTTTCGACGTTGTTGAACCATGCGTATTCAACGCCCTCGCGGTTGGTCCAGACGTTTTTGCAAGTGACAGAACAAGTGTGACACCCGATACATTTGTCCAGGTTCAGCACCATGCCGATTTGTGCGCGGACTCTCATTCTGCGGCCTCCTTCTGGGTGGCTTCTTCATCAAGCCAGTCGACGTTTCGCATTTTGCGCAAAATCACGAATTCATCGCGGTTACTGCCGACCGTTCCGTAATAGTTGAAGCCGTAGGATTGCTGGGCATAGCCACCGATCATATGGGTTGGCTTCAGCGTTGTGCGGGTGACCGAGTTATGGATACCCCCGCGCAACCCTGTCTTTTCGGACCCCGGCGTGTTCACGATCTTTTCTTGTGCGTGATACATGAAAATCGTGCCCTCTTTCATCCGTTGGGACACCACCACACGGGCAGTCAAGGCGCCGTTGACGTTATAGGCTTCGACCCAGTCATTATCGACCATTCCGGCCTTTTGCGCGTCAACCTCGCTGATCCAAACCACCGGACCACCCCGGTTCAGCGTCAGCATCAACAGGTTGTCGGAATAGGTCGAATGGATGCCCCATTTCTGGTGCGGCGTGATGAAGTTCAGCGTCAGATGCGGCAAGCCTTCCTGGGCGTCGGTGTTGACCGCTTCTGTGATCGTCTTAAGGTCAACGGGCGGGCGGTATGACATCAACCCTTCGCCAAAGGCCCGCATCCAAAGATGATCCTGATAAAGCTGCTGACGCCCGGTTAAGGTGCGCCACGGGATCAACTCGTGCACGTTCGTGTAGCCTGCGTTATAGCAAACCTCTTCGCTTTCGATCCCCGACCAGGTTGGGCTGGAAATGATTTTGCGCGGTTGGGCCGCTATATCGCGAAAGCGGATTTTTTCGTCCTCTTTCGGTTTGGCCAGATGGGCATGCTCACGCCCGGTTGCCTTGCTAAGGGCATCCCACGCCTTGACCGCAACCTCGCCATTGGTTTCCGGTGCCAGCATCAGGATGACTTCGGTCGCATCAATATCGGTGACAATTTTTGCACAGCCCTTGGCCGGGCCATCCAGCCATTCGCCGTTCAGATCGCGCAGATGCTGCACCTCGGGTTCGGTGTTCCAACTGATGCCTTTGCCGCCATTGCCAAGCTTGTCCAACAATGGGCCAAGTGCGACAAACCGGTCATAGATCGCAGTATAATCCCGCTCGACCGGCACATAATTCGGCGCGGTTTTGCCCGGTATCAGGTCGCATTCGCCCTTTTTCCAGTCCTTGACCTGATCCTGGGCAATCTCACCGGGTGTGTCGTGCAGAATTGGCAGCGCCACGATATCAGTTTCGACACCCAGAATTTCTGGCGCGACCTCTTGGAATTTCTTGGCAATCGCCTTGAAGATTTCCCAGTCTGATTTGCTTTCATAAGCCGGATCAACAGCCGCCTGTAGCGGGTGGATGAACGGGTGCATATCTGACGTGTTCAGATCGTTCTTTTCATACCAGCTTGCTGTGGGCAGCACGATGTCGGAATAAACCGCCGTGGTGCTCATGCGAAAGTCGATGGTGACCAGAAGGTCCAGTTTGCCTTTGGCTTCTTCGTCATGCCACTTGACCTCTTTGGGCAGCTTGCCGCCCGCTGCGGCCACATCATCGCCCATCACACCATGATCGGTGCCCAGCAGATGTTTAAGGAAATATTCGTGCCCTTTGCCCGATGAACCCAATAGATTGGACCGCCAGATAAACAGGTTACGGGGCCAGTTTTCCGGCGCGTCCGGATCTTCGCACGACATTTCAAGATCGCCCGATGTAAGCTGTTCAGCCACATAGGCCGGGATGTCTTTGCCGGCGGCTTTGGCGGCCTTGGCGACCTCAAGCGGGTTGGTTTTTAGCTGCGGAGCAGAGGGCAACCAGCCCATGCGCTCGGCCCGGATGTTGTAATCAATCAATGACACATCCCAGTCGCCCTCTGGCGCTGTTGGTGACAAGATTTCATCCGAGGTCAGGGTTTCATAGCGCCACTGATCAGTGTGGGCATACCAAGCGCTGGTGGAATTCATGTGCCGGGGTGGGCGCTGCCAATCCAGCGCAAACGCCAGCGGTTGCCAGCCGGTTTGCGGGCGCAGTTTTTCCTGACCCACGTAATGGGCCCAGCCGCCGCCTGATTGGCCAACACAACCGCACATCACCAACATATTGATGACGCCGCGATAGTTCATGTCCATGTGATACCAGTGGTTCATCGCAGCACCGATGATGATCATCGATTTGCCGTTGGTCTTTTCGGCAGTATCGGCAAATTCGCGCGCGACATGGATGATCTTTTCCGCCGACACACCGGTAATTTTTTCAGCCCATGCCGGGGTGCCCGGCACGTCGCTGTCAAAACCCGTGGCAACCCAATCGCCGCCCAATCCCCGATCAAGACCGTAGTTAGCGCAGAACAAATCAAACACGGTTGCCACCAGCATTTCGCCGTTGGCAGTTTTGATCTTTTTGACCGGAATATTGCGGGTCAGGATGTTGGGGTGATTGGCGTCTGTTGCAAAGGCTGGCGTTGCTTCGCCACCAAAATACGGGAAATCAACGCCCATCACGGCGTCATGGTCGCCCTTATCAACAAGCGTCATCTTCAGCTTTGTGTCGGCCTTGGCTGCGCGTTCCTCTAGGTTCCAGGTGCCATCTTCGCCCCAGCGATAGCCAACCGAGCCATTGGGCGCGACCAGTCCGCCAGATGCCTCGTCCCAAGCGACGGTTTTCCATTCCGGGTTGTTTTTCTCGCCCAGTTTGCCGTCTAGATCGTCGGCGCGCACAAAGCGGCCCGGTACTAGTTTTCCGTCCTTTTCTTCCAGATTTACCAGCATCGGAAAATCGGAATACTTGCGGGTGTATTCTTCAAAATAGGGGGTCTGACGGTCCAGATGGAATTCACGCAGGATCACGTGGCCAAATGCCATCGCCAGTGCGGCGTCGGTGCCTTGCTTGACGTTCAGCCAGACATCGCCAAATTTGGCGGCTTCTGAATAGTCCGGTGACACGACGGCTGATTTTGTGCCGCGATATCGTGCCTCGGTATAAAAATGCGCGTCCGGTGTGCGTGTTTGCGGCACGTTAGAGCCCCACAGCAGCAGATAACCGGCATTGTACCAATCGGCACTTTCGGGCACGTCCGTCTGTTCGCCCCACGTCATCGGCGAGGCCGGCGGCAGGTCGCAATACCAGTCATAAAATGACATGCACACGCCGCCCATTAAGCTTAGATAACGTGAGCCAGCAGCATAGCTGACCATCGACATCGCCGGAATTGGCGAAAAGCCGAACACCCGGTCCGGGCCATAGGTCTTGGTTGTATAGGCGTTAGCGGCGGCCGTAATCTCGGTTGCTTCGTCCCAAGTGGCGCGCACAAAGCCGCCCTTGCCGCGGGTCTCAACGTAAGAGGCGCGCAGGATCGGATCGCCTTGCAAACTGGTCCATGCCTCAATCGGGGTCATGGTCTTGCGCATGTTGCGCCAGATTTTCATCAGGCGACCACGCACCAGCGGGTTTTTCACCCGGTTGGCAGAATAAAGATACCAGCTATAGCTCGCGCCGCGCGCACAGCCACGTGGTTCGTGATTGGGCAAATCGCTGCGCGTGCGGGGATAATCCGTCTGCTGGGTTTCCCATGTGACGATCCCTGACTTGACGTAAATCTTCCAACTGCAAGACCCGGTGCAGTTCACGCCGTGGGTCGAGCGCACGATCTTGTCGTGCCGCCAGCGGTTCCGATAGGTGTCTTCCCAACTGCGATCCTCGCGCGTGGTCTGACCATGGCCGTTTGAAAACCGGTCCAGTTCCTTGGACTGTAGAAAATTCAGTCGATCGAGCAGATGGCTCATCTTTTTCTCCTTTGGAAAGCTTGCCCGCCCCGGTCATTTGCCGGGGCAGGCTGGCGTTTTTGGATCAGGGGTTTTTCACATAGGCGCCGGGGCGCAGATAAAACCACCAGTTGATGACGATGCAGACCGCATAGAATATCGCAAACCCATAGAGCGCGTATTCTGGATGTCCCGCCTTTAGCTGTTCACCAAACACTTTGGGGATGATGAACGCGCCATAGGCGGCCACAGCGGCTGTCCAACCAAGGGCAGGGCCAGCCTGTTCCTTGTCAAACACTATGGCGATCGTGCGAAAGGTTGATCCGTTGCCAATACCGGTGGCGGCGAACAGGATCAGGAACAGGATCAAGAAGGGGTAGAAAAACTGTTCCGGTGTCGACGAGGAATATGCCTGCTGGATATAGTAGGCGACCCCCAGTGCCGAAGCGACCATGACCACCGAGATGATTTGCGTCACTTTCGCGCCGCCGATCTTGTCGGCCATCATGCCACCAATCGGGCGGATCAACGCACCGATAAATGGTCCCATCCAGGCAAACATCAGGGCCGAGGGGCCGTTTACGTTCACCATGTCATGGTTCATGACGCCATCGCTCATCACATGGGTAAAGCCGAACACAACCTTGATGGTCAGCGCCAGTGCGGCCGAATAACCGATGAAGGACCCAAAGGTCATGGTATAGATCACCGTCATCGCCCAAGTGTGCTTGTTGCCAAATATTTTGTATTGGCGTGACAGGTTTTGCCCAACTGCGCCGGGGATCATTTTCAGCAGCAGAACCGTTGCCGCGATTACGATTGGCAACACAATCCATTTGGACACTCCAAGCCCGGAAACCGGCAATCCGCCAGCGGTGGATGGTAACATCAGCCACAGACCAAAGGCTGCGGTGATAAAACCAACCATCAGCATGCCTATGATCGAAGTGAAGGCCCCGATTGGATTGGGAATATCTGGCGAAACATGTTCATCGCGAATGTTATTCATCCCGATCCAGCCGACGATTGCCAGCGGCACCAGCGCGATCAGCCAGACAAACCCGGCGTTCTGGATATAGGTTTCAGAGCCTTCCGGTATTCGCTTAAAGATTGTCCCGGATGTGGTGAGTAGGGTCCGGCTGTTGCCGCCAAACAGGCCAAATGTCATCACCAGCGGTATAACGATCTGCATGGTGGTTACACCAAAGTTCCCCAAACCCGCATTCATTCCCAGCGCATAGCCCTGAATTTTCTTTGGGTAGAAGAAACTGATGTTGGACATCGACGAACTAAAGTTACCGCCGCCGATACCGGACAGGAACGCCAGCACCTGAAACTGCCACAGGGGCGTGTCCGGGTTGCTTAACGCAAAGCCCGCACCAATAGCCGGGATCATCAACAAGGCTGTGGTAAAGACGATGGTATTTCGCCCGCCCGCGATGCGGATAAAAAAGGTTGAAGGAATACGCAGTGTCGCGCCGGTCAGCCCGGCAATCGCACCAAGCGTAAACAGCTGTGACTTTTCAAAAGCAAAGCCCAGGTTGATCATCTGAACCGTGATGATGCCCCAATAAAGCCAGACCGCAAAGCCACACAGCAAACTGGGGATCGAAATCCACAGATTGCGTCTGGCAATCGCCTTGCCGGTCGAGTTCCAATAGTCCTCGTCCTCAATGTTCCAGTTTCTCAGATCTTGTCCCAATTGCTCTCTCCTCGGGTATGAGGTTAAGGCGGGCCGGTTACTGGCCCGCCATTTTTAGTCAGATATTTTCGTCATGCTTTTGGTTGTAATCGGCGATCACTTGGGCCGAATTGGCCAGTGCCGCGTTGGCGCGATCCGCACGTGTTTTCAGCAGATCAAGATTGGCCTTTTCAAATAGCGCCTTTTCCTGCTCTTCCTGTTCAGGTGTGAAGCGGATGAAAAAGGTCAGCAGCGACGCGATAGTGACAACAACCCCGATTGTGAAAAACACATCCGGCCACTCCATTGTGCCCTTGAACAAAAAGCCGGCAGCCACCGCACCGGCGTTCCCGCCCGCACCAACAACCCCGGCGACTGCGCCAAGGGCCTTTTTGTCGATGAACGGAACAACGGAATAAGTTGCGCCCTCTGACATCTGGGTGAACAGCGAAAAGACGATCAGCATTGGTATGGCCAGAAAGAGCACGCTCATCTGGCTAAAGATCATCAGTGCAATGCCTTCGCCCAGCAGCACGATGAACAGCCAGTATGCCCGCCCTCGCAGCCCCCAAAGTGCGCCAAAGTTATCGCCAAATATTCCGCCCAGTGTCCGGGCGAATATGTTCATCAGTCCAAACGATGCCGCGACGCCGCCAGCGGCAACAAGGCTAAGATCGAAATAGTCAAAGAAGTACAGCGCAGCGACGTTGTTGACTGTTAGTTCGATGCCAAAGCAAGCGCCGTAGATCAAAAACAGGATCCAAACACGGTAGTCTGTGAGCGCATGGAAAAATGCGCCAGTCACCTTTTTCTTTTCCGGCAACAGCCCTTTTTCGCGCAACTCTTTATAGTTTCCGTCGGGCGCATCCTGCGTCAGGAAATAATACGCGATGCCGACGATAAATATTACGATGCCAACGGAGACCATCGACATCCGCCAAGCGGTCGCGTCCGTAAACCCAAAGCCGATCACCAACCCAGAAAAGATCAGCGGCATGATGATCTGCGTGACACCGCCACCCAGATTACCCCAACCCGCGCTGGTCGCATTCGCGGTTCCAACAACGTTGGGGGCAAACATGACTGACGTGTGGTATTGAGTAATCACAAAAGACGCACCGATAATCCCGATCAGCAGGCGAAAGAACAAAAAGCTTTCAAAGCTGTTGGCAAGCGCGATGCCAGCCACCGGGAAGGCGCCGAAAATCAACAGATAGGTATACGACAGCCTTGGCCCGATCCGGTCACAAAGCCAGCCGATGAATAGCCGTGCAAATATTGTAACGGCGACGGACGCGATAATGGACCAGCCGACCTGCTCTTTAGTCAGGGACAATTCTTCGCGCACAATGATCATCAGGGGCGCGATGCCAAACCACGCAAAGAAACAGGCAAAGAACGCAAACCACGTCATGTGGAACGTTCTGATTTGCACCATCCGCACATTGAAAAAGTTCGTCCACAGCCTCGTGGACTTATTCTGAAGTTCCATTGTCCCCTCCGAAATATGGCGTTGTGCCAAATTGATTTCGGAATCAGAACTAGGGCCAGTCTTGGGGCGGTAACTTGATCCAGATCAGGAAATATAACTTATGTAATAAAATTAATTAGCTATAGAAAAATGTCATGTTGCGAGGGCGGGAACTGCAATCTATTGTTCTCGCTTTGCAATTCCGAAGTTGACATTTATCAATTGTGTGGGAAAGAATGCTGTGGATACGGAGGGGCGCAGATGCGCGACAGTGATATTCCAGAGATTCGAAAGCTGGATTTGTTTTCGGAAATGTCGGATGCCAGTTTTGCGGGCCTGATCCGTGGCGCATATGTTCAGGATTTTCCGCCGCAGATCGATTTAGTAACCGAAGGTGACCCGGCTGGTTTCCTGCACGTTTTGATGAGCGGCAGCGCCGAACTTTACGCCGACTGGAACGGTCGCGAAACCTTGATGGCCACGGTCCGCCCGGTCTCGACTTTCATTCTGGCGGCGACAATCCGGGATGGCCCATACCTGATGTCTGCCCGCACGATCGAGAAATCGCGGGTTGTTCTGTTGCCCTCGACGGATGTGCGCACAGCGTTTGAACAAGACCATGAATTTGCCCGCGCAATCGTTGGTGAGCTGGCGATGTGTTACCGCTCGGTCGTGAAGGACACCAAGAACCTGAAACTGCGAACGTCGCTGGAACGGCTGGCTAATTATCTTATCCGTAGCCATTTGCACGCTGGCGCGGCGTTGGAGTTTGATCTGCTAATGGAAAAGCGGCGCTTGGCCTCATTCTTGGGGATGACCCCTGAAAACCTGTCACGCGCAATCAAAGCATTACGCCCATACGGCGTTCGGATCGACGGTGCGACAGTTCGTATAACCAACATGGAAGACCTGAAGGCGCTTTCCAAACCCAGCGCACTGATCGACGACTACGCCACTTAAAGACGCCAGTCAGGGTAGGGGCCACCACACCGCTTTAACCGATTGGTGGCCTGTAATCAGCGTCTGCGTGTCACTGCTTTAGTTGCTCGGCGATCCCGGTGGTTGCCAAACCGTCAAGGCGCGGCATGAGTGACAGCAATTCTTTTGAATAGGGGTGCTGGGGATCGGCAAACAAAGTTTCGGTGTCCTGAACTTCCAACAGTTGGCCATTCTTCATCACCCCCACGCGGTCGCACATCTGGCGAACGACCGGCAGATCGTGACTGATAAACAACATCGTCAGGTTAAGATGCTGTTGCAAGTCTTTCAAAATATTCAGAATTTGCGCCTGGATAGAGACATCGAGTGCTGACGTCGGCTCATCACAAATCAGGAACCGGGGCTGGGTTGCAAGGGCGCGGGCAATGGCGATGCGCTGACGTTGCCCGCCGGAAAACTCATGCGGGTATTTCAGGCCTGCCGCAGCACCCAGACCAACACGATCCAGCAGTTCATCGACGCGCGCCGTCAGCGCTTTGCCCGAAAGCAGGCCGTGGTGGCGGGCCGGTTCGGCAACGATGGCGTCAACACGCATACGTGGGTTCAGGCTGGAATATGGATCCTGAAAAATCATTTGTATTTGACGGCGATAATCGGACAGATCTTTTTGGCCGGTGATCTGTTTGCCGTCAAAACTGATCGTGCCGCCATCCGGTTTGTGAAGCCCTGCGATCATCCGGGCGATGGTGGATTTGCCCGAACCAGATTCCCCGACAATGCCAAACACCTCACCCTGTTTGATGTCAAAACTGACCTTGTCGACGGCCGTGAAATAGACGCGGCGCGACGGGATCAGGCTGGGCTTTTGCAAAAACCGCTTGGTCAGGTTTTCGATATGATAAAGCGGCTTGGCCGGGTCAACATCCGGTTTGTCCCAGTTGCGGGCCAGATCGTCGATGTGAAACTCGGTGATCCGGCCACCATAGCTGATCAGCGGGAACCGGTTCAGTTTAACGGTGGGGCGGGGCACGGCGGCGATCAGGCTTTGCGTATAGGGATGGCTTGGTTTGCCCAGCACCAGTTTTGTCGCACCGGTTTCCACGACCTGCCCGCGATACATCACCGTGACCCGGTCGGTAGTGTCGGCAATCACGCCCATATCGTGGGTGATCAGAATAACGCCGACTTGTTTTTCGCGCGCAAGGTCTTTGATCAGATCAAGAATTTGCGCCTGTATCGACACATCCAGCGCTGTGGTCGGCTCATCAGCGATGATGACCTGCGGTTCGCTGCATAGCGCGAGCGCGATGACCACACGTTGACGCATGCCGCCGGAAAACTGGTGCGGATAATGGTCCAGCCGGGTTTCCGGATCGGGAATGCCGACGCGTTCCATCAATGTTAAGGCGCGTTCATTGGCCTCGCTGGCGGTGACGTCAAGGTGGGTTCTGATCGTCTCGGTCAGCTGTTCGCGGATTGTGAAAAGCGGGTTAAGCGAGGTCAGCGGATCCTGAAAGATCATACTGATTTTTTTGCCACGCAGCGCTTGCATGGCGGCGCGGTCATTGCCCGATATCTGTTCACCGTGCAGGCAGATCGTGCCGCTGGTAATTTCACCGGGGCGTTCCAGCAGGCCCATGATCGCAGCACCAATGGTGGATTTCCCGGCCCCGGATTCACCCACCAGCCCGTGGATCTCACCCGGCTCAACGCTCAGGTTGGCCTTGTCCACGGCCAGAAAATTCTCGTGCCGGGTGGGGAAGGCGACGGTCAGGTTTTCGATTTCCAGAAGCGGTGTCATCGCAGCCTCGGGTTCAGCGCATCGCGCAGCCAGTCGCCCAGCAGGTTGACCGATAGTGCAAGTGCCAGAAGGGTGCAGGCGGGAAAGAACAGGATCCACCATTCGCCCGAGAACAGGAAGCCCTGACCGATGCGGATCAAGGTGCCAAGCGAGGGTTGTGTTGGCGGGGCCCCCACGCCCAGAAAGCTAAGCGTGGCTTCAGCGATGATCGCCAGCGCAAGGCTGATCGTGGCAATCACAAGGACCGGCGACAGAACATTTGGCAGGATATGGCGCACCATAATGGCCAAACCGGAACGCCCGACAAGCTGTGCGGCCTGCACGTATTCCTTGTTTTTCTCAACCAGCGTTGCGCCCCGCACAACCCGGGCAAATTGCACCCAATCGCTAAGGCCAATGGCAAGGATCAGAACCCAGATCGCCATCTGGTCGCGGTATTCAACCGGCGTGAAACTTTTGGTAATGCCAAAAATCAACATGGCCACCAGAATGGCCGGAAACGTCAGCTGCACATCGGCGATGCGCATGATGATGGTCTCGGTCCAGCCACCGCGATAGCCTGCAACAAGGCCTGCGGTGATGCCAAGAACCATGCCCAGCATGACGGCTGCAAAACCGACAAACAGCGAAATGCGCATGCCATACAGAATGGTCGAAAACACATCGCGGCCCTGATCGTCCGTGCCCAGCACAAAGCTTTCACCGGTAAAGGCGTTTGGCGTGCCGGGCGCTGTAAAACCGTTCATCAGGTTCAGCGTGGCGGGGTTAAATGGATCATGCGGCGCGATCAGGGGCGCAAAGATGGCGCAGAACGTTAGCAGGCAGACAAATATGAAGGACGCAAACGCAACCGGCGAGTGGCGAAACGACCACGCCAGATCGCTGGCCCAGAAGGCGCGTAAACGCGGGGCAAACGGGCGTTTAATCTTTGCGGTCGTCATGTTGCACTCTCGCTGCGTAAACGTGGATCAATCGCTGCATAAAGCAGATCGACCAACAGGTTGATGCCCACGAACATCACTGAAATCAGCATCAGATAGGCGGCCATGACAGGGATATCAACGAACTGGATCGCATTGATAAACAACAACCCGACACCGGGCCACTGAAACACCGTTTCGGTGATAATGGCAAAGGCGATGATGCTGCCCAGCTGCAACCCGATCACCGTAATCACCGGCACCAGCGTGTTTTTCAGCGCGTGGCGAAAATTGACCACGCGTTCTGACAACCCGCGTGCACGGGCAAAATTGATATAGTCCTGACGCAGCACTTCCTGCATCTCGGCGCGCACCAGCCGCATGATCAGGGTCATCTGGTATAGCCCAAGGGTGATTGACGGTAAGATCAGGGCCTTCAATCCGCTGGCGGTCAGAAAACCGGTGCTCCAAAAGCCGATTTTAACCACGTCGCCACGGCCAAAACTGGGCAATAGGTCAAGTTCGACGCTGAACAGGTAAATCAGTAATATCCCGATCAGAAACGTCGGCAACGAGACACCTATGAGCGACGCCGTCATAATGAAATGCGAGGCCCAGCCCTTTTGCCTGATTGCGGTGAAAATCCCCAACCCAATGCCTGCGATGATTGCAAAGAACCCAGACACAGCGGCCAGTTCCAGCGTTGCGGGCGCGCGTTCGGCGATGATCTGCCCGACGGGGCGGCCCTGACGATAGCTGACGCCGAAATTGCCCTGCGCCGCGCCTTTCAGGAACTTCCAATATTGCACAGGAAATGGCTGATCCAGCCCCAGTTGCGCCCGAAGCCGCACGATATCAGCCTGTGTGCGTTCCTGTCCCATCATGTTTTCAATCGGGTCACCGACAAAACGGAACATAGAAAACGCAACCAGCCCCACGACCAGCAGGACTAGAATAGACTGAAAGATGCGACGGATAATATAGCTGAGCATTGCGAACAGTTGAATGGTGGGACGCGCCTAAGGTCAAGCCCAAAGGCGCATTCGTCCGGGGAAAAAGTGGGTGACACCGCCATTGGCCAAATTGACCAGTGGCGGTGATCTATTGGCTTAGTTCATTGTTATCCAGCGCAGGATAAGAAAGTTGTCGGGACGCTGCGTCAGCTCGATATTGCTGCGTGTTCCCCAGACCAGCGGCTGCACATACATCGGAACATAGGCATGTTCAGACTGATATAGGTGCGTGACCTCATCCAGCATAGCTTGGCGTTTTACATCGTCGATCTCTGACTGGATCATCGGCAACAGCTCATCGATGCGGGCGTTAGAATAGCCACCAAAGTTCCATGAACCCAGCTTTTTCTCAGCGTTCGGGGTGGACGCAAGAAAGCGCACCGGATGCTCGTGATCAAACGTTCCCGGTGACCAGCCCAGAAGATACATGTCAAAATTGTCTTCGCGCAGTTCCGGCCAGTAGGTGCGCACCGGCATGGCGTCCAGTTCCGCGGTGATCCCGATTTGGGCCAACATCGACACCGCTGCCTGACATACAGATTCGTCGTTAAGATAGCGGTCATTGGGGCATTTTAGCCCAAAGGAAAAGCCGTCGCCATATCCGGCGTCAACCAACAGTGCTTTGGCGGCAGCGACGTCATAGGCCGGGCGGGCAGCATTGGTGCTGGAAAAACCACGCATGGCGGGGCTAACCAACTGGCTGGCAGGCTCGGCATTGCCGCGCATGATTGTCTGCAGGATCGCAGGCACATTAATCGCGTGGGCCACGGCTTGGCGCACGCGAACGTCCTGAAACGGGTTCGGTTTTCCGGCGTCATCGGTATATTTCAGCGTGTCGGCCGCATGGCCAAAGCCAAACATGATGACCCGGGCTTCGATGCCCTGAACGACTTTGATCTCATCGTTGCTGGCAAGACGGGCGGCGTCCTGGATCGGCACGGGGTTAATCAGGTCAATATCACCACTTAACAAGGCAGCCACAGCTGTGGCCGAGTTCTTGATCGGCGTGAATGTCGCCTTGGTGATGTTATGGTTTGCCTCATCCCACCAGCCAGCGAATGGCAAAAGCGTGGTCTGCAATCCGGGCTGTCGATCTGACAGTATGAACGCACCAGTGCCGTTTGCGCTTTGCGTCGCGGCGTTGCCGTTTTCCTTGTCCGGCAGCTCGGCGCCCACTTTTGCGGCCCAACCGGCGTCCATGATCATCCAATTGGCGATGCTGTCGGGAAAGATCGGGTTTGGCGCTTTGGTCAGAATATCGACGGTAAAATCGTCAACCATATTGACCTGTGCGACCGGGGCAAACCAGCCCTTTACGTCGGACACTTCGTTGGAAGCACGGTTGTATGAAAATATCACGTCAGAGGCATCAAACGCGCTGCCGTCGTGGAATGTCACGCCATGGCGCAGGTGGAACCGCCAGCCTTCGCCGTCGCCAATCGGCTCCCAGCTTTCGGCCAATGCGGGTTCGATGGACATATCTTTGCCGCGACGCACCAAGCCTTCGTAAACGTTGTTTAGAAAACTGGTAACTGGCGCGGAATTGACGGCGTGCGGGTCCATGGTTTGTGGGTCGGTGATGCCTGCCCACCTGAAGGTTTCGGCCGGCGCAGCCGTGGCGCATATAACGGCCGCGAGTGCCGTGGAAATTAATGTTTTCATTTTTTAGCTCCCTGATATGGCTGCATTGGATGAGCCACTTGATGGCGCGACTTTAACATGGGTTTTGAAGCGAGAGTTAGAGCCTCACGCAACCGTGAAGGCCAGGACTGGTTTGTGTATTCTGTGTTCGCGGAATGAACAGTGCGCTCAGCGGAGCGTCTTTCGGGCGGGGCCATTAATTGGCGGCGCGACGACCCGCAGCAGCCAAATCGGCTGCAGGTCGGGCGGCGCTTGGTGCGCCGCCCGACTAATATTGATCAGTTAAATTCGAAATACTTGAACTTAGCCGAGTCATCGGGTGCGACGATGGTTTTGACGTTTGACGTCATTCCCCAGTTCAGCACCTGATGGTGGATTGGGATATACAGCTGTTCGTCCTGCACAACCTGCCAGATTTCATTGATCATAGCATTACGTTTAGGCAGATCCGTCTCTGACGCCAAAGCCTCGATCTTGGCGTCCAGATCAGCCTGTCCAAACCGCGTTCCATTCCAAGAGCCGTATTTTTCGCCCTTGGAGTGCACGAGGAAATTAAAGATGTATTCGCTGTCATAGGTCGGAACGCCCCAGCCCAACATGTAAAAGTCGGTCTCGTGCTTGTTGATCAGCGGAAAGTGCTGCGCCTTGGGTTTTGCGTCCAGATTAACCGTGACACCAATTTGGGCCAGCATGCCCACGGCCGCCTGACAAATCGCCTCATCGTTGATATAGCGATCATTCGGACAATCCAGCGTGATCGAGAACCCGTCGCCATAACCGGCGTCCCCCATCAGCGACTTGGCTTTGTCGACATCGGTGGTTGACGAGCTATCCATCTCGGCATTCCAACCGTTCACAAACGGTGGCGAGATCATGCCCGCAGGCTGGCTTTGCCCTCGCATAACAACCTGCTTTATGGCGTCGCGATTGATCGCAAGGCTCATCGCCTGACGCACACGCAAATCAGCCAGCGGATTGGCACCGTCAACATTGTCATTCTTCAGATCGGCGTCGCCTTGGTTCATCCCAAAAAAGATCACCCGGTTTTGCGGTGCTGTGCGCACTTCCAAACCATCAGTTGAACCAACGCGGGCCAAATCCTGCACTGGAACGTCCTGAATAAAGTCAACTTCACCCGACAAAAGTGCGGCAACCCGCGTCGCTTTGTTCTGGATAGGTGTGTAAATGATTTCCGTCACTTGCATCGGAAATTCATCTTTGCCCCAGTAGTTTTCGTTGATCTTCAGAACCGTTTTCACGTCAGGCTCGCGGCTGACCACCACATAAGGGCCGGTGCCGTTGGCATGGGTGGCAGCATAGGTATTTTCGCCGCCCTCATAGTCCTGCACATCGACGGCGTTATTTGCTTCAGACCAGGTTTTATCCATTATGAACAAGTTGGTCAGGTTATTGGGCATGATCGGGTTGGGGCCATCGGTAACGATTTCAATGACATGGGAAGACGGGGCACGAACCTCGACAACCGATGCCAGCAGTTCTTTATAGTCGCTGTCGGGTGTCATCGCGCGGTCGAGCGAAAACTTGACGTCCTCAGAATCAAAGGCCGAGCCGTCATGAAATGTTACACCTTTGCGCAGATTGAAAATCCACACATTTGGATCGGCGGCGCTTGGGGCCCAATCTGTGGCAAGTGCGGGAACGACGGCACCCGTCATGTCGCGCACGATCAGCGTTTCCATGATCTGGTGTGCCAGCGACGAGGTCGGGCCTTCGTTCTGTGCATGCGGGTCAAGCGTCAGCGCGTCACCGGCGCGTGCCCAACGCAAAGTGTCGGCATTGGCGCTGATGGTGGTGGTGGCCAGCAACGCGGCAGCTATGGGTAAATAGCGTAATTTCATCGATTCTCTCCCTTTATGATTGAGCAAGAATAGGGAGAACCTTAGGGTTTTAGCAATGAAATATCCGGCCTTAGCCGGTCAAAGCCTGCAATTTGCGCAATTGCCGATAGCAAAGCCCTATTTTTTAGGCACCGCCTGCCGTCGTTTCCCAGTAGCCATTGGTATCGTCCAAAAGGTCCTGATGCTCGCCGTGTTTTGGCGGACCATGCCGCAAACTGGATGTTGACCGAGAGAATTTGATCGGTGTGCCGATGCCCCGATACCCCTTTTCGTCGATCAACAGCTTGCGCGCGACAGTCTGTTCGGCAAATAGCGCGTTGTCGATTGTGCGCACTGGTCCTGCGGGCACGCTTTGGGCCAGCAGTTTCATGCAAATCGCTTCGCCGTCCGCATCAGCCAGAACTTTTTGCATTTCCTCAAACAGCACGCCTTTGTTTTTGACCCGCTGAATGTTGTTACAAAACCGCTCGTCGCTGACCATTTCGGGATAGTTGATCGCGGCCGCCAGTTTGGCGAATTGATTTTCGTTGCCGATGGCAATGAAAATTTCACCGGTGCGGGTCTGGTATTTCTCACACGGTGCAAGGTTTGGATGCGAATTCCCCATCGGCTCGGGGATTTTCCCGCCCAAAAGGTAATTGGCAGAATGCGGGTGAAGCATGGCCATGGCGCAGTCATATAGCGTCATGTCGATCATCTGGCCCGCACCTGATTTTTGGCGTTCATAGACGGCCATCAAAATGGCAATGGCCGAGTATAACCCGGTTGAAAAATCGACGATCGGCGCACCCATTTTCATAGCGCCAGTTTCGGTCGTGCCGTTGGTTGTCATCAGCCCGCACATCGCCTGCAAAATGGCGTCATACCCGGCCAGACCGGCCATCGGGCCGTCATTGCCAAAACCGGAAATGGCGCAATAAATCAGCTCGGGATGGCGTTTGGACAGCACGTCATAGCCAAGATCCCAAGATTCCATTGTGCCCGGTTTAAAGTTTTCAATCAGGATGTCGGCGTCTTCCAGCAGGCTTAAAAACTGGTCCCGGCCAGCCTGTGATTTCATATTCAGGCAGATGCCGCGCTTGTTGCGATTTAGGCCAACAAAATAGCTGGCCGCACCAGATGCGTCGTCAAACGGGGGGCCCCAACCGCGGGTTTCATCGCCAGACTCCGCCTCGACCTTGATGACGTCAGCGCCGTGATCGGCAAGGATCATCGTGCAAAACGGCCCCGCCAGCACGCGCGTTAGATCGAGCACTTTTAGCCCAGCAAGGCTACCGCCCTGAGTTCCCGCCATTTTATTTCCTTGTGAAACAGCCACGTTATCTCCGATCCCAATTCATGTGTTCGCTACGGGTGCAAAAACCAACCGTCCGCTGGCGTCAAAATGCGCCGCAACCGCCATCCCGATTTTATGTGAGCCCGACAAATCGACAAGTGTCGACAGCACAAACGGACCCTCATCCAGCCGAATAATAGATACATTATAGGGCGGCGGGAAATCCGGGTGGTATTCGCGGTGAAATGTCACAAAGCTTGCCAGCTTTCCGGTCCCGCTGGCGCGTTTCCAGTCAATTTCATCCGGCGTAAAAATTTCCAGATCGGTCAGTTGAACTACCGCGCCGGATTGTTTTTCATACGGCAACCACAGCTGGCCCTTTGCGATAAAATCGGCAAATTGCGCCTTGGTGGTTTTGATGTCTGTCGCGCTCATTGCAGCACCCGATGCGGGCTGAGGATTGCGGTTGCATGGTATTCCAGACAGCCGCCCGAGTTTGAAACAAACACGTTGTCATGGCGTTCGACCTGCCGTTCGCCGGCGGTTCCGCTGGCCTGAATGACGGCCTCTAATAACGGTGTGGCCCCTTGCAGGTAAAACCCCGACAATTGCCCGCCGCTTGTATTCACTGGCAGTTCACCGCCCGGTGACGTCTGGCCTGCTTTAACGAACCCTGCGGCCTCTCCCGGTTGGCAAAACCCGAATTCTTCCAGCGCCATCAGGCCGGAGAATGAAAACGCATCATATAGCTGGCAAATGTCGATATCGCCCTGCGCAAGCCCCGCCATCCCAAGCGCCATATCGGTGGCGTATTGTGCCCCGGACGTGTCATCAAGAACCAGTCCCGACAGGGCCGAGCGTCGCCCGTGGCCTTGCCCAAACCCTTGCACATAGACAGGGGGGTGATCGGCGTTGCTGGGCTGATCTGCCGCCGTGACGACAAAAGCAACCGCGCCGTTGACGGGCAGGGCGCAATCAAACAGGCGTAGCGGGTCGACGATGAATTTGGACGCCAAATAGGCCTCCATCGTCAGTTCTTTTTTCATGAAGGCCGAGGGTGCCAGCAGCGCCCATTTGCGACACGCGATTGCGTAATGGCCAAAGCAATCATCATCCAGATTGTATTTCGCTTTGAACGCTGCCGCTGCCAGCGCATAGCCCGCCACCGCGCCAAAGCTGCCATAGCCGCGTTCCCAGCCGGGCAGGTTCATGATGTTGATCGGGCGGGCAAATGCCTCACCCGCGCCGGTGCTTTGCCGGATCGGGGTGTCGGAAAATACGCAGACGACGTTTTTGACCATGCCCGCGTTAATCGCCATCGTTGCGTGCTGAATAGCCTGAAGCATGGTGGTGCCCTTGGCCTGATCTATGACCAGCAGACCCAGCGTATTCAGGTTCAGGCTATGGCGAAACGCGATGGTCAGTTCCTGCTCGGCCAGATTGTCGCTTTGGCCAAGTATCAGCCCGTCGATATCGCCACTGTCCAAACCCGCGTCCGCAATCGCGGCCAGAACCGCGTCGCGTGCAAGCTGCGGGATAGAAGCGCCCGGCTTTCGCGACAAGGCGCTGGTTCCCCAGCCGGTAATTGCAGAGGCGGCCGTGCCGCTTTTACGTGCCATCAAGCGCCCTCAGATAATGAATGCAAGTGTCGGCAGTTTGCCCGTCGACATCACAAGATCCACCCGTTTTTGCACGATTTCATAGCTGCCTTTGACCCGACGCAGACGATAGCGCACGCGCCCCGGCCAGATATTCATCATCATCGTGGACTGGTTTTGGTATTCGTGGGCGACGAAATTGCCCTCGACAACAACAATTCCGTCATCATCTTCGTTCATCACAATATTGGACACCATGCGCCGAATAACCGAGATCGGGGCCTGACTGTGCCGGGTTCCCGTGCGCAACTGGCGAATACGTGTCGCCAGCCGCGAGCGGTTGTCATTGATGATCGACACATCCCAGTTTGGATCGGCTTCTTCACCGTTGATCGGCACCCAATAATTCATATCGGCCGCCAGCAATTCTTCCCATTCTTCCCAGCGCCCTTCATCGGCAAGCTGGCATTCCAGAAATATAAAATTACAGATCTGACGGTATTCTTTTTCGTCAATCCCAGACATGCGCAGCTCCCAGTTATAGTTTTACGCAAACACCGATTTATAGTGGCTCCAAAAGCCCCGGTTCGATGTCTCGTCGGTGTAATGCGATTGCAATACACCATCATCTTTTTCGATTTCCCGATCAGCGCCCCGGCTTAGATCAAGCCAGCCCGGCGCACCGTCCAATGCGTTCCATTGGCGTTCAGCAATCACAGCATCATCCGCCGTCAGAAACGCCGACGGCCCCATCGCAGGTTCGCCCTGACGCAGAATACGCTGGTTCAGCTTGTCAGGAACGCCTTGCAGATAAAGCGGCGTGTGCCAGTTGATCGATTCATTTACCGAGATCGGCTGAATGACCACAAAGCAGGTTTCCGCCAGAAAAAGGTTCGGGAAAATAAACGTATGTGGCGGGCCTTTGCGCATGATGGTGTTGGCTTCTTCTTCGCCGTAACGCTCTTTCATCGCCTTAGTGTATTCCGGGTATCTGTCTTCTTTGACGCCCAGCCATTTCATCGGTGCGCCGTAAGACACCTCATAGTCGATTTCGGTGTGCCCGTTGCCAAGATAGCGGCTGACCGAGCCGATGCCTTCCTCGTCTTCTTTGATAACATTCTCATATTTACCTTCCGGCGTGATCGCCTTGGCAAAGGAATCGTGGACAAAATTAACGTGATAGCCGTCGGCTTCGTTTTCCGAAATCATCTTCCAGTTGGCTTTGAACGAATGCTGAATCCATGTTTTGCTAAGTAGGATTTCGCCAACCGGTGACAGATCGGATGCCCGGTCAAGCGCCTGACGCGCATGGCCCAGATAGGTCACCAAATCATCGACGTCATGGTTCAGGGATGCGAAAACAAACCCGCGATAGCTTTCAACGCGCGCGGTGCGCAGCCCAAGTTTGGACTTGTCCAGATTTTCGCTGCCGTCCGGAAACGGGATTTCGACCAGCTCGCCATCAGGGCCGAAAACCCAGCCGTGATACTGGCAACCAAACGCCTTTTTGCGGCCCCTTGGTGCCGGGCACAAAAGATTGCCGCGGTGGGTGCAACGGTTGACGACAACATGGATGCCCTTGGCCGTTTTGGTCACAAGAATGGGCGTCGTGCCCATTGTGCGGCGCAGATAGTCGCCGTTGCGTGGCAGTTCAGATTCATGGGCCACATAAACCCAGTTGCCTTCAAATATTTTTTCGCACTCAAGCTCAAAAATTTCGCGGTCCGTATATAAAGAACTGTGAATCGTGTCTTTTTCGATCAAAGAACCGATATCGGGTGTGGTTGTATCACGCATCTGTATCTTCCTCCGCATTGGGCCGGACTTGCGGGCTGACCTTTGCAAAAAGGACGCCATCGCCGACTTTTACTTCGTAGACCTTTATTGCTGTTGCACAGGGAAACGCCGTTGGCTCGCCCGTGCGGATATCAAACTTGCCACCATGAAACGGGCACTCGACGTCGAATTCTTCCAGAAAGCCCTCGGCCAAAGATGCGTTCCCATGCGAACACAAATCTTCGATGACGTAATATTCGCCGTTCACCTTGAACACGGCGACAATTGCGCCATTGTCCACAGTGACCTGCAGGCCTTCGTCTTCGTCGATGTCGTCCAGCTCATCCACATTGCAGATGTGTTTCCATGTGTTTTGTGGATCGGTCTGGCTCATTTGGGCATTTCCTTTGGTGTGTTGTGATTATTCTGGCCGTCGCCATACCAGAATTGCTGATCTGGCTTCGGGCGTGTCTACTTCTAGGCGGGCGAGAAGTTTCAATATTCCGTCGTCATAGGAAACCTGGCGAACCATCGTTGTTCCCACCCAATTGGGATAAAGGCTGAATTCCACATCATGTTCAACCGCTGAACCGTCAAACCGGAATGTTCCGCAGTAAGACAGGTAACCGTTATATGCTGTTACTTTGTCGGAATCTTCGGCATTCCATTGGCCACCTGTGGTAAAGTTTGGTCGATTGGCGCGCGCAAATGCGCAGCACATCTGGCCGTTCTTTTGATAATCTATGAAACCGACAGCGTCTTCACCGAACGGATAGATCACCCGGCCGTCATCATATTCCTGATACCAACTGACCAATTCCCACCGGCCTAATACATCGATTGCCTGCTCTGCCATTTGATACCCAGCTTTCTGTGTTCAGGTGTTTTGCGCATGGCCGCAATGGCGCAGCTTATACCACCCGATACATTTGCGCCGAAACTCACCTGCGATCTAATCCCGATCAGCGCGGTCGTTCAGGTGCGGTTAAGTAATAAATCTTCCCAGTTGCGATGCTTCAGTCAGTTTTCGTTGACATCCATCAAAAAAAACCTACGAATAATCACATTGTGGGATTATTTAACTTCAATCCCGCGAAGTCAATGCGATTACTGGCGTGAATTGTGTATAAAGGGAAAACTCAAATTCCTTGCCTGATGGGGAGAAGGCTAAAGATGCGTGCTGGAATTTGTGGGTGTTTCGGGGGGGAATCCAGAATGATGCCGAATTTCAAGTCAACCGTGCTACTTTAATACGCAGATGGTGTTGCCGGTCATTCGCACCGTCAGGTGCGGTTATGGTTTTAAGATCGCAGCCGCTTACCCGAGTTGTTTGTCAGGCCCACGGACAAAATTGGTAACTCGTATGAATGTTAAAATGTTGGAAATATGAACGCCAAGGATAAAATTGATGAATTCATCACTTGAAACGACAGAGAAGGTTCTGAGCCGAACGGCCAATTTTTTTGCTGGTGTCGGTGGGTTTTTCATATTCCTGATGATGCTGCATATCTGTGCGGATGTTTTCCTGAAATATGTGTTTTCCAGCCCGATCGACGGAACGCTGGAAATAGTGTCGGCGTTCTATATGACAACGATCGTTTTCGCGCCTTTAATGGCTGTTACGCTGTTTGAAGGCCACATAAGCGTCACGCTGTTTACCGCTGTGTTAAAGCCGCGTTCGGTCAAGGTCGCGATTTTGATCGTGTCTTTGTTTTGTGTCCTGATCACAGCTTACATGACCTACGCTGGCATTGATCAGGCATTGCGCAAAATGGCATCCGGTGAATCCTGGGAAACGTCTAGCGGCTACATTGCCATCTGGCACGCACGTTGGAGCTATCCGATCGGCGTAGGGCTGGCTTGCGTCGCCTTCGCCTGGACATCGCTGCAAACCTACTTTGCGATAAAATATAATCTGGAAATTGAGGACGGGGACATGGGGCTTGGATAGCCAGATAACTGGCCGTTCAAGACCTATAGGGGGATAGATATGTCGGATTTGGCCATTGGCCTTGGTGGGTTTGGATTTGCGCTGGTGTTGATAGCACTGCGGGTTCCGATCGGAATTGCGCTGGGTTTCGTCGCGCTTATCGGGATTGCGATGATCCGAAGCCCTTTGGGTGCTTATGCGCTGTTACGTGATGAACCATTTATCACGGCGGCGCATTTTTCGCTGTCGGCGATTCCGATGTTCATCCTGATGGGGGCATTTGCCAATTATGGCGGCCTAAGCGCGGCACTTTTTAAGGCCGCGCGAAGTTGGCTGTCGTTTTTACCCGGTGGCCTTGCGATTGCGACGAATATCGCCTGCGCCGGGTTCTCGGCGGCATCCGGTTCGTCGCTTGCAACAACGGCTGCAATCAGCCGGATCACCGTGCCCGAAATGCTGAAGGCTGGCTATGATAAGGCGCTGGCGACTGGCAGTGTCGCGGCCGGGGGCACCCTTGGCGTCATGATCCCGCCAAGCCTTGTTTTCATCATCTATGGCATCTTTGCAAATGTCTCGATCAGCGATTTGTTTATCGCCGGTATCTTGCCGGGGCTTTTGACGCTGTTTGTATATTGCGCGATGATATTGACGCGCTGCACGATCAACCCGTCGCTTGCGCCACGCACAAATGATGTCAATGACTGGTCGAGCCGCATACGTGATCTGCTGGATGTCTGGCCGATTATCCTGCTGGTGTTTTCGGTTATCGGCGCGATCTATGCCGG